>JAYUFT010000204.1:0-4473 GCA_043738605.1 Candidatus Dormiibacterota bacterium | reverse complement strand
GCTCGCGCGTGCGCAGGATCTCCTTGGCGTGGATCTGGATGTCGGTCGCCTGTCCCTGCATCCCGCCCCACGGTTGGTGGATGAGGATGTTGGCGTGAGGCAGCGCATAGCGCATGCCGTGGGCGCCGCCCGCCAGCAGGACTGCGGCCATCGAGTAGGCCATGCCGATGCAGATCGTCGACACCGCCGGCCGGATGTACTGCATGGTGTCGTAGATCGCCAGCCCCGCGGTCACCCCGCCGCCCGGGCTGTTGATGTAGAGCGAGATCTCCTTGTCGGGATCCTCGGACTGCAGGAAAAGGAGCTGCGCGACCACCAGGTTCGCGACCTGGTCGTCGATGGGCGTACCGATGAAGACGATGCGGTCCTTCAGCAGGCGAGAGTAGATGTCGAAGGCGCGCTCGCCGCGCCCCGTGTTCTCGACCACCATCGGCACCAGGTAGCTCTCGGGGCGTTGTATCCGGGTCATGTCGTGCACAACGTCATTCTAGACACGCCTCCCCCTGGTTCCGTCAAGTCAGCCCGGGGATCTGGCTCTTACTTGGAAGCAGGCGCTTCCGCGGCCAGGCGATCCAGCACGCGCCGCCGCCGGAGCCGTGAGGCGAAATACCTCCGCGCGCTCTCGCTCTTCTTCAGCTCCTCGACCTGGCCCTTGAGCTCATCGTCCTGGCCCGCCTGCTCTTCGAGGAAGCTCGCGACGTCCTCGTCCGACGGCTCGAGGTCCTGCCGCTTCGCGTACTCGCCCAGCACGAGATCGACCTTCAGGCGCTGCTCGGCGGCCGGCCTCTCCTCCTCGACCCAATCGTTGATGTTCTTGCCCATGTACTCGAAGTACCGCTCGAGCTTCAACCCCTGGCGGCTGAGCGTCCGCTCCATGGATTCCAGCTGGCTGGTCAGCTCACGATCGACCAGCGCCACCGGCACGTCCACGCTCGAAGACTCGACCAGACCCTTGACGAGCGCCTGCTCGCGGTCGAGCCTCGCCATCTCCTTGGCCGACGCCTCCAGCGCGTCCCGTGTCGACTGGCGGAACGACTTCACGGTTTCGTGCTCGCCGTTGCTGAGCTGTTTGGCCATCTCATCGTCCAGGGCGGGCAGCACCTTCTCCTTGACGCCCTGGACAGTGACCTTGATGGTCGCGTCCTTGCCGGCAAGCTTCGGCTCGCTGTAGTCCTCGGGAAATTTCACCACTGCCGATCGCGTCTCGCCCACCTTCGCTCCCGGAATCACAGCAAGGAGGTCCGGCAGCAGCACGCCGTCTTTCAGCTCTGCTTCCATCGCCTTGCGCGTCTCCGACTCGACGACATCACCGTCGACGTCGACCTCGACATCGATCACTACGATGTCGCCCAACCGAACTTCGCGCTCTACCGGGGTGATCTCCGCCTGCGGCTCACGCAGATCTTCGAGTCGGCGTTCGACCATCTCTTCGGTGACCTCGATCGGGTTGATCGGCTCCTCGAGCTTCGGCACCTCGCCGAGCTTCACCTCGGGCATCACGCTCACCGTCGCCTTCAGCCGCGCGGGCCTGCCCCGCTCCAGCTCGAGCACCTCGACGTCGGGGCTTTCGATCGGATCGATCGCGCCCTCCTGAAGCACCTGGCGCATGACCTCCGGCACCATCAGCTCGACCACCTCTTCCCTGACCACCGCGGAACCGAGCCGCGCTTCCACGAGCGATCGGGGTGCGCGTCCCGGCCTGAAGCCTTCGATCTTGGCCTTCGAGGTGAGCCGGTTCAGGACTCTGTCATAGGTGGCGTCAACCGTCTCCGCGGGCACCTCGATCGTCATTCCGACCTGGCTCTTGGGCAGCTGCTCGGTCACGACTGAGAGGGGGTTGGTGGTCACTCTCGATGAAGTCTACCGGCGATCAATCAAGCCAAAGCGATTGGCCGGGTCGCGCGACGCTTCGGCGTCTAAAGCCGAACAGGGCTCAACAGTTAGGCGGATTTGGCGGAATGCAAGGCGGTGACGGCGCCGGGCTGGCCAGGACCGGACCGCCGGGGTCGGGCGGGACGACAAACGGGACCGGTTTCGGCGTCGGCTTCGGACCGGCGTCCCCGGGCAGCTTGGCGATGTTGCGCGTGTCGGTGAGGAACCAGCTGTTGCCCGGGCCGCCAACGACATCTGCGGGCTTGGTGAACCATCGGTTGCCCGGGACGCCCGCGAGCGCGTGGGAGATGAACGTATGCATTCCCGGCGAGGCGACAAACACGCCGTCCGAGCCATACACCATCGTGTAGTTGTTGCTCTTGATATCCCCGACCCAGATCGCCGCTGCGATGTCGGGGGTGAAGGCAACAGTCACGGCGTCCTTGAAGTTGTCGGTCGTGCCGGTTTTGGCGGCCACCTGGCGGTCCGACCAGTGCAGCGCGCTGTTGCAGCCGAAGATCATGCAGCGGTTCTGGTCGTCCGACATGATCTGAGCCATGATGTAGGCCACGCCCGGATCGAGCGCCGCGCGCGCGCGCTGGTTGGGGTGCGTGGCATACAGCACATTGCCGTGTGAGTCGGTCACTGACAGGACCGACTCCGGAGTGTGGTAAACGCCCAGGTCCGCGTACGTGGCCATGCCGCCGACGTGCTCGATCAGAGCGATGGGGTAACCGCCGAGCGTGAGGCTCGGTCCGTAGACAGCAGTGGGCGCCTTGGTGTCGTACTTGCCGTTCGGCGCGATGTACCGAGGCAGCACCCCGAGGTTGCGCATGTAAGTGAGCACCGCCGGCACTCCAATCGAAAGTTCGACCTTGACCGCGGCGATGTTGAGCGAGTTGCCCATCGCCTTCTTCAGAGGTAGTACGCCGTGAGTCCGGCCATCGTAGTTGTAGAACTTGGTGGTGCTGTACGCATCCTTGTAGATGAGCGGGCTCGGGCCGTCATACACGGGGGTGTCGACAGTCGCCGCGCGGGCATTGATGACAGCTCCATACGTGTATGGCTTCATCGACGAGCCCATGTTGCGAGGGATGGTCGTGTAGTTGATCTGGCCCGCAGCGGCGTTGTAGTTCGGCGACCCGACCATGACCAGGATGTTTCCTGTCTTGGGGTCCTCGGCGATCAGTCCCGAGGAGAGCTGACCCGCCCGGTCGCGCCAGATGTTGCTCGCGAGGTTGGAGCGCACCACGCTCTCGCCAATCTGCTGCATGTGATAGTCGAGCGTGCTCTTGACGTAAAGCTGCTGAACTCCGGGCTGGAACCCGAGCTGCCGCAGCTCAGCCAGCACAAAGTCCACGAAGTGGGGCGCCTTGAAGCTGTTGATCGGAGCGTGGTAGACGAGCTTCTCGGCCGTGGCCGTGTCCATCTCCTCCTGCGTGATGAAGTTGGACCGGACCATCGCCTGCAAAACCTCGGTCTG
The DNA here is from genome assembly GCA_043738605.1 of Candidatus Dormiibacterota bacterium. Classification (GTDB taxonomy): domain Bacteria; phylum Chloroflexota; class Dormibacteria; order Dormibacterales; family Dormibacteraceae; genus Palsa-872. Next base: position 1,118 of record JAYUFT010000204.1, on the reverse strand, counting down.
CCGCAGCTTGGCGGCGTCGGGGTGAAGGACCGGGTTCCACTCGGTTGGGGCCTGCGGCAGTCCTGCGAGCACCGCCGCCTGCGCCAGGTCCAGCTGTGACGCATGGATGTGGAAGTAGCCCTCCGCCGCCGCCTCGATGCCGTACGACTGCGACCCGTAGAAGCTCTTGTTGAGGTAGAGCTCCATGATCTGATCTTTCGTGTACGTCTGGCTCAGCTCGTAGGCCAGCGCCAGCTCCTTCAACTTTCGAGATACCGACTGGTCAGGGGTCAGGAACTGCTGCTTCGCCAGCTGCTGAGTGATCGTGCTGGCGCCGCTCACGATGTGTCCGGCGCGGACGTTGTCGTATGCAGCCCGGATGATGGCCGCGCTGTCGAAGCCGGGGTTCGAGTAGAAACCCCTGTCCTCAATGGCGACCGTCGCCTTGATGACGGTCGGGTTGATGTCCTTGAGCTTGACGGCGAGGCGGTGGTTCCCCTGGTCGCCGACGTCGGCGAGGATGACGCCCTTGCTGTCGGTGATGACGGTATCGCCCGAAAAGACCGCGCTGTCGAGGCCCTGGATCGAGGGCAGGCTGTCAAAGAAGGACTGCGCGTACGCGTCGGCGGCGAGGCCAACCACGAGGAGCAGCGCCAGGACGACGCCCAGCACGCGCAGCCTCAAGTTGCGCCGCAGCCTCTGGCCGATCGGAGACCAGTCCGCGTGGATCCTGGCCCGAGGCCTGTGGCCGCCCTTGGTTTTGATGGTTTCGGGAATGTCTCTAGACATGATTGGGGGGCGACGTGGATTCTACGTTGCCCACCCACACCAACGCCCGAATCCCCCGTGGGGTTACGCGGGCGGTTCCTCCGGGCGGGTCCGGGCGTACACCTCGTCCGCGGGAGCGAGGCGCTCCTGGCGGGTGCCCGGAAAATGGACTCGGACGCCTGGACGGCCAGGGCTCCCCAGCTCCCAGCCGGCCAAATACAGCCGTGTGACCTCGGCGAAATCCTTCGCCTGGACGATCTGGACCCCGTCGGTGAGGGACAACGTCTGGGACTTCGCCCCGGGAAAGCCAAGGCGCACCCCGCCGCCGGTTTTGAGGTTGTAGGAGTAGTCGTCAAGCGACCCTGCATCCA
>JAYUFT010000203.1:0-4490 GCA_043738605.1 Candidatus Dormiibacterota bacterium | reverse complement strand
CGGGCGCCTCGTTAGCGAACTTCGCGAGCGCCTTCGCACCTTCCCTTCTATCGCTCGCTTTGATGAGGCTGGTGGCAGTGTGCTTTGAGGCTTTGGTCGGCACCGTCGCTACGGCACTCATCGTCGAAGAGGCGCCACCAGGGCGTCGCGGCCTGGCGGTCAGTGTACTGGCAATCTTGAGCGGCGCGGGTGTCTTAATCGCGATCATCGCCTACCCGATTCTTGCGCCCAACTGGCGCTGGCTCTTCGCCGCCGGAGGCGTCGGCGTGCTCATCGCGCCGCTGATTTGGACTCAGTTGCCAGAGGGTCGAACCTGGAGTCGCGTGCCGCGGGGCGGTTCTGCCCTACGCCTCCTGCTCCGATCGCCGTGGCGTCGGCGGGTTGCAACGTTTGCTGCAATGAGTGCCCTCGTCGCCGTCCTTCAGGAACCCGCGGGGCTTTTCTACCCTCTGTTCGCGAGTTCGGTGTTGCGGTTCACCCCGGCCGCCATCAGCATCGTGATCTTCTTCGCAGGCATAGCCGCCTTGGTGTCGTACTTGCCGGGAGGCTATTTGAGTGACCGTTTCGGGCGAAGAGCGCCTGCCGTCGTACTCACGTTTGCTTCTACCCTCGCCGCCGCCGTGAGCTTTGTCACCGGCACTCTAGGTTTCGTGGTTGGCAACTTACTCTGGAGTGCTTTGGCTAGTGCCTCGACTCCAGTGCTGGGCGCATGGTCTGGAGAGCTCTATCCAACGCGGGCACGGGCGTCCGCTGAGGCGATCGCCGGCATCTTCGGAGCCCTTGGCGGCATTGCCGGACTGCAAGTTGTTGGCCTCCTGTCGCAGGCCATGGGGCTCGGCCACGCACTGGCGCTGGTCGGGATCATCGCCCTACTCGGTGCAACTGTGTTGCTGCTTCTGCCCGAAACCCGCGGTCAGCCGCTCCCGGACTAGAGTTCGAATTCGAATGGACCGCGCCAGAGCAGTCGTAGTGGGTGGCGGGATCACCGGAGCCAGCGTCGCGTACCACCTCGCCAAAGCGGGGTGGAGCGAGACGGCCCTGGTTGAGAAAGACGAGCTGACCAGCGGCTCGACCTGTCACGCGGCAGGCCTGGTCACGCAGTTCAACCCATCGCCGACGATGATGCGTTTCCGTCGCTACAGCATCGAGCTGTACGAGGAGCTCGGTGTTTTTGAGAAGGTCGGCGGCCTGCGCTTTGCGTCGAGCGCCGACCAGCTGAAAGAGCTCCAGCGAGGCGTCAGCCGGGCGCGCGGGATCGGGCTCGACGTCGAGCTCATCTCAGCCGAGGAGTCCGCTCGTCTCATGCCGGCGATCACCACGCGCTCTCTCTACGGAGCGGTCTGGGTTCCGAGCGACGGCCATCTCGACCCACACACGGCCACCCATGCCCTCGCGTCGGCGGCGCGAAAGCTTGGAGCGACCATCCTCACGCACCAGCGCGTCACCGGCATCGAGCTGACCGACAAAGGTGCCGTCAAGGCGGTGCAGACCGATGCCGGTCGCATCGAGGCAGAGGTGATCGTCATCGCGGGCGGGATCTGGGCGCCACAGATTGCCGCGATGGCAGGCGCTTTCATGGTCTCGACGCCGGTGGACCACCAGCACGCGGCACTGCTCGCGGTGCCTGGGCACGAGCTGCCTCACGACATGCCGTGCTTTCGCGACCCGGACAACCTCATCTATGGGAAGTCCGAGGCGGGCGGCGTCGTCCTTGGCGGCTACGAGGCGAACCCGGTGGCGCGTTGGATCGATGGGGTGCCGTGGGATCACGCAGGTACCTCGTTGCCTCCCGACCAGGCGCGCTTCGAGCCGCTTCTCGCCGGCGCTGCGCGGCGGTTCCCGTTCATGGGCGAGGCAGGCATCGTCAAGCTGGTCTGCCACCCCGACGCGATGACTCCAGACTCCAATCCTCTGGTCGGGCCCGTACCAGGTGTGCGCGGCCTCTACCTCGCGGCCGGCCTTTCGCTCAATGGCTTCGGTGGCGGAGGCGGCATCGGCCGATCGCTCGCGGAGCTGATCACGACCGGTTCCGCGGAGCTCGACCTCCACCCATACCGGCCATGGCGGTTTGGACCGGTGCATCGAGACCATCGCTATGCGGCCGAGCTCGCACGCGAGGCCTACCGCTACTACTACTACCTGCGCTACCCGCTCGATTCCGACGAATGGGGCCGGCCGCGGCGGACCAGCGCGCTGCACGAGCGACTTCAAGACGACGGCGCCGTCTTCGGCGTCAAGCATGGGTGGGAGCGCGCCGACTACCTCGAACCGGGGCGTCCTTGGCGCCGCGCCGGCGCCGACCAGCGCCGCTTCGGCTGGACACGGCCGCCGTACTTCGATGTGCTTGCGGAGGAGCACCGCGCTTTTCGCGAGCGAGTCGGCATCATCGACATGACCTCGTTTGGAAAGTTCGAGGTTAGCGGCCCTGGCGCCCTGACCCTGCTCGAGCGGGCCGCCGGGAACCGAATCGACCGCCCGCCGGGCTCGGTGATCTATACCCAGCTCCTCGAGAAGAACGGCGGGATGGCGGCCGATGTCACCGTGACTCGTCTGGCCGAAGACCATTTCCGCGTCGTCACGGGCGCCGGCTACGTCAACAGCGACCTCGGCTGGCTGCGCATGCAGCTGCGCGACGGCGACGCGCCCGTAAACCTCCGGGAGACAACGGATGAGCTTTCGGTGATCGGCATGTGGGGTCCGAGCTCGCGCGACGTGCTGGGCCAGGTGACCGACGCCGACGTGTCGGAGGAGGGATTTCCGTTCATGCACGCGCGGCCGCTTCCCATCGGCGGCGCGGCGGTGCTCGCGCAGCGCGTCACCTACGTCGGCGAGCTCGGCTGGGAGCTATACGTCGACCCGGGATGGGCGATACAGGTGTGGGATCGCCTGATGGCGGCCGGCCGCATGTTCGGCATTCGCCCAGGCGGGTACCGAGCGCTGGATTCGCTGCGCATGGAGAAGGGCTACAGGTACTACGGAACCGACCTGACGCTGCTCGACAACCCGTTCGAGGCCGGTCTCGGCTTCTGCGTGCAGCTGGACAAGGGCGATTTCAACGGCCGTGACGCGCTGGTCGCCGCACGAAAAGCCGGCATCAAGAGGCGATTGCGCACGCTGGCGGTCGGGGGAGAGGAGTACCTCCCGATCTATGGCGGCGAGGCCGTGCATAGCGCCGATGGCGTTGTCGGCCGAATCCGCAGCTGCGCTTATGGGTTCACGGCCCGGAAGAACATCGCGTACTCATACCTGCCCAAAGAGATTGGGCCGGGCGGCGAGGTGCACGTCGAGGTGTTCGGGAACCTCGTCTCTGCGACTGTGACATCGGACGCGGTGATCTCCAGACTGGGTGCGGCTCGATGACATCGCGCATCGACGCGGCCGTCGCGCTGGTCTCTATATGGAAAGGCCAGAGGCCGACTATCTCGCAGCTCTCGGGCGGCCTTACCAACGAGAACTATCTCGTCGAGGCCGATGGCAAGAAGTACGTGATGCGCATACCCGGTCAATCCACCGAGCTGCTGTCGATCGACCGGGCCAACGAGGTGTTCAACACCAAGGCCGCCGCGACCACCGGCATCGGCCCTCGCGTCCTGGAGCACATCCCGAGCCTCGATGCCCTCGTTCTCGAGTTCATACCTGGCCAGACGATGTCGGCGGCGAGCCTGCAGTCAGCAGAGATGGCTTCGCGCGTGGCCGGCTCCTTTCGCCGGCTTCACGCCTCGCCGCGGTTCCTCAAGGACTTCAACATGTTCCGGTTGATCGAGGACTACCTCCAACTCGTCGAGGAGCACGCGGTGACGATTCCGTCCGGCTATCGCGACCGGCTGCCCATGATCGCACGCATCGAAGAAGCCGTAGAGAGCGGGGCTCTGCCGGCAGTGCCTTGCCACAACGACCTCCTGTGCGAGAACTTCATCGACGACGGCGACGCCCTCCGGATTGTCGATTACGAGCTGAGCGGCAACAACGACCCTTGCTTCGACCTCGGTAACACGGCGCAGGAGGCGGAGTTCGACCAGGACCTGCGGGCTGCACTCTGCGCTGCCTACTTCGGTATTGAGAATCCGCAGCAGCTGGCGCGGATGAACCTCTTTGCGTTGATGTCGGACATCGGCTGGACGCTTTGGGGCGCCATCCAGGCCAAGATCTCGGCCGTCGACTTCGATTTTCGCGGCTACTACAAGATGCGCTGGGAGCGCGCGGTCGAGGTGCTGGACTCGGAGCGGCTCACCCGCTGGATGGCCCAAGCCCGAGGCTGATCACATGCCCTCGAGGCCGTGCCGAGACTCCAGCTCCCCTCCCGGCCGGGCCTTCGGCCGGGCCGACCTCCCCAGCGAGTGGGGAGGATCGCCACCACCGTTTGTTTGACGGCCTACCGGGGCGGTGCTACGGTTCCCGCGGTATATCGGCCGCATATCGGTCGGTCGACGCGGAGGGGAGGAGTCAGGGTTTGGCTTCGCACGTCAGGCTGGACAGGCGCGTCACCACGC
>JAYUFT010000202.1:0-13241 GCA_043738605.1 Candidatus Dormiibacterota bacterium | reverse complement strand
TCGGTAGATCTGGATCCCGCCGTTCACTGCCAGCGCCAGTAGCGTCGCGTCGGGACTCCAGGCCAGCGCGTCGGCGTGGGGCAGCTTCGAGTTGACTGGACGCGGGGCGGCGGATGGAGATGGCGTGCCGGTTGAAGGGGTGGTCGAAGGTGAGCTGGTGGCGCCGGCGATCGGCACGTTGACATCGATGGGCTCGATGACCGGTCCGTGGTCCGGTCGGGACACGGCAACGGTCGTGCCGTCAGGGCTGATTGCGATCGGTCCGTCGTCCGGGCCGAGCTTGAGCGGAAAGGCATGCAGGACGTTCGCGTCCAGGTTGAGCCAGTACCACAGGCCGGTGGCGAAGGCGCGGACTGCGACCAGCCCGCTATCCCGTGGCGCCGCGCCTTCGGTGAACAGGGCCGCCTGGGTCGGCGGCTTGGTCATCACCTTGATGCCGGCCGTCGACTTGGTCAGGTCGAGCGCATCCACCTCGTAGCTGGTGCAGCATCCGACGGTCAGCGCCAGGTAGTGGCCGTTGGCGACGATGCCGAAGGGACCCTCGCTCTGGAAGTCGTACGAAGCGGCAAGAGGGACGATCGTGCCGGCGAAGGGGTCGACCCGGAAGAGCCAGTCATAGGGCACAACGCCGGCCGTCGTTCGCAGCTCGGCCGGCCGGTCATCGTGGATCGTGAAATACAGGACGGGATATGACAGTCCGGGCGCTGGCGCCCATACAGGCCCAGAGATCCTGAACGCGCCCCCTGCCGGCAGCGGAGACACCACTGTGTTCTTGCCGGTCGCGGGGTCCAGCACACCAAGGCCGTCGGCCGCCACGTAAGCGATGAGGCCCTGGCCCAGCGCCCCCTCCACAGGGGAGGGCGTCACTTCCACCACGGGCGTGCCACCACTTGCGCAAGAGGCCGCGAGAACGACAAGAATGGCGGAAAGGCCCACCTTCTTCAGGAGAGCGGTGACCGATCGGGATGCGGAGGTCATTGCCACTGGTGTGTTACGCGAATTCCCCGGAGAGCGTTACGTTGGACATGAAGGCCGTATTCGTTTTGATGCTGGCGGCGCTGGTCCTCAGCGGTTGCGGCACCGCGGGCGGCGGAGCCGCCCAGCCTACCAGCACGCCGTCCACCAGTCCTGGCGCCGGCTTCGATGTCACTGTCACCGAAACCACTCGTTCCGTCACTTTGCGGGCGGGCCAGACCCTGGCGGTCGTGCTCCATGCCAGGCCCGGGATGACCAATTGGAGCGGTGTGCGGTCGAGCGATCAGTCCGTGCTCGCCCCGATCGTCAACCCGGCAGCTTCGGCCGCTCGCGGCGTCACGCTCGCAGGGTTCAAGGCCGTCGCTCCAGGCAAGGCGCAGATCGACGCCACTGCGGGTCCGGACTGCTCTCCCGGCCAGGCGTGCCCGGCGTACCTGATCGTGCTCACGATCGAGATCGAAGTGACAGTCGCCGGGTAGGAAACCTACTGGCCTGAGGCGTTCCGAATCGCGGAGGCGATGGCCTCCAGCTCGGCGCGGCTCCTGGTGTCCGTGTAGTCCCGCGGAAACGTGAGGCCGAATCCGTCATTCGGATACCTGGGGATGACGTGAACGTGAAAGTGCGGAACGTCTTGAAACGCAAGCTCGCCATCGGCGACGAACAGGTTGACGCCGCCGGCGCCGAGCGAGTCGCGGACGACCTGGGCCATCTGGCGGGCGACTCGAAACGTCCGCATCGCCGCGGTCTCGTTCAGGTCCGACATCAGGACCGCATGCTCACGCGGGGCCACGATGATGTGCCCATGGGTGATGGGTTGAATGTCCATGAAGGCGACGACGGTGTCGTCTTGGTGGACAAAAGTGGCAGGCGAATCGCCGCGGAGGATCTCGCAAAACACGCACTCTTCAGCCATCGGGCACCGCGAAGCTTAAGGCGGAGAGTCGGCCTCTGTTGGCGGTTGCGCGCGAATCGGTGCACTCGGCGCCGCATCCGCCTGAGCGTCCGCCAGGGAGATTGACGACTCCGTGCCCCCATTGGACATGACCTCGACCTGATCGTCGATCGCGGAAGTGACGCCGTCCACGTGGTCGGTAGCTGCTGCCTCGCCATTGGCGGCGCCGTCCTGGCGCTGGCCGCGCCGGCGGCGGCGGGCGCGCCGCTCTCCGCGATGGGGCCGGGACAGGCGCTGAACCTGGGAGCGAATGCCGACTCGCTGGCAGGCGGTGACGACAGCGCCGACTCCGGCCACCAGTCCCTCCTGCTTCGCGTGCTCGAAGAGCGGCCCGAACAGCTCCGGAGCGCCACCGATCACCGTCTTGGAGTCGCCGACGATCACGAGCAGCTTCTTGGCGCGGGAGATGGCCACGTTCACACGGTTGGGGTCGTTGAGGAATCCGATCGCTGCGCGATCGTTGGAACGCACCAGCGAGAGGATGACTGCGTCCGACTCGCGGCCTTCGAAAGCGTCGACCGATTCGATGTCCTCGGGCGGCACGATGCCTTTGAGGGCTGACGAAAGCCGGTTCACCTGCGAGGCGTACATCGCGATCACGGCGAGCTTGGCCTTGCGCACGCGGCGCCGGATGATCGAGGTGATGTCCTTGCAGAGCGCGACCTCGAACTCGTTGGCGACCGAACGCTGGGCATCGCGATACTCGTCCTGCGCACCGGTGTCCACCCAGACCAGCTCACGATCGAACGGCCATGGCAGCGGCATGCGCTGATGCGGAGCTTCGTGGATGAGCTTGCCGCCGTAGAAGAGGTCTGAGACGACGCGGCCGATCGGCTCGCGCATGCGGTACTGGCGCGGCAGCATGATCTTGGAGCTGGCCGGGACCTTGTCCCAGATCCATCCATAGAAGCTTTCGTCCCTGACCATCTCGTCGAGCGGCTGCTCGACCTTGAACGTGGACGCAGCCTCCTCCATCACGGGCGGCAGCTGCTTGAGGTCGCCGATCATCACCCAGCGCTTGGCGAGAGGCATGAGCGCGAGCGCCTCGTTGGCGCGAACCTTGTTGGCCTCGTCGAGGATCAGCCAGTCGAAGACTTTGAATCGAAGCCGCGAGTCGATGGCGAGACGGTTGCATGTGCCGGCGACCAGGTTGTAGGGCTCGAGGTCGTCCCCTTCGACGATCGTTGGGCGTAGTCGCCGCGGCACCTTGCCCGGCTCCGCGACACGCGCTTGACGCACGTGAGAGAAGCCCAGCAGGCGCTCCTGCCCTGTATCGACTGCGTCATTCGAGTGCGACGAAAGCAGGATCGAGGCGTTGGGGTTACGTGCCAGGATGCGCCTGATCGATTCGACGATCGCCGTCGTCTTGCCGGTGCCCGGCGGGCCCTGGATGAGGTAGATCTGGCCAGGACGCATGCCCATCACGCGAGCGACGGCTTCTGCCTGCTCCTCGTTCGGGTCGGGGAGGTGATGCGCCTTCTTGCCGTCGAGCGTCACCCGAGGGGGGCTGCCGAGCCACCCCGTGTCAGCGAGCTCAGCGGCAAGCGCCCCGCTTCGCGGGCTGCCGATCTGCAGCTGGCGGATCACCGAGCGCTGCGCCTCGAACATCTCGACGCTCGCAGTCGGCAGCACGATCCCCTCATCCGGCAATGGGTCGTACCGCCGGAAGCTGACCCAGAGGTTGGAGCCCTGGATGCGGTCGAGGGACATGCCGCGGTACTCGGGATAGCCGGCCGAGCGCACGGTCAGCGAGTCGATGCCGCGATAGATCCTGCCCTCTGCGTCATCGACCAGGTGGAGAACCGCGCGGACGTACTCGCCGCCACGCATGTCCTCGCCGCATTCGGGGCAGTGGATGCTGCTGGCGGTTGGCACCTCGGCCTCGCACTTCGGGCATTCCATCCACTGCTCGGTGGCCTCGTAGCGCCTGACCGCGGCCTCGGCGAGCTTCTCGCGAAAGTCGCGAAGGTGCTCGATGAAACGCATCGTGGAGTCGAGGATCGGGAGCGTTTTCGCTTCCTCGCGCAGGACGATGGCGGTGAACCCCTCCAGGTCGCCATCCCACTCCTTGACGAGGAGCAGCTCCTGGTACCGGAGCCGCAGGCGGTTCTTCTCCATCTCGAACTCGCCATCCAGGTCCTGCCAGTCGGTGATCTCAAGGGCCAGGCCCTGTGGGGTCCGTCCGAGCCGGCCGGTCAGCAGGGTCTGCTTGACCTGGCCGATGAACTCAAGTGGCTTGTCGGGCTTGACGACCGTGTAGATGCCATCGATGCTCTTCTGCTCTTCGAGGACCTGCCGCAGGAGCTCGGCCCCTCCTGCCGCTTCGAGCGCCGACACCTTCAGGGCGGCCGGCGTGCCCGGGCGGACGCGGATGCCAAGCCTGCCGGCCTGGATCTCCTCGCCCGGGATGTCCGGATTCCACAGAGGGAGAACGTCGCCAGGGTTGGGCGTGCTCATCTACGCGGACCTAGAGGTTCGCCACAGGTTGGTTAGGCGTGAAATAGGAGTCACCTGAGTTCAAAAAGGGGGTCCGCAGGCGGGACCAAGCACCCCAATGGGCAGGACTTACGTTAGCACAGGACGCCGCGATCCGATACGGACCGATTTTGACCCCCAGGCGCCGTGCCGGCCGCCCTTCAGTCGGGTGATGCAAGATTGAGGACCATGTGGAAGAACCGCCTCAAGCCGTACGACATCCTGTCCGGCGAGGACGTTGAGGCGATCCACGGGCAGGCGATGACGATCCTCGAGGAGATCGGGGTCGACTTCCTGCACGAGCGGCCGCGCGAGCTGTTCGCCAAGGCCGGGATGGCCGTCGACGGTATGCGCGTGCGCTTCGACCGCAACTTCATCATGGAGATGGCAGCCAAGACGCCTTCGACCTTCAACCTCCAGGCGAGGAATTCGATGCGGACGGTGACCCTGGGCGGCAACAACGTGGTGACCGCTCCTGTCTACGGGCCCCCGTTCATCACCGACCTCGAGCGCGGACGCCGGGGTGCCACCATCGAGGACTTCAACAACTTCGACAAGATGGCGCAGGCCATCGACCAGATCCACTGCGCGGGAGGCACGACAGTCGAGCCCGAGGATCTGCCTCTCGGCACAAGGCACCTCGACATGCTCTATTCCCATATGCGCTGGACCGACAAGCCGTTCATGGGCAGCGTCATCTCGGATCAGAACGCCCGCGATACGATCGAGATGGCCTCGATCCTGTTCGGCGGCCGCGACAAGATCGAAGAGACCCCCGCGGTGATGAGCCTCATCAACGTCAACAGCCCGCTGCGGTACGACGACCGGATGCTGGGCGCGTTGCTCGAGTACACAGAGGCGGGGCAGCCTGTGATCGTCACGCCGTTCCTAATGGCCGGCGCGATGTCCCCGATGGGCCTCGCAGGCGCCGTCGCTCAGCAGAGTGCCGAGGCGCTCGCGGGCATCGCGCTCGTCCAGCTGATGCGCCCCGGCACGCCCTGTGTCTACGGATCGTTCCTCACCAACACCGACATGCAGTCAGGCAGCCCGGCCTTCGGCACGCCTGAGTCGGCCATGGGCATCCTCGCGAGCGCGCAGATGGCTCGCCACTACCGGATCCCGTTCCGCGGCGGCGGCGCATTGACTTCTTCGAAATCTCCGGACGCCCAGGCGGCCTACGAATCGATGATGTGCATGTGGCCGACCATCCTCGGCGGCGTGCACTTCGTCCTGCATGCTGCGGGCTGGCTGGAGAGCGCGCTGCTCGCGTCGTACGAGAAGTTCATCATCGACGTCGAAGCGCTCCGCATGTTCGAGTGGATTCTCGAGAGAGGCTTCCCTGTCAACGAGGAGGCGTTCGCGATGGACGCCATGAGGGAAGTTGGTCCTGGCGGCCACTTCCTCGGCGCCGAGCACACGCTGCGCAATTACAGGACCGGTTTCTACAGGCCGTGGATCTCATCGACCGAGAACTTCGATCGATGGAATCGCATGGGCGCAAAGACCACCGATGTCGTCGCAGCAGCCCGTTGGAAGAAGGTGCTCGAGGAGTACCCCGACCCCGGTATCGACCCTGGCATCGACGAGCAGCTACGTGAGTTCATCGCCAAACGCAAAGGGGAGATCGGCGACGACTGACGCGCATGGCGCGGACGGACGGTTGGCCGCGCTGCTCGATGGCCTCGCGTCGGACAGGCCGGTGCCGGCCAGCGGTTCGGCGGTGGCCGCGGTCATCGCCATGTCGTCAGCCCTGCTCGAGAAAGTGGCGAAGCTCTCCAGCGCAAAGTGGTCTGGCGCTGGCGTCGCGCTCGAAGAGGCTCACGCGCTGAGACTCCGCGCCGAGGAGCTGGTCGAAGCCGACGCGAATTCGTACATGTCCTACGTCGAGGCCGTGCGATCGGCCAAAAAAGTTCAGGGCAAGGCGCGTGAGCGCATCATCGCCCCTGCTCGCGCTGCCACCATCGATGTGCCGCTCGCGATAGCCCGCCTCGCTGCCGAGACCGTCGAGCTCGCGGATGCGCTGTCTGAAAACGGCAATCCAAACCTGAGGGCCGACGCGATGGTGGCCGCTACTCTCGCTGCTGCGGCGGCGACGGCTGCGGCGAGACTGATTGCGGTCAACCTGTCAGGCGCTCGAGACCTCCGCTCGAAGGAGGCCGACCGAATTGCACGCGCTGCGACCGACAAGGCCGCGGCAATCGGCTCCTTAGAGGTTCATTAGGGTCGCCCGCGGGTTCGCTGCATCGAGCTCTTTGATGACAGCGGAGAGAACCTCTGCGGGTGTGCCATCGCGTTCCTCGACAGGGCCTCGCTGCCAGCCCTCGAGGTAGGCTTCCATATCAGTCGAGCCCTCCTTCATCGAGTAGGCGTCGATCGCCACCTGGAAGCGGTCGGGCATCATGCCCTTGACCTCAGCAGTCTCATCCCACGCCTTCACCTGCGAAGGAATGTGCTTCCAGAAGGTGACCTGGTAATTGGCCAAGTTAATGTCCTCCCCGCTCGCCGGGGAGGTGGGCCGAAGGCCCGGAGGGGGCGTGCAACTGGCACGGACCGTCCGCCTCGATCAGCTGCGCCAGGCGCTCTTCGAGGTCCCCCAGCCCGACGTCGATGATCTCCAGGGGCAACCCAAGATAGGCGGCGATTTCCTGCGCCTTGCTCGCCAGCCGCGTGAGCGGCACCTGGCGGAGATACAGGACGGCCTCGTAGTTGCCGAAGAGCATCGGCTTCAGCTCTGGGTCGCGGTCGAGACCCAGTCCGCGCACGACGGCCCGATCGAAGTTGCGAACGAGCCAGTCGGTGAGAAAGAACGTTCCGGGCTTCTCCTCCGAAACCTGATGGAAGAGATCCTTGCCGGCCAGCATCTCGTAGCAATGCGGTCCGCGGACCTGCGATGCGCCGAGCTCTTTGAGGATTGGATCAAGGCGTCCGTTGGTTCCGCAGTCGCCGTACACGACGACGAGGCGGTCGTAACGCGGCCGAAGCGCATGTAGCTTCTCACTGAGCTCCTCGACGATCTTCTTCGGGTACAGGTGGAGCATCGCCGACAGTCCATAGATGTCGACCTCCCAACCGCGCCGATCGACGATGTCTTTGACCTCTGCTCCCAACGCGCCGCAGATCACGAACGCGGTCGTGCTCATACGACCGCCTCGAGGTGGGGAAACCCGAGGACCGACACGAAAGAGTCGTTGAAGTCGGACCGGCCGGAGAGCTCGATGTACTCGATCCTAGATGGGAGCTCGAAAGCAACCTGGCGCTCGCGATAGGAGAGCAGCGCGATCTTCGCGCCCTCGCCGGCGGAGTTGCCCACCGCGATGATCTTGTCGACGTCGACAGCCGGCACCAGCCCGATGATCTTCGCGCTCTCGGGATTCAGGTACGAGCCGAACGACCCGCCGAGCAACACCTCGTCGAGGTCCTTCGCCTCCACGCCGAGGATGTCCATCAGCACCTTGATCCCGGTGGCGATCGAGCCCTTCGCGAACTGCAGCTCACGGACGTCCTTCTGCGAGAGAAAAACGCCTTCCGCGAGCAGGAATGCCCGCACGCCGTCGATCTCGATGAGGCGGTCGGCCAGCGGATGACCCGCAACATCGATGGCCGCCTTCATGCGGCCCGAGTGGTCGAGCAGGCCAACGTGCAGGAGCTGAGCCACCGCGTCGACGAGGCCGGAGCCGCATATGCCCAGCGCCGGCACGTCGCCGCCGATGACCTGCAGCTCGACCGTGTCGCCAAGGGTCACGCCCTCGATCGCGCCCTCCGTTGCTCGCATGCCGCACCGGATCTGGCTGCCCTCGAAAGCCGGGCCCGCCGGCGCGGCTGTCGCGAGCGCTCGCTGCGCGTTGCCCAGCACGATCTCGCCGTTGGTGCCGACGTCCACAAAAACGCGCAGCTTGTCCTCGCGCACGACGCTGGTCGCAAGGACGCCTGCGACGATATCGGCACCGACATACGCGCCAAGAGCGGGCAGCGTCTGGATGTAACCATTGGGGTGGATGTCGAGACCGACCTCTGAGGCCGCCACCAGCATCGGCTCCATGAATGTAGGTGTGAAGGGCATCACCGCGAGGGGGCTCGGGTCGATGCCGAACAGCAGGTGAAGCATCGTCGCGTTCCCGACGACGACGGCCTCATACGTGCGGTCCGGCGACACCCCGGTCTGGATGTAGAGGTCTTTCAGGATTCCGTTCATGGTGCCCACGACGGCGGCCTGCAGCTCGAGGATCGAGTCCGGGCCATTCATCCCGTGGCTGATGCGCGAGATGACGTCGGCCCCGAATGGCGCCTGGCCGTTGAGCGTCGACAGCACTCCGGCCGCCATGCCGGTGCGCAGGTTCATCAGCGTGCCCACCAGAGTTGTCGTGCCGACGTCGAACGCCACGCCGAAGCACTCTGCGGTCGTGTCGCCGGGCTCGAGTGCCACGAGCTGCTCGCCTCCCAGCACCGCGGTGACCTTGAACCCCGAGTCGCGCAGCGCACGTGGAATCGTTCGCAGCACCGGCACGCCCGCGACCATGTCGTGCCCTTCAGCGGTCAGCGCTTCGCGGAGCCGCATCACGTCGCTTCGCTGATCATCGAGCGTGGGCTCTGCCAGCTCCAGGTAAACCTTGCGAACGTTCGGGTCGAGGATGACGAGGCGCCCCAAGCCCATCGTCGCCGCCTTCGGCACCCGCAGAAGCTGAGGCACCTCGCACACGATGTCGTCGTAGATGTGTGTCTGGCACGAGAGGCGCCAGCCGCCCTCGATCTCCTCCTTGCGCAGGAGGCGGTGGTCGGCTGTCGTCACCTCGGCCGAGCCCTCAATCACGCGAACCTTGCATTTGCCGCAGGTGCCGCGGCCGCCGCACGTCGAGTCGATGGGCAGGCCGATCCAGTGCGCCGCGCTGAACAGCGTGGTTCCGGGCGGGACTCGCGTCGTGCGGTCGAACGGCCGGTAGGTGACCTCCAGCTTGCGCTGGATCATTTGGGGGCAGCGCCTTCGCGGGCTGCCCGCGCCACCTCCGCGCGGTAGCTGGCGATCCAGCGCATGGCGTACTCGTCGTGACCGAGCAGGAGGTCGCCGGCCAGCACCGCGCGCCGAACCTCGGGCACGAGCGGGTTGGTGATCGCGCACGTCAAGCCCGCATGCATCGCCAGCGGCAGAAACGCGGCGTTGACTGTCGCCCGGTCGGGCAATCCGAATGAGACGTTGGAGGCTCCGCACGTCATGTTGTTGCCCAGCTGGTCGCGGATGAGCCGGATCGTCTCGAGCGTGATGAGGCCGCATGTCGGGTCGGCAGCGACTGTCATCGCGATCGGGTCGATGATCACGTCCGATTGCGGGATGCCGTAATCTGCGGCGCGCTCGATGATCCGGCGAGCCAGGGCGACGCGTTCTTCGGGGATCATCGAGATGCCGGTTTCATCGTTCGCCATTCCGATGACTGCCGCGCCGTGCTTCTTGACCAGCGGGAGGATACGTGCCATCCGCTCCTCTTCTGCGGTGACGGAGTTCACGAGCGCCTTGCCCTCATAGGCAGAAAGCCCGGCCTCCAGCGCTTCGATGATCGATGAGTCGATGCAGATCGGGACGTCAATGACCTCGACGACAGCCTTGATGGCCGCGACCAGCAGCGCCGCCTCATCAAGCTGCGGAATGCCCGCGTTGAGGTCGAGCATGTGGGCGCCGGCGGCCACCTGGGCGATGGCATCCGCCCGCACGCGGTCCATCCGGCCTTCCTTCATCTCGGCGGCGAGCACCTTGCGCCCCGTCGGGTTGATCCGCTCGCCGATGATCACGAACGGCCGGTCGATCGACACGACCACCTCGCGCCCTCGCGAGGTGAGCTTGGTATCCACTCTAGTGGGACACTTTGGCTTATCCCTTCTTCAGGGTTTCGTCGATCAGCTTGACCGCCTGCTCGAGCGCCTGGGCGCCCGCTGAGGCTTCATTTCGGGCTCCCACCAGCTGCTTGGCCAACCGCGTGGCCATCGACGCATCAGGCGCATAGCTGTCGGCGCCGACGTGCTTGGCGTACTCCTCGGTCACCGGCGCGCCGCCCACCGCGATGTGCACCTTGTCGCGCAGTCCCGCCTTTGTGAGGGCGTCGATGTTGACCTTGAACATCGGCATCGTCGTCGTCAGGAATGCCGAGAAGCCGAGAACGTCAGGCTGGTGCGCGATCACCGCTTCGACGAACTTTTCCGGCGGCGTGTTGACGCCAAGGTCGAAGACCTCGAAGCCCGCGCCCTCGAGCATGATGACCACCAGGTTCTTGCCGATGTCGTGGATGTCGCCCTTGACCGTGCCGATCACGTAGCGGCCGACGGGCTGTGCCCCGGTCTCGGCGATGAGAGGACGAAGGATCGTGAGGGCGCCTTGCATCGCGCGAGCCGCCATCAGCATCTCGGGCACGAAGAAGTCGCCTTTCTCGAAGCGCCGGCCGACCTCCTCGAGGGACGGAATCAGCGCCTTGAAGAGGATGTCCATCGGGTCCATGCCGAGCGCAAGCCCCTCCTCGGTGGCCTTCTTGACCTCCGGCGCCCGGCCGTTGAGGGTGTCGTCGAACAGGCTGGCGCGAATCTCCTCTTCCCGGCTCATGCCAATCCTCCTGATTTCACGAGGTTACGAACAGCGGCTGCCCGCTCTCTGACGGTGAAGCCAGAGCACGTTGCGAGGCGAGGCGTGGCGGGTCTTTTGTTGCGCATTGCTCAACAGATGCTCAGAGGCCAACAAGTTTAGCCTTGGCACGCACGCCTCGCAAGACTTGTATTGTTGCGCAGTGAGCAACGGCGCCCCCCGAGACGCCGGTCTTGTCCGCTCTGTGGACCGGGCCGTGGCGATCCTCGACCTGCTGGCGCGCGACGGCTGGCGTGCCGGCGCCGAGGTCGCCCGCGACCTCGGCGTCCACCGTTCCACCGCCCTCCGGCTGCTGAGCACCCTCGAGCGCCACTCGCTGGTCGAGCGCGACCCCCGCACCTCGAAGTACCGGCTGGGACCGCGCTTGCCGCAGCTGGCCAGCGTGGTCACAGGCGAGCTCGATCTCCGCGTCGTCGCCCGCCCCGTCTGCGAACGCCTCGCCGGCGCGGTGGGCGAGACCGTGACCCTGGACATCCTCGACGCCGACCAGATCGTTCCCATCGAGCAGGCGACCGGTTCGACCTCGGTGGTGAGCATCAACTGGCTCGGCCGCCACACGCCTGTTCACTGCACGGCGAGCGGAAAGGTGATCCTGGCCTTCGCCCAGGTCGCGGTCAGGGAGAGGCTGCTGTCGCGGCCGCTCGAGCCAATGACCGCGCACACGATCGTCGACCGCGCTGAGCTCGAAGAACAGCTGGCGGCCGCGCTCGAGGCAGGCTTCGCGCGCACCTTCCAGGAGCTGGAGATGGGCCTCAACGCCATCGCCGCGCCCGTCTATTCGGCGAACGGCGAGGTGGTGGCAGCGATCGATGTTTCCGGCCCTGCTCATCGCCTGCGCGAAGGCGACCGCCCTGAGCTGGTGGACCTGACGCGCGAGGCGGCGGCCGACCTATCGCGCCGCCTGGGCTACCGCAGCCTGGCGACTGGCGGGGTCAACTCGAACCCTTAACCCGATTCCCCCTGCCCTCACCCCGCGCACTCCTTGCAACAGCGTCGTGGAGGGCGCATCATGGCGGCTGCAAAGCTGGATGCACGGTGTCCAAGCGGGTAGCCGGCCAATAGAAGTGGGGAGTCAACGAATGAACTGGCATCGGATCAATCGTCTAGGCCTAGCCGTCGGAGTCATTGCGTTATTGATCTCGGCTTGTGGTGGGACGAACACCGCCGCCGGGAACTGGAATACGGCCACGTCAGCGGCCGGCAATGGTGGGATGGACGCCCTGGTGACTGCGGCCAAGAAAGAGGGCAAGCTGAACATCATCGCCACGCCACGCGACTGGGCCAACTACGGCGCCATCATCGACGCCTTCACGGCTAAGTACGGCATCGCCATCACCTCGGACAACCCCACCGGCAGCAGCCAGGATGAGGTCAACGCGGTGCAGCAGCTCGGCGCGAGCAACCGCGCTCCGGACGTCCTCGACATCGGCATGTCGGTCGCACTCGCAAACACCACCTTGCTCGCCCCGTACCAGGTCGCGACCTGGAAGGACATCCCCGCCAACCAGAAGGAATCGACCGGGCTCTGGTTCCAGGACTACGGCGGCTACATGTCGATCGGATACGACTCGGCCAAGGTTCCCGCGGTTACCTCGTTGCAGGACTTGCTGGGCGGAGCCTTCAAGAGCAAGGTCGCCCTCAACGGCGACCCGACCAAGGCCAACGCCGCGCTGAACGGCGTGATGATGGCGTCACTTGCCAACGGCGGTAGTGTGACCGACATTAGCAAGGGCGTGGACTTCTTCCACCAGCTCAAGCTGAAGGGCAACTTCGTCCCCATCCAGGCGACGACAGCTACTGTCAAGAACGGCACGACACCAGTCGTCTTCGACTGGGACTACCTGTCGGCGGGTCACGGCAAGGACGTGCCGACCTGGAAGGTGTTCGTTCCGTCGAGCGCCATCCTTCTCGACTTCTATGCCCAGGCGATCAGCAAGACCGCTCCACACCCGGCCGCAGCGCGGCTGTGGGAAGAGTTCCTGTACTCGGACGCCGGCCAGAACTTCTGGCTCCAGGGCCTTGCCCGACCCGTCCGCATGGCGGCCATGCAGACGGCCGGAACGATTGACGCCGCTGCTGCAGGAAAGTTGCCTGTCGCAAACGGCACCCCCCTCCGGCTAACCCCTGATCAGGCCACCGCGGCGAAGGCGTACCTGGCAGCCCACTGGGCGGCCGCCATTTCTTGACAGCAGCCGGCAATCCGGCAATAACCGGCGCCGG
>JAYUFT010000201.1:0-4500 GCA_043738605.1 Candidatus Dormiibacterota bacterium | reverse complement strand
CAGCGGCTGCGCGGCTTCGAGGTCAGCACCTTCGAGAGCGTTGTTCGCAAGAGCTACAGCCACTCTCACGTCCTCGCTCGCGCAACCACCTCACAGGCTGAGCTCGAAGAGCTGTTGATGCGCCTCTCGGATATGGTGGGTCGCCGGCTACGTTCCGCTGGGCGGCTGGGGAACGTCGTTTCGATCGGCGTCGTGTACCGGCCTGACGTCGATCGTCTCTCCAGGCAATCGAAGCTCGCGACACCGATCTCGACCGGAGACGAGATCTACAAGGCCGCGTTGAAGCTCCTGGCTGGGCGCGACACGCGGTGCCCGGTTGGGACGCTTGGCGTCGGGTTGTCGGGCCTCACCGATGCCGGTCCCAGCCAGATGGATCTGTTCTCGGCTCCCTCCAAACCACGCGACGCTCGATTGGAGAAGGCGATGGACGCAATCCGTGATCGGTTTGGTGAGGACGCCGTCCAGAGAGCACGCCTCCTGGGTCGCGCTCCGGTGGTCCGAGACCGAATCGCTTTTGGCAACACCGGCCATCCGGATGAGAAGCCCCGTGAATGAAGCGATGCTCACCCTTTAACTGAGCGGATGTCGAGAACGGGAAACTGGTTCCGACCAATCAATGAGCGGGCCCTCACGGGAACGCAAATCAAAGGAGCAATCAGATGAAGTACATGATCATGACGTTCGGCTCTGCCGAGGCCGGAGTGGCAGCCATGGGCAGGGATTGGATGCTCGAGATGATCCAGTTCATGAGGAAGCTGGACGACGACCTGCGCAAGTCGGGCGAGCTTGTGAGCGCCGAGGGGCTCGCAGACGGGAGCCAGGCCAAGACAGTCCGTTTCGAAAACGGCATCTCCGTCGCCACCGATGGACCCTTTGCCGAATCGAAGGAATCGCTTGTCGGCTATTGGATCGTGGACGTCGAGAGTGAGGGCCGCGCGATCGAGATCGCGTCGCGCATCGTCGATTTCGTCAAGGTTCCGATCGAAGTGCGCCGCGTGATGGACGCGCCGCCCGACTTTTGAGATCCGTCGCCCGGATCGAGGACCTGCTGCGTGAGCTTGCGCCGCAGGTTCTTGGCGCGCTCGTGAGTCGGCATGGCCAGTTCGACACGTGTGAGGACGCCGTCCAGGAGGCCCTGCTCGCCGCGGCGCAACAATGGGAGGAGCGCGGGGTCCCCGACAACCCCCGCTCATGGCTGATGACCGTCGCCTCGCGACGTCTTGTCGACGAGTGGCGGAGCGAGGGCGCGCGGCGCCGTCGGGAGGAAACGTCGGCGATGTTGGAGATTCCCGAGCGGGGAAGGCTTGCCACCGACCAGGACGACACGCTGACGCTGCTGTTCCTTTGCTGCCATCCCTCGCTGTCCGTGCCTTCGCAGCTCGCGCTCACCCTTCGAGCGGTTGGCGGACTGACGACCGCGGAGATCGCGAACGCATTTCTCGTGCCCGAGACCACGATGGCGCAGCGGATAAGCCGCGCCAAGGAGAGCATCCGGAGCGCCGGGGTCCGTTTCGAGCTTCCGGCAAAGCCTGAGGAGGCGGATCGGCTCCGCGTGGTGATGCACGTGCTGTACCTGGTTTTCAACGAGGGATATTTGACGAGCTCAGGTCCTTCGCTGAATCGCGCTGACCTGACCGGAGAGGCGATACGCCTCAACCGCATGCTGCATGCGCTGCTTCCCACCGAGGGCGAGGTCGCGGGCCTGCTCGCCCTGATGCTGCTGACCGATGCCCGCCGCGCCGCGCGGACGCTGCCAGACGGCTCCCTGGTCCCGCTCGACGAGCAGCGGCGCGATCTGTGGGATCGACGGCAAATCGATGAAGGCATCGCGCTGCTCACCCGCACGTTGGGCACCACTTCGGTCGGTCCTTATCAGATGCAGGCCGCCATCGCGGCGGTGCACGACGAAGCGCCAAGCGCCGCGGAGACCGACTGGCCGCAGATCCTGGCCCTCTACGACGTTCTCGAGCGGGTGTCGCCAGGACCGGTGATCACGCTCAATCGCGCCGTAGCGGTCGCCATGGTCCACGGACCGCGCGCGGGTCTTGCCCTACTCGGCACCCTCGACAACGACGAACGCATGAAGCGCAATCACCGGCTGGAAGCGGTCCGCGGCCACCTGCTCGAGCTCGCCGGCGATCTCGCGGCCGCGCGCGAGTCTTACCAGCGAGCGGCACGGATGAGCGCCAGCATTCCGGAGCAGCGCTACCTGACGCTGCGCGCAGCCCGCCTGGCTTAGGTCGTCAGCTTTCGTATCGAGTCGCCTTGCCGCACCGTGCCGGCGACGACCACCCTGCAATTGGCCCCTCGCAGGCGCAGCTCGCGACCCACGGAAGAGTTGACGAAAATCTGCGCCTCGGCGCTGTAGCGCGCCATGAATTTCGCGCACCCAGTGTGAGGAGGCTCGCTGAACTCGATCACCGCGGAGCCGATCTCGACCCGGCTCCCAGGCGGCAGGTTGGCGAGGCTCAGGTCGAGATCCACATAGAGCTGATCGCCTGCCAGCGGCCAGCGCTCGCGCTCGCCGGCGATGGCGGCTGCAACTCGCGCATTCATTAGCGTGAGCTGAGCGTCGGGATTGGCGCTGCCATCCGCGGTGCGGCTGCTGCCACGAGCCCGCCAGGTGTCGCCCTTCAGACCGGCGCCCACCTCGAGCCAGCCCTCCGTCAAGACCTCCCTCTGGTCAACGCCGGGTCGCGCAACGATCAACTCGACGGTCCCACTGTCGTGCGGCGCCTGGCGGATGTGGTCGAGGTTCTCCTCGAGTCGTGTCAGCTCGGCGGTATTGGCCACCCCAGTATTTTTGCAGTTCGCGGCCGGCTGGTCGTTCGCGGCGCTCGGCCTTAAGCTCAGTATTCGCCACGGATGAGCGGGACGAGCGATTCGACGAAGACCGTTCCTCTCCGAACATCCAACGGACACTTCGCACTTGATAGCCGTCGAGCTCACGGAGACTGATCAGTGAAGCCGTGCCAACTCACGCTCCGGCGCGCAAGCGGCGTTAAGGATCGGACTTACTGATTGCTCCCCAACCCTCTTCCCGAATGGGAGGGGGAGTGTGCAGTTGGCGCACACTTTGGATGTCGTCTTGGCGGCGAGCAAAAGGAGAGTAGTGAATGTTTATGAGCATCAGGCGATACCGGATAGGTGAAGGTCAGCGCGACGAGGTGATTCAGATGGTCGACGACGGCTGGACCGATCATCTGCGCAAGGAACCTGGGTTCCTCAGCTACCACCTGGTCGCGACCGACTCCAACGAGCTCATCTCAATGACCGCGTGTATCGATGAGGACACCCTGGAGCGCGTGGTCCAGAAGAGCGGCGAGTGGGTGGGCACCCACCTCACCGCTCTGGATGTGAAGCTCGAACACTCGAGTGTTGGCAAGGTGGTTTCGCACCTCGGCGATTGAGCCGTCTACGGTTCAAGCTGGCGTGCTTGCCGCCCTCAGGTAGGCTAGGACGGCGGCAACCCGCCGGCTCAGAAGCCGCTCCTCGGACAAACCGAGCTTCGAGAAGATCGTGTTCACGTATTTCTCGACTGAGGATTCCGAGAGATGGAGGCCGCTCGCGATCGAGGAGTTCGACTTGCCTTCGGCCATCTCGCGGAGCACCGCGATCTCGCGTTCGCTGAGCAGGCGCAGGGGTGACTCTGCCTGCCGCGACCGATAGTCGACCAATCGCTCGACGACCCCAGAGTCCACCACCGAACGCCCCGCGGCCACTTCGCGCAAAGCGTAAAGCAGCTCGTCGAGCTCGCCGACTCGTGTCTTGAGTAGGTAAGCCAGGCCTTCGGTGCCGTCCTTCAGGAGCTGCACCGCATACGCAGCGTCAGAGTGCTGCGACAGCACGACCACGCCGATGGCAGGGTGCTTCTTCCGAATCGCATGCGCAGCCTCGATGCCTTCGACCCGATGACCCGGAGGCATTCGAATATCGGTCAAGACAGCGTCGGGTCGCAAATCGTCGACCACCCTGAGGAGGTCCTCCGCGTTGCTCACGGATGCCAGCACCTCGACGTCGCCTGAATCCTCCAGCAACCGCCTCGTGCCCTCGCGCACGAGGTAGTTGTCCTCGGCGATGACCACACGCAGACGCTCAGGCATGGACCGCCTCGCTCACAGGGAGGAACGCGCGGAGCTCAGTGCCCTGACCCGGCCGGCTGACAACCTCGACACGGCCCCCGAGCGCCGAGATCCGATCCTCCAGCCCGCGCAGGCCAGACTTCTTGACGGTGGCGGGATCAAACCCTCGACCATCGTCCTGCACGGCAACGACCAGCTGGCCGGGCTCGCTGTGAAACCGGATATGCACTCGCGATGCGGAGGCGTATTTCAGAATGTTGGCCAGCCCCTCTGAGACGAAGAAGTAGGCCGCGCCTTCGAGCTCAAGTGGATACCGGTCTCCCTGACCCAGGCCGTTGGCGTGAATCTCGACGGGCAACGGCATGCGGGTCGCCCGCTCCTCGACCGCTTCGACCAGGCCGCGGTCCGTGAGGATCGC
>JAYUFT010000200.1:0-4541 GCA_043738605.1 Candidatus Dormiibacterota bacterium | reverse complement strand
GCTGGAGAAGCTGGCGGCGTTCCAGGTCATATCAGTGCAGGACGGCAGCCTCGTCTGGGTGCCGCCGAGCGCCCTTGGCGCATCAGGCAACAAGGGCGGTCCTTTCATCACGATGGCGGCGTGGTCGCAGACGAGCGACCGCCTCTATTACCGCGACCACGCCGGCGTGCACACGTGGGATCCTCCGGCGACGGTCGGCATGATGGCGGCTGGGCTGGTCTGGTACTCGCCGTCGTTATCACCGGACGGCAGCCTTCTCGCTTATGCCAACAA
Source organism: Candidatus Dormiibacterota bacterium (assembly GCA_043738605.1). GTDB lineage: Bacteria > Chloroflexota > Dormibacteria > Dormibacterales > Dormibacteraceae > Palsa-872. Next base: position 4,268 of record JAYUFT010000200.1, on the reverse strand, counting down.
CGTGACCACCCAGCCGCGGATCGAGATCCGCAATGTTGCTGACGGGTCGGTCAGAGTGCTGGCTGGCGTGAAGGGCGATCCGCTGTTCTTGTCGAACCAGGAGGTGATCGAAGCCCATTTCATCAAGAACACCCAGCTCGGCCCGCCTTTCATACCGAGCCACTACTACATCCTCGACTTGCTGACCAACAAGGAGACCGCGCTACCGGCAATCCTCGGGTTGCCGATGGACATCTGGCCCCGCTGAGCCCGAGTCTTATCCGCCCCAGTCGGGTAGCAGGCGCAGCTGTTCCACCCGTCGCGCCCCTGGCGCGTACGCAGTGTTGAAGTAGTCGATCACCATCCGCCTTGCGGCGAACTCGGTGGCGATGTGCCGGATCGACGCCCGCATCATCTCCACCCAGCGTTGCGGGATCCCGTTCTCGTCGCGCTCGAAGTACGCCGGCACCACGTCGCGCTCCAGCAGCCGGTAGAGGTTCTCCGCCTCGGCCTGGTCATCCACTCCCGGCCGATCCAGCGTGGCGCCCGACGGGATCGCCCACCCGAGCTCCGGCCGGTAGCCCTCGTCCCACCACCCGTCCAGGATGCTCACGTTGAGCACCCCGTTCGCGCCTGCCTTCATGCCGCTGGTGCCGCTCGCTTCCAGGAACCGGCGCGGGTTGTTGAGCCACACGTCGGCGCCGCGCACCAGGTGGCCCGCCAGCTCAATGTCATAGTCCTTCAAGAACACGACGCGTGGCTGCTGGCGCGCGAAAGCGATGACATCGGCGGCGATGTCCTTGCCCGGCTGATCGGCGGGGTGCGCTTTGCCGGCGAACAGGAACTGCACCGGCTGCTTCGCGCTGCGCAGCATCTTGGTCAGCCGCGGCGAGTCCTGCAGCAGGAGGTTGGCCCGCTTATAAGGAGCGAACCGCCGCCCGAACCCGATCGTCAGCGCGTTCACATCGAGGTCGGCAGTGTGCTCCGACCGCTTGCGCGCGACGTCGAGCAGCCGCCGCTTGAGCTCCATGTGAAGCGACCAAAGCTCGGGGGCCGAGATCTCGAACACTGCCTCCCAGCGTCCGTCGGTGCCGTCAAGGTCCCACCAGTCGGGGCCGACGTAGCGGCGCAGCAGGTCCCTTATCTCGGGCGCGATCCACGTCGGCGTGTGGACGCCGTTGGTGACCGACCCGATCGGCACCTGTACCTCCGGCAGCCCCCGCCATGCGTCCTTCCACAGACGCTTCGAAACGGTCCCGTGAAGCCGGCTCACGCCCACCGCCTGGTCGGCGAGGCGCAGCGCCGCGTATGTGGTGCACAGGCGCTCGCGTGGATCGCCAGGCCGCTGCCGGCCCAGGTCCATGAACCGATCGAACGAGATGCCGACCTCGTGGAGGTATGGACCCAGCAGGTCCCAAACCAGGCCGGGCTCGAAGTAATCGCTGCCTGCCGCGATCGGCGTGTGCGTCGTGAAAACGATCCCAGCGCGGGCGACGAGCCGCGCCTCCTCGAGGGTCATGCGGCGCGAGGCGCGCAGTTCGCGGATCCTCTCGATCGCGCACAAGAAGCTGTGTCCCTCATTGAGGTGGAAGACGCCGGCCACGAAGCCCAGTGCGTTGAGCGCGCGCACTCCGCCAATACCGAGCACTATCTCCTGGCGCAGGCGCCGATCGGGCTCAGGCACGTAGAGGCGGTCAGTGATGGCGCGAAGGTCGGGCGGATTGGACTCAACGTCGGTGTCCAGCAGGAACAGCGGCACCCTGCCGACCTGCGCCCGCCAGACCGCGATCTTGACCCTCCGATCGCCGATAGGGGCTTCGACCTCGACGCCCTCGACCTTGCGTACTGGGAGGTCGATGCCCCGGTGCTCGGTGTACACCTCGACCTGGCGGCCGTCCGCGTCGATCTCCTGGCGGCCGAACCCCTGCCTGTACAGCAGGCCGACCGCGACGAGAGGCAGGCCGAGGTCGCTGGTGGCTTTGAGGTGGTCGCCGGCGAGGACGCCAAGACCACCCGAATAGATGGGCAGGCACTCGGCCAGGCCGAACTCGAGCGAGAAGTAACCGATCACGAGCGGAGCCTTTGCGTTCATGAAGGCCGGCTTCCGGTCGTAATACTCGCGATAGGCGGCACGTGCGTCGTCCAAGGCGGCCCGCGCATCTCGGCTCTCCATGGCCTTCGCGACCCCCTCCTCGCCGAGCTGGGAGAGGAGCACGACAGGGTTTTGCCTGGTGGCCTCCCAGAGCTCAGGGTCCAGGACGCGGAAGGCAGCCTCGATCCGTGGCTCCCACGTCCACAGAAGGTCATAGGCGAACTGGTTCAGCTCCTCCAGGAGGGAAAAGCTTTGGTCGAGTTCTTCCAACATCGACTTACGATGGTATCGACTGCGATGACTGGGGCATGAAGGCGGTAGTCATGGCTGGGGGCGAAGGCTCGCGCCTCCGGCCGCTGACCAGCCGCCAGCCAAAACCCCTGGTGCCCGTCGCCGGGCGCCCGATCATGGAGCACATCCTCCTGCACCTGCGGCGCAACCAGATGCGCGACGTGGTGGCCACCGTGCAGTACCTCGGCGCCTCCATCCGCAACTACTTTGGCGACGGCTCAGAGCAGGGAGTGGCGCTCACCTACTCGGTCGAGGACTCGCCGCTCGGCACCGCGGGCTCGGTGATGCTCGCGCGCCAGCGGCTCACCGAAACGTTCGTCGTCATCTCCGGCGATTCGCTCACGGATATCGACCTGGTCGCGGCCGCGCGCTTCCATCGCGAGCGGCGCGCCCTCGCCACGATCGTGCTCAAGCCGGTGCCGAATCCGCTCGAGTACGGCGTGGTGGTGGTCGACGAGGGCGGCGCGGTGCAGCGGTTCATCGAGAAGCCCAGCTGGGGCGAGGTCATCTCCGACCTTGCCAACACCGGTATCTACATCCTCGACCCGGCGGTGTTCGATTTCTTCCGCCCCGGCGAGGTGACCGATTGGTCGGGCGATGTCTTTCCGAAGCTGCTGAAGCAGGGCGAGCCGGTCTTCGGCTGGGTCGCTCCGGGTTACTGGGAGGACGTCGGCAGCCACAGAGCGTACATGAAGGCCAACTTCGACTGCCTCGAGGGCCGCGTCAAGGTCGACATCCCGGGGGAGAGGGTGGGGGAGTCGATCTGGATTCATCCCGAGGCCGAGGTCCATCCGCACGCCCGCATCGACGGACCGGCTTTGATCTGTGCGGGCGCCAAGGTGCGGGGAGGGGCGTGGGTCAACGGGCCGTGCGTGGTCGGGGGCTACACGATCATCGACTCCGGGGCGAAGGTCTCGAACTCGATCATGTGGGACCACTCCTACATCGGTGAGAACTCCCGTCTGCGCGGCACCGTCGTGTGCCGCTCGGTGACGGTGAAGAGCGGCTCCCTGCTCGAAGAGGGCAGCGTGATCGGCAACGAGGTGGTGCTCGGCGCGGGCTCCACGGTCAACCCAAACGTGCGCATCTGGCCGAACAAGGAGGTTGAGCCGGGCGCGGTCGTGCACGAGTCGATCATCTGGGCGGGCTCGTGGAAGCGCGGGCTCTTCAGCTCATACGGTCTGACCGGCCTCACCAACGTCGAGTTCACGCCCGAGTTCGCGGCTCGCCTTGGCGCTGCCGTGGGCGCGCTCAGCCCTAAGGGGACCGAGATCGCGATCTCGCGCGATTACACGCGCTCGGCCCGCATGATCCACCGCGCGGTGATCTCGGGGCTCATCTCGTCGGGCGCCAACGTCACCGACCTATCTGTCCTGCCCGCCCCTGTAGCGCGGTACTGGGCCCGCCACACCCACGTGTCGGCCGTCCATGTGCAGACGTCGCCGGTCGATCCGCGATCCGCCGACATCCGCATCTTCGACGACCACGGCCTCGATGTCGACAAGCGCACGGAGCGAAAGCTGGAGAGCCTTTACTTCAGGGAAGACATACGCCGCGTCTCGCACTATGAGATGGGCCGGATGATCCGGCGCGACGGTCAGACGGACCGCTACGTCGAGGAGATCCTGAGCAAGGTCGACCTCGAGGCTGTGCGTGGCGGAGCGTTCAAGGTGCTGGTCGACTACAACAACGGTGCAGCGGCGCTGGCATTGCCGCGCGTGCTCCAGGAGATGAACGCCACCGTCATCCCGCTGAGCGCGGCGCCGGCGGAGATCGTCATTGAGCAGGATGCCGGGAACTTTTCCGCTCACCTTCAGGAGATGGGGGTGATCGTTTCCGCCGTCAAGGCGAGGCTCGGGGTCTTCATCGACACGCCCGGCGAGCGGTGCTTCCTCATCGATGAGAC
>JAYUFT010000199.1:0-13513 GCA_043738605.1 Candidatus Dormiibacterota bacterium | reverse complement strand
CTTGAGCTCCTGCCACAGCGCCGGCGGAATGTCGATCTCGAACATGCGGATGCTCTCTTCGAGCTGGTCGACCGAACGGCACCCGACGACAACGCAGCTCACTGAAGGATGGCCCAGCGGAAACTGCAGTGCCGCGGCTTTGAGTGGCACACCGTGACTGTCACAGACGGCACGAATCTTGCGCGCTCGCTCGAGGAGGGGCTGCGGCGCGGCCGCGTAGTTATATCGCGCGCCTGGCTTCGGATCCGCGAGAATCCCGCTGTTGTAGACGCCGGCCGCGATGATCGCGATGCCGCGCTCGACGCAGATCGGTAGCAGCTCGTCGAGGGCGACCTGATCGAGGAGGGTGTAGCGGCCGGCAAGCAGGAAGCAGTCGAAATTCCCTTCTCGCGCGAAGCGGGCGAGCATCTCGGCCTGGTTCATGCCGGCGCCGACTGCTTGAATCACTCGTTCCGACCGGAGATGGTCCAGCGCCTTGTAAGCGCCGCGAATCGCTTCGTCGTAATGGTCGTCCGAGTCGTGGATGTGAAGGATGTCGATGCGCCCTAGCTGTAGGCGCCCGAGGCTCTCATCGACCGACCGCATCACTCCGTCGTAGGTGAAATCGAATACCGGGTTAACGGGTGGTGTGCCCTGGAAATTTTGGCCGGGCTCCGGCGGGGCGTCAGCGCGGAGCAGGCGCCCGACCTTGCTGGCGAGCACGAACTCCTCTCGCGGCTTGTCATGGAGGGCCTTCCCGAGACGCATCTCCGCCAGGCCGAACCCGTACAGAGGCGCGGTGTCGAAATGCCGGATACCCGCGTCCCACGCCCTAGAGATCACAGCCAGGGCCTGATCCTCGGGCACGGCTTCGTAAAGTCCGGCGAGCGGCGCCGTGCCAAGGCCGAAACGGGTCACTTCGAGGGAAGTGCGTCCGAGCCGTGCGCGCTCGCCCGGATTCATCAGGCAGTCTCTCCCGCGTCGAACATGGGCTTTAGCCTATATCGGACATGGCGACCAAGATCCTGCGGGCGACCGCACGAGATATCCGCTTTCCCACCTCCCGAACGCTCGACGGGTCTGACGCCATGAGCGCTGACCCAGACTATTCGGCCGCCTACGTTGTCCTCGAGACGGACCATCCCTCCGGCCTGGAGGGGCATGGGCTCACATTCACGACAGGGCGGGGCACCGAGCTCTGCGTCGCCGCGGCGAAGCTGCTGGCCATTCAGGTTGTCGGTCGGACCATCGAAGAGATCGCAGCCGACATGTCGGGCTTCTGGCGCGGGTTGGTGGCAGACAGCCAGCTCAGGTGGCTTGGCCCCGAGAAGGGTGTCGTCCATCTCGCCACAGCGGCACTCGTCAATGCGGTGTGGGACCTGTACGCGAAGGTCGAGGGCAAGCCTCTCTGGAAGCTGCTGTCCGATATGTCTCCGGATGAGCTGGTCGCGTGTGTGGACTTCCGATACATCGATGACGTGCTGCCGCCCGACGAAGCGCTCGAGATCCTCCGCCTCAACGTTGCCACCCGACCGGCGCGCGAGGTGGAGATGCTTCGGGACGGCTTCCCCGCGTACACGACCTCCGCGGGCTGGCTGGGCTACCCAGATGACAAGATTCGTGTTCTGGCCGAGCAGGCTATGGCTGCGGGCTTCACCCAATTGAAGATGAAGGTCGGTGGCGATCCGGAGTCGGATCTGCGACGGGCACGGATCCTTCGCCAAGCCATTGGCCCAGACCGCCAGCTGATGGTCGACGCGAACCAGGTCTGGGGAGTTGACGAGGCAATCGATGCGATGCGCGCTCTTGCCGAGGTGAATCCATGGTGGATCGAAGAGCCGACAAGCCCTGATGACATCCTCGGGCACCGCCGTATCCGCGAGGCCGTTGCGCCAATCGGTGTCGCGACCGGCGAGCACGTGCACAACCGCGTGATGTGGAAGCAGTTTCTGCAGGCCGGCGCGATTGACTTCTGCCAGGTCGACAGCTGCAGGTTGGGCGGGGTCAATGAGGTGATCGCGGTGTTGTTGCTGGCGGCGAAGTTTGGGGTGCCGGTGTGTCCGCATGCCGGCGGCGTGGGCCTGTGCGAGTACGTCCAGCACGTCGCGATCTTCGATTACATAGCCGTCGGCGGATCGCTGGACAACCGAACGTGCGAATACGTCGACCATCTACACGAGCACTTCGTGCACCCGGTCACGGTCGTTCGCGGACACTACATGCCGCCAGCAGCGCCCGGCTACAGCGCAGAGATGAAGCCGGAATCATTGGCGGCATATGAGTTCCCAGTCGGCAAGGCCTGGTCCGATTAGGTGTTGATCGAGTCACTGTCGTACCTGATGCCGTCTGCCGCGGTCGCCGGCAAGGCTTCGATCGCTGGGTTGATGACGATTGCATCGACGAGCTGCTGGGATCCTCCGACGTAGGTGTACGGGAAGTCGACCTCGGACGCGACGCACCAGGCTCGGTCGTCAGGCCACCAGAGATTCGGCCCATCCTCCAAGCCAACCGCCTCGACCAACGCTGCGTGGAAGAGGAGATAGTCGCGACCCGGTAGCCGCACGCGCGGACCATCGGGACGGGGATAGCGGGGCGCCGACCAGCGAAGCTGAAGGCGCCGGATCCCCACGCGCAAGCGCGCGAACGGCGGCCGCGCCGCTACAAAAACAGCGGAGGCACCCGGGTGAAGGTAGCCGTGTCCATCCCATAGGCAGAACCAGCACGAGTCTGGCGTGCTGGTCTCCGCTGAGAGCACGGCGACGAGAGCCTCGGCCTGGCGCTTCGACAGGGCACCGAGCTTCGGGGGGTCCGGCTCCAGGTCGGGCGGCGCGATAGCGTGGAACTGCATCTCCGGGTGAACGGTCTTGCCGCTCAGGGCGGCGATGTCGGACCACCGAACGTTAACGTCTGGGCGGTCGGTAACGCTGGCCGGATGAAAGATGAGGGCATAAGCGGCGAAGCCTGGGGGCACCACGGAGCCGACGTCCTGAGCGACCGGGTGCAGGCGCTCGCGGATCCAGTCCGCGGCCTGGACCTCCCCGCTTACGGGGAGGGTTGCCAGTTCATGCGCCAACTGTGGCACTGAAGGGGGCCGTCTTGGATTCAATCCAGAGCTATTTTCAAATCCCTGCCACCAAACCGGGGTTTCCCGCATCTGACTAGTAGGCGAGACGTGAACCGAGCTCTATTTCCGATGCTGACGATGCTGCTCACCCTGGCCGCGTGCGGGCCGGTTCCAACCGCGGCCAAGGCCTCTCCGTCGACGGTGGCGTCCGCCAGCCCATCGCCGTTTGCGAGCCCAGTGGTGCTGCGCGTGCGAGCCGGTTGGCCCGCGTACGTCGACGTGGCGGTGGCGACGGAATGGCGCAGCCCCGGATCGCCTCGGGCGATCGACGCCCCGGCCCTTGCCAACCCGGTCCGGATGCGCCAATGGCTCGCGGCCATGACAGCGGCCGACCAGGCCGGCTTGATCGGGAGGGCTGATTCGCAGGCGCTGCTGGGAGAGCGGGTCGACGTCGTGGCGCTGCGCGGCTCGTGGGCCAAGGTGGTTCTGCCACGCCAGGCGACGCCTCTCGATGCAAAGGGCTATCCGGGATGGATTCCGTTGGTGCAGCTGAGCCCGACCGCACCTCCAACTACAGGCTCCGCGGCCACTGTGACCGCGCCGACGGCATGGCTCTTCAGGCGGGATGGCGTTCGAGCTATAGAGATGAGCTTCGGAACCCGCTTGCCCGTGATCGCGGGTGGCGGTTCAGCGCTGGAGGTCGGGTTGCCGGGCGGCCGGTCATTGATGGTGGCCAGAGCGGCGGTGGTCGTCACGGGCGCGAAGAGCCTGGCCCTACCGAAGACGTCCTCTTCGATAATCGCGAGCGCTCGCGAGTTCCTAGGGAAGACCTACCTCTGGGCGGGCACGTCCGGCTTTGGATTTGATTGCTCCGGTCTCATGTACAACGTGTTCCGTGTCCATGGCGTGACCTTGCCGCGCGATGCCCAGGACCAGGCATTGTTTGGAAGGTCGGTCAGCCGGACGGATCTCCTGCCAGGGGACCTGGTGTTCCTTGCCAAAGGAGGCGTGGTCCATCACGTGGCGATGTACGTGGGCAACGGGCAGGTGCTCGACTCGCCCGACTTCGGACTGGGGGTCGAGGTCGTATCGATCGCCTCGGAGCCCTACGCCTCCGAGTTCTCCGGCGCGCGCAGGGTGTTGCCCTGAGCCGCTTCGGGTTCAGCGCCTTCCTGAAGCAGTCCGTCAAGGTCGAGGCGCTTGTTGCCCAGCGCCATATGACCCGCTTCGTCGCGTGGCCACTGGTCTTCGCTGCGATCCCAGGCCAGCTCGAGACCGTTCTCGTCCGGGTCTCGTAGATAGAGAGCCTCGTGGGTGCCGTGGTCGTTGAACCCGTCCAGCGGCCAGTCGGCAGCCACCAGCCTGCGAAACGCATCGCCCAGCGCTGCCCGGGTCGGGTAGCGGATGGCGACGTGGTACAGACCGGTGGTTCCGGGTGGTGGGGGAGTACCGCCCTTCGACTCCCAGGTGTTGAAGCCGAGGTGGTGGTGGTACCCGCCCGCTGAGAGGAAGAGGGCGTCGGGCCTCTTGAAGACGACGTCGAACCCAAGGATGTCGACGTAGAACTTGTAGATCCGATCGATGTCGGCCGTCTTGAGGTGGACGTGGCCGATGTCGACGCCCGGGTCGATTGGCCTGGAGCTGCGCTCCCTCGGCGTGACTCCCTGGATGGTCTGGTTTTTCATTGCTCTCTCCTCATACCTCCGCCGAAGGCCGGCGAAACCAGAAAGCGTTGGAAGGGGTCGGATTGGTCCGCCGTGCAAGCTCGGGCGTCTCCTCCGGCCCTGCGGGCCACCTCCCCGGCGAGCGGGGAGGACAGTCCGGCATGCTGGTGCCGTGAAAGAAGGGTCTGGCACCGGGCTTAACTGGGCGCCGGCACAGGTGCCCGCTCGGACCGCCATCGACGGGGCCCTGGTCCGGCTGGAGATCCTGGACCCCGAACGCCACGCCGCTTCTCTCTTCACGGCCTCTCACGTGCCCGGCGCCGAGGACCTCTGGCAGCACCTGCCCTACGGTCCCTTTGCCGGCCAGGCCGAGTTCACAACCTGGCTGGAGCAGCGCGCCGAGTCGACCGACCCGCTCTTCTACGCGGTGGTCGAATGGGAATCGATGCGCGCCCTCGGCATGGCCAGCTACCTGCGGATAGAACCGGACAACGGGGTTATCGAGGTTGGCCACATCTGGTTTGCTCCAGAGCTCCAGCGCACGCGCAAGGCGACCGAGGCGATCTTCCTCATGGCCAAGACCGCCTTTGACGACCTCGGCTACCGGCGGCTCGAGTGGAAGTGCGACTCGCTCAACCTTCCTTCGCGGCGGGCGGCAGAGCGGTTCGGGTTCACCTACGAGGGAATCTTTCGCCAGCACATGATCGTCAAGGGCCGCAACCGGGACACCGCGTGGTTCTCGATGACCGACGGCGAGTGGCCACTGAGGCGGGCGGCCTTTGAGGCATGGCTGGCGCCAGATAACTTCGATTCAGCAGGAGACCAGCGCCGGAGCCTTGCCGAGGTCAGAGCTTCGCTTGAGGTTGGGTGACATCGGCGAGATAACGAACGCGTCGTGCAACTACGGTTACACCGACAAATAGCACGAGCAGGGTCAGATAAAACGGGATCTGGTCCACGGAGGCGGGCATGACGCCTGCTAAGCCAATGAACGAGATCAACGCAAGCGCACCAACCACCGGACCGAGCCACACGTAGCCGCGCCACCGGGGATCGCCGCGGACGCTGAGGGCGAGGAAGAACATCGACAGCACGAGAGGAAAGAGAAACACGACGAAGCCAGCGATATGTATATCGCCATGCCATGTCTCTGGGGCATTGCGGGGGCCATGGTCGGTCGGAAAAACGCTCATCAGGAATCCGAATCCGGAGATGCCCATCAGCACAGGAGCGATTCGGGCGGTCCATCGGGCACGCACCGAGCGATAGAGAGCCACAGCGAGCCCGATCAGCAGAATCCCGCACAAACCGAAATTCGCGATCTGTGCCACGCCGAACTGGCCGAGTGCAAGGCTGCTTGGGTAGTTCACATTGTTAGAGCTCAACAGAGTCCACCCAAAGCCGGTGAGTGTGTCGTATTCCAACACGGTAAGCACCAGGACAACCGCGGTCCAGATCCAGGGGGCGACGATTCCTCCAGTCGCCATGGTTCGGGTCGATGGCATCACTCGAGTCTGCCATGCCAACAAGCCGCTGTCTTCACCCAAAAAGAAAAGGGCCGGCTGGATGCCGGCCCTTGGAAGGAGGTTAGTCGTCTAGCTGCAGCCGGTCGTCGCTCCGCAGTTCAGGCACTTGTAGCACGAGCCTGAGCGCACCGTGATCGCGCCGCAGTCGGCGCAAGCCGGGGCGTCGGTATTGACGAATGCGATGCGCTGGAAAGTGCCGCCGCCGTTGCCGTTGGTCACGGGTGAGGCGATGACCTTCAGCTCGGTCGCAGCCTGCGTCTGATTGGTCGAACCTGACGGCGCCGACGGGGCGATTGGATCGGCGGCGGGCGACGGCTCGCGCCGGATGATGCCCACCTCGTCCTGCGCCTCGAGCGGCAGGAAGTGGCTCGCCATCCACCTGAAGATGTAGTCGACGATCGACTTCGCGATCGGGATTTCCTTGTTCTTGGTGAAGCCGGAGGGCTCGAATCGCATGTGGCTGAACTTGTCGACCATGAACTTCACGGGCACTCCGAACTGGAGGGCGTAGGAGGTCTGGGTGGCGAAGGCGTCCATCAGGCCAGAGATCGTCGAGCCCTCCTTGGCCATCGTCACGAACAGCTCGCCAGGTGTGCCGTCCTCGAACAGGCCGACCGTCAGGTAGCCCTCGTGGCCCTGGATGTCGAACTTGTGGGTGACGGCCTTGCGCTCGTCGGGCAGCTTGCGCCGCATTGCCCGGTACTCGACCTCAACCGGGGCTTTCTTTTCCTTGTCCATCGACGTGGACAGAGGCTGCGAGCGCTTGCAGCCATCGCGGTAGATCGCGATGCACTTGAGGCCCAGCTTCCAGGACTCGAAGTAGGTCTGCTCGATGTCTTCGACCGTGGCGTCGGTGGGGAGGTTGACTGTCTTGGACATCGAGCCCGAGATGAACGGCTGGACGCCCGCCATCATCCTTACGTGTCCCATCGGGGCGATCGAACGGCTGCCGTTGACCGGCTTGAAAGCGCAGTCGAAGACCTTGAGGTGCTCCTCAGCCAGGTGCGGCGCGCCCTCGATGGTGTCGTTCTCGTCGATGTAGATGACGATCTCCTTCACCTGGTGCTCGTCGTAGCCGAGCTTGCGCAGGGCGGCGGGCACCGTGCCGTTCACGATCTTCAGGAGGCCGCCGCCAACGAGCTTCTTGTACTTGACCAGGGCGAGGTCGGGCTCGATCCCGGTGGTGTCGCAATCCATCATCAAGCCGATCGTCCCGGTCGGCGCGAGAACTGTGGCCTGCGCATTGCGGTAGCCATGCGCGCGACCGAGTTTGACCGCCTCGTCCCAGGTGTTGCGTGCCGCGTCGACCACCTCCGCCAATTCCGGTGACGTGTTGAGCTGGTGCGCCGCCTGGCGGTGCTTCTCCATCACCCGCAGCATCGGCTCGCGGTTCTTGGCGAACTCGCTGAAGGGTCCCTTGACCTGCGCCATTCGCGCCGACTGGACGAAAGCCTCTCCGGTCATGATCGCGGTGACCGCGCCGGCGAAGCGAGAGCCTTCGGGGGAGTCGTACGCCAGGCCCATCGACATGAGCAGCGCGCCGAGGTTGGCGTAGCCGAGACCCAGTGGCCGGAGCGCCTCGGAGTTCTTGGCGATGGCCGGCGTGGGGTAGGAGGCGTTGGAGACGAGGATCTCCTGGCCCGTGAAGCAGATGTCGACGGCGCGCTTGAATCGGTCGACGTTGAACGTGCCGTCCTCCGACTGGAACTTCATCAGGTTGAGCGAGAGTAGGTTGCAGGCGGTGTCGTCCAGGAACACGAACTCACTGCACGGGTTGGTGGCGTTGATGCGGCCCGTGTTCGGGACCACGTTCCAGTCCTGGATGGTCGTGTCGAACTGCAGTCCGGGGTCGCCGCAGATCCACGCTGCGTCGGCGATCTCGCGCCACAGCTTTCGAGCCTTATAGGTGTCGACAGTGCGGCCGCCGACGATGGCCTTGGTCTCCCACTCCTTGTCGGTCTCGACTGCCTTCATGAACTCGTCGCTGACGCGCACCGAGTGGTTTGCGTTCTGGAACTGGACCGAGTCGTACGCTCCGCCCGGCACGTTGAACCCAACGTTGTAGCCGGCCTCGATAAGCGCCCATGCCTTCTTCTCCTCTTCCGCCTTGCAGCGAATGAAGTCGAGGACGTCAGGGTGGTCGGCGTTGAGGATGACCATCTTGGCCGCGCGCCGCGTGGTGCCACCTGACTTGATCGAGCCTGCGAACGAGTCGTAGCCCTTCATGAAGGAAACCGGGCCTGAAGCGGTGCCGCCTCCCGAGAGCTGCTCCTTGGACGACCGCAGGACCGAGAGGTTGGTGCCGGTGCCGCTCCCGAACTTGAACAGCATGCCCTCGGTCTTGACCAGGTCCAGGATCGACTCCATCGAGTCCTGCACCGAGTTGATGAAGCACGCCGAGCCCTGCTGGGAGCGGCCGGGCACGCCGATGTTGAACCAGACCGGGCTGTTGAACGACGCCTGCTGGGTGACCAGGAGGAAGCGCAGCTCCTCGGCCCAGTTCTCGGCATCCTCTTCGCCGGCGAAGTAGCCGCCCTCGCGGCCCCACTTTGCGAGCGTGTCGACGACCCGGTCGATGATCTGGCGGACGCTGGTCTCGCGCTCGGGGCTGTCGGGGCTGCCGCGGAAGTACTTCTGCGCCACGACGTTGATCGCCAGCTGTGACCAGGACCGGGGGACCTCGACGTCCTTCTGCTCGAAGATGACCTGGCCCTTCTCGCCGGTGATCCCCGCGGTGCGCCGCTCCCACTCGATCAGGTCATAGGCGTGGCTGCCCGGGGGCGTGAAAAAGCGTCCGAATCGGAGCCCAGGCACTTTCCCTGATTGTGCGCCCTTGTGGGTACCGTTACGGCGGGCTGCGGCGAGGTCGGCTACATTCTTGGCCATTTTTAGAGAACGCCTCCTTAATTCATCCCCGGTGCGGGTGCTTTCAAATCGTTTGCTAGGGCGTCTGGTGCGACGTGTGCTGGGTCGTGGAATCTGTCAGTTTGGGGATGCAAGAGGCCCCAGAGCATGCCCGCCACTTATGCCCCAGGGCCTCGATGTAACGACTCTGAATATACGCGCTGGCTTTTCAGCTTGTCAAGCCCCAAAACACAAGATGTTTGGTGTCATGAGGCCTTCGAGCCCCACATGTAGGTGGATTACCTGTGCATAACCCTGGTGAGGAGGTGGGCACAGGCTGGGCATTGGCTGGGGGAAACCTGGCAAAACCGCCCTACTGGGTCGAGTCGACCAGCGCCAGGCCCATTTCCGAATACGTGGCCTGGCCCCGGACGTTCGGCTCTGTGGAAATCTCCCCGTTGCCTGTGTCTGAAACCTGGACGCTCTGCGCCGAGGCCCGGATCCTGGCGGACACCTGTTTGCCCTCCCCGTAGGCGTTCTGGAGCATGGTCACCGCCCTCTGGAGCTTGTTCTCCAGGACGCTCTCGAGCGTGTCCAGATGCCTCTCGACGTCGATGAGGGCGGACTGCAGCTTTTCCATGTCGACGCTGCGGGCGAATTGCAGGTGCAGCTGGTAGAGGGTCAGGAGGTAGGGGAGAGCCATCGCGTAGCCGACCACCATCACGTGCCTCTGGTGGGCCCCGACGATGGCCCCACGGCAGACGTCGTAGGCCGCATCGGGGATGACCGCCAGGGCGAATGGCGATGTCGTGGCGGGATCGATGTACTGGCTGACCTCGCGCACCCGCCGCTCGACCTCGCGCTCGACCTGGGCTGTGAGCTGGGCGCGGCGGGGCGCATCGAGCCCCGGCTCCGCCAGCTGCTCCAGGGCGCTGCTGGAGACCCATTTGGAGTCGATCGGAAGCAGCTTGCCGCCGGGAAGGCGGAGCGCAAGCTCCACCACCTTGCCGCCGACCCAGACATTGCGCTGGAGCATCTCGGGCGGCAGGTGCTTGAGGGTCTCTTCGAGGATGTTCTCCCCGGCGGCGCCGCGGGTGGAGCTGCCGGCGATGACACTCTCGAGGCGCCTCAGGCTCGCGCGTGCCTCGTCCTCGACGGGCTGGCGGGCGGTGATCGCGGAGCGTAGCCCTTCGACCACTGACTGGGTCTGCGTAAGTCGCTCACGGAGCTCCGCCGCCTGGTTCTCCTGGGTCTGGCCCCCGGACTCGAGGCGGCTGCGCAGCTCGGCGACGTCTCGGACCTGCCCGTCGGCGCGCCTGACCAGGCTCCAGACCAGGGCGGCCACCACTCCCACCGCGAGCAGTACACATACAAGGAGGAGGGCGAACAAGAGTTCGAGTAGCGACATGTTGGGCATTGTAGTCCGCGAAGTGGGTATAAACAAGCCTGTTAATCTGACTCAAATGGCACGCCCCGAACCCCTGACCGAGAACCAGCCCGCGCCCGACCGAATCCCGCTCGAAGAGGTCTACATGCGCATGGCCGAAGAGCTGGCAAAGCGGTCGACCTGCGCCCGTCTCCAGGTGGGGAGCGTCATCACCTCGGGCGATCTCACCCAGGTTCTCGGCATCGGCTACAACGGCAACGCCCGCGGCCTGCCGAATCATTGCGACTCGACCCAGCCGGGTTCCTGCGGCTGCATCCACGGCGAGCTCAACAGCCTCGTGAAAGCGGGGGCGCAGCTGCCCGGCAAGCTGATGTTCGTCACCGCCTCGCCATGCGTCATGTGCGCCAAGTCGATCATCAACTGCAACGTGGCGCGGGTCTACTTCCGTGACGCGTACCGCGATCCCGCCGGCCTCGATGTGCTTAGGCAGGGCGGCGTCGAGGTCGAGCACTACGACCAGTGGCGCGCCCTCTGGCGCTGAGAGCGCGCCATCGGCTGGGCCATTTGGGCACTTTCGGTCGGGTCTCGCGCGATCGGGTGGGCCGTTTGGGCACAAGTGGCCGTCTCCCTACTCATCGCACGATCTCCCAACCTGATTCTGTTTGCACCAATCTCGGTTCAACTGTCGGTATCTCGCCCAGGCGCCGCGCGCGGGACAAGAGCCTCGCCGCATCCTTGTCCGACGCCACCGACTCGAGCACAGTTCGCGTGGCGTAAACGAGCGTCAGGTCGCGACTCTCCAGCGCCTTCTGCGGTTCGATCCACAGCCAATCGGTGACCTCGCCCTCCTGCGGGCGGATCACCTGGTTCGGGGGGAGCTGGGCCAGGAAGAACCGTGCGTCGTACCGCCGGCGTAGCTGTGCAGGCGTCACCCATCGGGCCAGCAGGACCAACCGGTCGAATGCCGGCTCCAGGCCCAGCTCGCCGAGGGCCTCGCCGAACGTCTTGCCGTTCTCGATCAGCCGCCGCACTTTCTCCGAGTCGCTCTCTCGGGCAAATCGCTTCCCGTGACGTGCCAGGAGAACACCGACCTCCTCGAACAGCTCTCTCACCGCGGCGGCCCGGATCTCGTCTTGCGACGCGTGGTCGTGTTCGTGCACAGTCCCGCCGGGAAACACATATGCGCCGGGCGCGAAATCGGCCCCGCCAGGGCGGCGCATCAACAGCAGCTCCCACGGCTCACGGCCGCGGACGAGCAGCACGGTGGCCGAGTGACGTGGGGTGACAGGCGGCCCGTCGTTTATGGCCGTGGGCGGCAGCATCTAATTAGGATGCGTTAGTGGACCTTGGGATTGCCGGCACGGTCGCGCTGGTCACCGCCGGCACGCGCGGGATCGGGCTTGGCATTGCCAACGCTCTTGCGGCCGAGGGGGTGCGGGTCGCGGTCGCGGCGCGCACGGAAGCGGACGTCATAAGGACTGCCGCGAGCCTCGATGGCTTCGGCACGGTCGCGGACCTGCTCACCGAAGAGGGCTGCCGTCGCGCCGTCGCGGAAACTGAGCAATCGCTTGGACCCATCGACATCCTCATCAACAACCTCGGAGTGAGGGCAGGCAGCTCGTGGAGCGACACGGGGCCGGCTGAGTTCGAGGCGGCCTTCGCGGGTAACGTCGGCGCGAGCGTGCGCATGACCCAGCTGGTCCTGCCCGGGATGCTGGAGCGTGGCTGGGGTCGCGTCGTCGTGATCTCTTCGATCTGGGGTCGGGAGGCCGGCGGCGCGCCCGCCTACAACGCCGCCAAGGCGGCCGAGATCAGCTTCGTCACTTCGCTGGCCCGCGAGGTTGCCGGCAAGGGCGTCACCGTGAATGCCATCGCGCCCGGTTCCATCTTTTGGGAGGGCGGCGGCTGGCACCGGCGGCAAAAAGCGGATCCGGCTGCGACCGCTGATCTCATCCGACGTGAGATGCCGCTCGGGCGGTTCGGCTCGGTCGAGGAGGTTGCGAGCGTCGTCGCGTTCGTCTGCTCGAAACAGGCGAGCCTGGTCAACGGGGCGGCCATCGCTGTCGACGGCGCGCAGTCGCGCTCGAACATCTGATGGTCCGATTCAAAGGCGTGCTCACGCCAACGCCGCGCGGTGGTGGCGGCACGCTGGTTCCGATTCCGAAGGACGTCGCAGTCAAGCTCGGCCTCAAAGGCATGCCGAAGATCAACGCGGTGATCGCAGGCACCCCTTATCGCGGCTCGCTGATGCCCATGGGCGACGGCACCTACTGCCTTGGCGTCCTCAAGTCGATCCAGGAGGCGGCTGGCGTGGGGCAGGGAGACTCGATCACGATCGACATCGAGCTGGATACAGCGCCGCGAACCGTCGCAATTCCGATCGACCTGGCCCAGGCCATTGAAGGCGACAAAACAGCCGCCGCCGCGTGGGAGGCGCTGTCCTACACCGACCAGAAGGAGATGGCTGGCTCGCTTTATGGTGCTAAGCGCAGGGAAACTCGCGAACGGAGGTTGGCCCAAGCTCTCGAGACGCTGCGCAAGTCGCGCTGAGCGGTCAGGGGCCGAAGAAGGAGATCGGGATTCCCAGCTGGCTGGCGATCAGGACCGTCGTCGGGTAAAGGCCGAGCACGAGGGACAGCGCGCCTGACAAAACGATCGCCATCGTGCTGCTCACCGACGACTCGAGCCTGTCCGTGCGGGTCGACGACGACCACACGGGGATCAGGACCCGCACGTAGTAATACACGGACACCACGCTCATCAGCACGGCCAGCACCACGAGCCATGTGTAGCCCGCACTTACGCCCGCCGTGAACAGGAAGAGCTTGCCGAAGAAACCGACGAACGGTGGGAATCCTGCGAGCGACAGCATGAAGACGGTCATGAGAATCGCCATGAGCGGGCTGCGACGGTACAGGCCATCGAGGTCCGAGAGTCGATCGCGATCGCCTTCCGGCCCGGCCAGCATAGTGACCACGGCGAATGCCCCGAAGTTCATGAACATGTAGACGAACAGATAGAAGAGGACTGCAGCGAGCCCGCTCTGGCC
>JAYUFT010000198.1:0-13601 GCA_043738605.1 Candidatus Dormiibacterota bacterium | reverse complement strand
CCCGCATGATGCAAACCACCTTCGCCCAGGGCAAGCTCTGGGCGGCTCTGGACACCTCGCTCCCGCACGCGAGCTCCAAGAGCGCAGGGATTGAGTGGTTCGTGGTGACCCCGGCCACTTCGAACAGCGGCGCGGTGACCGGCGCAGTCACCAACAGCGGCCTTCTTGGCCTTCCCGACGACAACCTGATCTACCCGGCCATCGGCGTCACAGCGGCCGGTCACGGGGTCATGGCCTTCACAGTCGTGGGCGGCGACCGCTTCCCCAGCGCTGGCTACGCGCTGATCAATAGCTCCGGCGTCGGCACCGTGCACGTTGCCCAGGAGGGCGCGGGCCCGGCTGACGGTTTCAGCGGCTACAAGATCGAGAACTTCCCCAACCCTGCTCGTCCGAGATGGGGCGACTACGGCGCGGCCGCGGTCGTGGGCAACCAGATCTGGATCGCGTCCGAGTACATCGGGCAGACCTGCACCCTCGCACAGTACGAAGCGACCAACTTCAGGTGCGGCAACACCCGCACCGCATTGGGCAACTGGGACACCAGGATCAGCCTGATCAACCCGTAACCCGACTCGGTTTCAACTCGAGGGGCCGGCAACGCGCCGGCCCCTCCCCGCGGAAGGGTCGCGGTATCGTGGCCGCATTAGCCATGAGCTCTGAGCCCATGAGTTCCCGGATCGACGGCGAGTCTCGACTGGAGATGATGGTTCCGCTCGCGCGGGCATACGCCCGCTCAGTGCCGGAGCATCCCGCCGATGCCGGTCTCTTCGGGCCGCAAAGCGTGGTCTGGCGGGTCCACCGCGATCGCGCCTTCCCCCTTGCGGGCATGCGCTCGCTCATGGTCCAGGCGCTGCATCCGCTCGCGATGGCCGGCGTTGCCGACCACAGTGACTGGCGCCGCGACCCCTTCGGCCGCCTGGCTGCCACCAGCGGCTATGTCCTGACTGTGACCTACGGGGACACCGCCGCCGCCAATGCCGTGGCGGCTCGGGTCCGGGCTATACACACGCACGTCCGAGGCACCGATCCCGCGACAGGTCTCAACTACAGCGCCGAGGACCCAGACCTGTTGCTTTGGGTCCATGCCGGCATGGTGGATTCGATAGTCCACGTCGTGCAGCGTTACGGCCGCGGCCTCGATTCCGCCGAGGCTGATCGCTATGTGGCGGAGATGGTGCCCTTCGCGGTGATCCTCGGCGTCCCACCAGAGCGCGTCCCGTCAAGCGTGCCGGCTCTGCGCGAATACCTGGAGTCCGTCGGACTTCGCCAGGCCACGCCGGCGGCGCGGGAAGCCATCGCCATCGTCCTCGACCCGCCTGATCTCAGCCCCGACCTGAGAGAGCTTTGGCACGACCTCGGGCAGGTGGCGATCGGCACATTGCCGCGGTGGGCGCGCGACATGTACGGCTTCTCCGAACCAGCGGGGGAATCGATGGAGCGAGAACCGGTGAGGCAGCTCATCGGCGCTGTGGACCTGATGTTCGAATCACTGCCAGGCGTCCTCGAGGCCAGGGAGCGCATCGAGCTGCGCAGTCGCGGTTGAGCAAGCCGGCGTCGCGCGCGGCGATGATGCAGTCCAGGCTCGGTCGAGCCGGCGCCCTCGGCCGCCTCGCCCTCCGAGTGTGCGGCCGCTACGTCGCACGCTCACCTCGCCTGATCTTCGCTTCCGTCGATCGGCGCAGCGAGCTGCGTCACGACCTCGCCCTTCGGACCGCCGACGATGTCGCCGAGGAGCTGGGCTCCATGAAGGGGGTGCTGATGAAGCTCGGCCAGATGGCGAGCTACATCGACGAAGACATGCCGCTGACATTCCGCGCGGCAATGGCCAGGCTGCAGCACAAGGCGCCGCCGATGAGCGAAGGCCTCGCGTCATCTGTGATCCGCGAAGAGCTGGGCGATGAACCCGAGCGCATCTTCGCGCGCTGGGACCCCGTTCCGTTCGCGGCTGCATCGATCGGGCAGGTGCACCGCGCAATCACGCGAAACGGGCGTGCGGTCGCAGTCAAGGTTCAATACCCCGGCATCGCGCGCAGCATGACGTCCGACCTCCGCAACGTCGGTCTGCTGCGGCGGATTGCCGCGGCGGCCTTTCCCGGCCTCGACACTCGCTCGCTGGTGGATGAGCTGGGGGAGAGGCTGCAGGAGGAGGTTGACTACAACCTCGAGGCGGTGAGCCAGGAGCTCTTCGCGCGCTACTTCAAAGGGCACCCGTTCATCCACGTTCCCGAGGTGGTCAGGGAGCTGAGCACGGCAAGGGTGCTCACGAGCGAGCTGGTGGCCGGATCGCGCTTTGACGAGCTGCAGGGCTGGGACCAGCGCGAGCGGGACATGGCGGCAGAGACCATCTACAGGTTCGTCTTCCGCAGCCTTTACAGGCTTCACGCATTCAACGGCGATCCTCACCCAGGAAACTATTTGTTCCACGGCCGGGGGCGAGTGACATTCCTCGATTTCGGGTTGACGAAGCGCTTCACCGATGAGGACCTCGCCCCACTCATAGACGGCGTGCGTTTTATGGTCATCGATGGAGACGGCGACAGCTTTCGCAGGGCGATGGAACGGGCCGGCTTCCTCCAGGCCGGCGCGCCTGTGTCCACCCAGGCCGTCGTCGATCGCTTCGGCCACTTCTACGGGACAGTGATGCGCGATGCCCCGATGACGATCACGCCGGCCTATGCGTCAGCGATCGTGAAGCGTTTCTTCGACGCCCGCAGCCCGCTGGCGCCCTACAGCGACGTCCCGCGTACGTACGCGATCCTGCAGCGCATCAACCTGGGCCTCTACGCCGTGCTCGGAAGCCTCAATGCCACCGCCAACTGGAGGCGGATCGCGGAGGAGATCTGGCCGTTCATCAATGGTCCGGCCTCGACGCCGATCGGCGAAGCAGAGGCCAGGTGGTACGAGCAGCCGGGGCAGAGCGGAGCAGAGCTCGACCGCACCGCCTAGGGCTTTGGAGGCCGGAGCACCAGCCGGTAGCCCTTACCCTTCTCGTTCACCACTTCGCAGACACCGTCAAACGGCGAAAGCTTCTTTCGCAGCCTCGTCACATACGTCCGGAACTGTTCGATTGAAGCGTCGGGGCCCCATGCCGGTAGAGCCACGTCCTCGGCAGCGAATAACTGATTCGGATTGGCCAGGAAGAATGAGAGCAGCTGCCACTCGCGCTTCGTCAACGACGCTGTCATCGTGTCGCTCCCAACCGTGCGCAGCTTGGCATCAAAGACGAGGCCGCCCATCTCGATCTTGGTTGCAATCGAAACCAGGGAGGCGGGATCGGGCCCGCGCAGCTCCGATCTGATCGCTCCGATCAGAGCGTCAGGTACGAACGGCTTGGGGAGTACCTGGCTGGCGCCGGCTTCATAAGTGTCGAGCATTGCGCCGGCATCGCCGGATGACTCGTCGAGCAAGATGAACGGGGACCGAGCCTCAGCCCTCAGCTCGCCCAGTTGCTTTGGCGTCACGCGGGATTCCGCGCTCATGCCGAGGATGACCAGGTCAAACCTGGTGGACCTCTGGAGCTGTTTCATCGCCGCATCAAACTCGGCCACACTCTCGAACTCACCTCCGGCGAGCTCGACGACGTGCGAGATAACGGAGCGGTAGCCCGCATTTGCGTCCACTACAAGGATCCGGGGCAAGCGGGCACGCTGCCGAAATCGAGGTCGAGTCTTGCGTTTTCCCATGGCATACCCCCATCTGCCGGCTCGGGGCCGGCGACCAAATTATTGCGATTGTGGCCTCGGGCTGCTAGTTGTCGGCGCGGAACACAAGAGAGTAGCCGCGTCCGGGTCGGTTGACCAGATCGCACGGAATGTCCAATTCCTTCAACAGCTTGCGCACGCGCCGCACGTAGTTCCGGGCCTCTTCTGGAAATAGGGAAGGTTCGCCCCAGGCCTGGCCAAGGATCTGGCTCACCGTGAAGTACCGGTGCGGATGATCGAGCAAGAACTGCAGGAGCTGAAACTCTCGGACGGTCAGCGTGATCTCTCTACCCTTGTACTTGATCACTCGCCCTTCCGGATCAATCCATAGACCATGGAGATCCCAGACGCGCTGGTACCAAAGCTCCAGCCGTCGTTGATAGCCCTCCATCTGGCTCTCGATGATCCTTACGTCAGCCTCCGCCGCCATCCGTGCGACAGGATGCAGTTTGAGCAGATCACGCTTGACTCGGCCGAGGATTCCCAGCTTGAACTCCAAGAGATCGGTATAGATGCTCATCCAATGGCGGGCGTCCTCCCAGTGGGTGGTTCCAATGTGCTCACCTTCCAGCGGTCGGGAAGGTTTCGTCATAGATGCCAGCCCGATGGCTGCTGTGCGCCCCGCGCGGACTCTTGGCGTACACCCCGATCGAGGCTGTGAGGCAATGTCTCCGAAACGCGCTGCACGTTCGGAAAATGTGGCACCCGGGATTGGCTGCTGTCAGCAAAATTCCCTTATTCGCCGCATAACAAATGTTGCGGCACTTGCCTTGCTGACTCATGTGACCTTGAGCCGAAACGACCTGCTGGGCCTTATGCCCTGAATCCCGGGGGCCCTTCGGCCCTCGATCGAATGTGAATGGAGGATCAGGCTCACATCGGCGGTGCGACGCCGACTCTGTTTCTCGACCACAAAAAGGGAAAACGCTATGAAAGCACTCGTATATCACGGACCTGGCCAGAAGTCCTGGGACACGGTTCCCGGCCCGACCATCCAGTCGCCAACCGACGCCATCGTCAAGATCGACACCGCCACGATTTGTGGCACCGACCTGCACATCCTGAAAGGCGATGTGCCCGCGGTGAAGGCGGGAACCATCCTCGGCCACGAGGCGGTCGGCACAGTTGTCGAGACCGGCTCGGCGGTGACCAACTTTCAGATCGGCGATCACGTCCTGGTGTCGTGCATCACGTCGTGCGGAAGCTGCCGGTTCTGCAAGGAGGCCCGCTACGGCCAGTGCATCGGCGGCGGCGGGTGGATCTTCGGCCACCTGATCGACGGGCTCCAGGCCGAGTACGCCAGGGTTCCGTTCGCCGACAACTCGCTCTACAAGATTCCATCAGGGCTCACGGATGAGCAGGTCCTGTTCCTGTCTGACATCCTGCCGACCTCATTCGAGGTGGGCGTGCTCAACGGCGGCGTGAAGCCAGGCGACACGGTTGCCATCGTTGGCGCAGGCCCGATCGGCCTCGCTGCGGTAATGACCGCCAAGCTGTACACGCCGGCGCACATCATTGTCATCGACCTCGACGACGGCCGGCTGGCGAAGGCGAAGGAATTCGGCGCCGACGTCACGATCAACAACAGCCGCGAGGATGCCGTCAAGCGGGTCTTCGAGCTGACCGGAGGTTTCGGAGCTGACGTAGCGGTCGAGGCCGTCGGACTGCCGTCGACCTTTGAGCTGGCTGCGGAGCTGATCCGCGCCGGCGGCAAGCTGGCCAACGTGGGCGTCCACGGCAAGGCCGCGACCCTGCATCTGGAGAAGCTCTGGATCAAGGACGTCACGATCACGACGGGCCTGGTGGATACGCGCACCATCCCGCAGTTGCTCTCACTGATCGAGGGCGGCAGGCTCGACCCGACGGTGCTGGCCACGCACCATTTCCCGATGGACGAGGCGATGGAGGCTTACGAAGTCTTCGGCAACGCCGCCAAGAGCCACGCGCTCAAGGTCGTTCTTCAGGGAACCGCTGTGGTGAACAAGACGAACCCGAAGGTCGCGGTCACAACCTCGGCCTAACTACTTCAAGCGGGCCGGGGCGCAGCGCCCCGGCCAAACCATTTACTTTTCCCGCCGGCTCGTGACGGCTAGACTGCAGCGGAGAAAGCTCCATGTAGGCGGCCGGCCCATGGTCGGCGAAGGAAGGACGATGAACGGGAAGCAAACCATTCATAGGGTGATTGCCGTGCTCGGGGTTCTCGGGCTGCTGATCACTGCTTGCGGCGGGCGCACCACTACCGGGCCGCAGGGCGGGCAGCAGCTGGCGGTCACGACGAAAGCCGGGACCAAGCCCGTCGACAAGGTCGTCTGGGCCGTCTACCGGGACGTGAACTCGCTCGATCCGATCTACGCGTTCGACTACCCGGAGAACACGACCGACTCGCTCCTCTATGAGTCCCTGCTGCGGCAGGCCCCTGACGGCTCGGTCGGGCCAGGGCTGGCCACGATGACGAACCCCGACCAGAACACGATCATCCTGACCCTCAAGCCAGGAGTGAAGTTCTGGGACGGCAACCCCGTCACCCCTGACGACGTGGTCTACAGCCTCAACCGAAACACCGACGCCAAACTGGCGGGTTTCTACCCCGCGGTGTTCACCCGCGTGCAGTCGATCGCCGCGACGGGCGCCAACGAAGTGACGATCAAGATGAGCAAGCCGGACTACTGGTTCATAGGTGAGCTGGCGTCGATCCCGGCCATGATCATCGAGAAGTCGTTTGCGCTGGCGCAAGGAAGCAACTACGGCACGCCTGCCGGCAAGATCATGGGCACGGGCTCTTACAAATTCCAATCCTTCACGCCGGGGGTGGCGGTTGTCATGGTCCGCAACGACAACTACTGGGACTCCACCGTCAAGCCCCTTGTCAGGGAGATCGACATCAAGGGCGCTCCGAACGACGCATCGCTCACCTCTGCATTGATCACGGGCAGCATCAACGGCTCGTTCACGCAGTCGCTCACCACGCTCGACCAGCTGAAGACAAACAAGGCAGTCACCGTGACCTATGGCCCGGGCTGGTACACGGACGCCTTCATCGTCAGCGACCTCAAGGGTCCGCTCGGCGACGTCCGAGTGCGCCAGGCCCTGTCGCTGGCGCTCGACCGCAAGGGCCTTGTCGACGCCATCTACAAAGGCACCGCCACGATCCCGAAATGGATCTCCAACTCCGGCAGCTTCGGTTACGGCAAGAGCGTGTTCCAGGCGGCCTACGACGCGTCGCCGGATATGAACCAGGACCTCGCAAAGGCCAGGAAGCTCATCATCGACGCAGGCGCCACAGGCAAGTCGATAACGATCGGCATGTCGAGCGAGCTGACGGGCATCTCGATCGAAGCCGCCGCGCTGAAGGCGGCCGCCGAGGCGATCGGCATGAAGGCCACCCTTCACTCGGTCTCCGCGCAGAACTTCATCAACTTCTTCATCGACCCCAAAGCACGTGTCGGGATCGATGGTTTCTTCACCCTCAACTACGGCGACTACGCAGGCCCCGAGGCCCTGCTGGCGACCCTCCTCATACCGGAGGGGTCGCAGAACTTCGACGGCTGGGGCGTGCAGGGCACCGACCCAAATGCCGTCGACCACGCCAAGATCGCCGCGATGTTTGACGACGCGCGCGGCACCGCAGACCCGAATGTGCGGGCCCAGAAGGTGGCCGACGTCGAGAAGGCCATCGCCACCGACCTGCCCTGGATCCCTGTGCTTCAGCCTTTGATCGTGCTGATCACGAGCAACAACCTCTCCGGGTCCTACTCCTCGTTCGCGTACATGTTCTCGCCATGGGCGGACAAGCTGGGCGGGACCTAGGCTGAGGCCGTGCGGCTGCGGTTCTTTGTTCGCCGGCTGGCGATGCTCATCGTCAGCCTGTTGGTGGCGAGCTTTGTAATCTTCGCTGCCATCTATTTAGCGCCAGGGAACCCGATCGCGGCGCTCTCCGGCGGACGTTCGATCCCGCCGGAGAGCCTCAAGGTCCTCGAAGCTCGCTATCACCTGGACCAGCCGTTCCTCGTCCAGTATTGGTACTGGTTGACCAACGCGTTGCATGGCAACCTGGGGATCTCGATCACTCTGCGCGAGAACGTTTCCGAGCTGATCGCTTCGCGCATCTCGACCACGGCGGGGCTCGTCCTGTATTCCTCGATCCTGATCATCGCGTTCGGGGTCGGCCTGGGAATCGCAGCAGGTCTCAGGCCCGGCCTCCTCGACACGAGCGCTTTGGTCGTGACCGCGATCTCGGCGTCGCTCCCCGCTTTCGTCGCCGCGATCGTGCTGATCCTCGTTTTCGCGGTGCAGCTCCGGTGGTTCCCATCGCTCGGCAACGGCGTGGGGTTCTTCGACCAGGTGAAACACCTGACCCTGCCCGCCGTCGCTCTCGCCATCTCGTCCCTGGCGATTGTCGCAAGGGTGACGCGAGCCGCGATTCGTGAGGAGTCCAGGAAAGAGCACGTCCAAACCGCAGTGAGCCGGGGAATCCCGACGGCCCAGCTGATCTGGCGCCACGTGCTGCGCAACGCAGCCATTCCAATCACCACGATCTCCGGCATCACCGTGGCGTCCCTGATCGCGGTGGCGGCGGTCGTGGAGGTCGTCTTCGGCCTCGCCGGTCTGGGCGCCTACCTCGTGCAGTCCGCTCAGTCGAAGGACCTTGCAGTGGTCCAGGGCATCTCGTTGCTGCTCGTCGGGGCGTTCGTCGCGGTCAACGTCCTCGTCGACGTCCTCTACGCGGTGCTCGACCCGCGTGTCTCGCTCGGGAGCCGCGCGCAATGAGCATCGCCGCCGGCGTCTCCAGCCTCACCAAGCGCTCGAGGGTGGGCAGGCAGAGGGGGTTCAGTCCAGCGCTCGCGATCTCGGCGGCGGTGATCGTCGCCGCCGCGCTGGTGGCCGTTGCGGGGCCACTGCTTGCCCCATACGACCCGAACCTTCCACAGCTTTCCCAGTACTTCGTCGGACCCAGCCCCGAGCATCTACTCGGATTCGACGCGTCGGGTCGTGATGTGCTTTCGCGCCTGCTCTATGGCGCGCGCACCTCGATGCTCGGGCCACTCGCGGTCACATTGATCTGCATGACGCTCGGCTCCCTGCTGGCTGTGACCGCGGCGTGGCGTGGCGGCACCTACGACGCCGTGATCTCCTCAGGTCTCGACATCGTCTTCGCATTCCCAGGAATCCTTCTCGCCGTGCTGGCGGCTGCGGTTTTCGGAGGCGGCCTCGTGGCGCCGGTGCTCGCCCTCTCCGTCGCGTACACGCCCTATGTGGCGCGCGTTCTGCGCGGAGCTGCCTTGCGTGAACGAGCGCAACAGTACGTCGCCGCGCTGGAGGTGCAAGGAGCGTCTTCGATCGCCATCTGCATCCGGCACCTGATCCCGAACATGCTCCACCTGATCGTCGCGCAGGCGACCACGCTGTTCGGCTACGCAATGGTCGACCTGGCGGCGATCTCGTTCCTGGGCCTTGGCGTGCAACCGCCCGCGGCCGACTGGGGTGTCATGGTCTCAGAGAACCAGCAGGGCATCATCCAGGGATATTCGATACCCGCGCTCGCCGCCGGCTTATGCATCGTCGTCGTCGTGGTCGCGGTCAACATCCTGGGCGAGCGCCTATACGAAAGGGGAGAGGCGCGGAGATGACGAGGGGCGGTGGGCTGCTGGAGCTCGACGGCGTCACGGTGAGCCTGCCCGTCGAGGGCACGATGCGCCCGGTGCTGCAGGATGTGTCGTTTGCGATCCGTCCAGGCGAGGCGCTTGGCCTGGTCGGGGAGTCGGGCTCGGGCAAGTCGATGACGGCGCGCACCATCGACCGGCTCCTGCCCACCGGGGCCGCTGTCACGGGCCGTGTGCAGTTTGACGGCAAGGACGTCACGTCTCTTTCCGGCGCCGACCTGAAGCGCTTCCGCGGCGAGGTCGCGATGATCTTCCAGGACCCTCGTGCCCATACCAACCCGGTCCGACGGATTGGCGATTTCATGACCGAAGCGCTGCGCACGAACTCAGGGGTGGGGATGCAAGAGGCCTCGCGCCGCGCGGTCGCCCTCCTCAAGAGCGTCGGCATCGAAGACGGCGAACGGCGGCTGCGCCAGTATCCTCACGAGCTTTCCGGTGGCCTGTTGCAGCGCGTGATGATCGCGACGGCGCTGCTCACGCAACCGCGGCTTCTCCTGGCCGACGAGCCGACCACCGCTCTCGACGTCACGACCCAGGCTGAGGTGCTGGCGATCCTCAACGACCTACGCTCTGAGCTTCGGCTGTCGATGCTCTTCATCACCCACAACCTCGAGCTCGCGGCCGCCATCTGCGACCGCACGGTGGTGATGTACGCGGGGCAGGTGGTCGAAGTGCGCGAATCGAACAAGCTTCACGACCAGCCGCTGCATCCGTACACCGCAGCGCTCGCGGCGGCGCGGCCGAACATCGACTCGACCTCTCACCGCCTGACGGCCATCCCCGGCCGCCCGCTTTCCGCATTCGAGGCGCCCCAGGACGCGTGTGCCTTCACTGCCCGATGCCCTCACGCAGCAGACGTTTGCGGCCGGGGCCGGCCGGCGCTGGTGGAGCTGGACGGCGGCTTGACCCGTTGCGCTCGCGCCTCCGAGCTCTTCGGCAAGCTGAAGGTCCCACTCAATGCCTGAGCCGGTGCTGCAGGTGGAAAACCTGCGCAAGGAGTACGGACCGCTCGTTGCCGTCGACGGCGTCGGCTTCTCGGTACCCGAGGGTGGATCGCTCGCGATTGTCGGTGAGTCAGGCTCGGGCAAGACCACGGTGGCGCGGCTGATCGTCGGCCTCGAGCGCGCGACCGCCGGCACGATTCACGCGTGCGGCCGCGACCGGTCGACCCCGGCGCGCTCCACTCGCGAGCGCCGCCTCAGAGGCCGGGAGGTCCAGATCGTTTTCCAGGACCCGTACACGAGCCTGGACCCGAGACAGACGATGGAGGACGCGATCGATGAGGTGCTTCGGCTGCACCGAGGCTGGCCGGCAGATAAAAGGAAGCAGCGGGTGCGCGAGCTGTCCGACCTGGTCGGCATGGATTCGCGCCAGACTCGAGCGCTGCCGCGCGCCCTGTCAGGCGGGCAGCGCCAGCGGGTCGCGATCGCGCGCGCTCTGGCCGCTGAGCCGCGCCTGATGATTCTTGATGAGTCCGTGGCCGCGCTCGACGTTTCAATCCAGGCCCAGGTGCTCAACCTGCTGGCGGACATCCGGGACGAAACCTCGATCTCGTTCGTTCTGATCAGCCACGACCTCGCGGTGGTGCGCCAGCTGACCGAGCAGATAGTCGTCATGTGGCGCGGCCGCGTGGTCGAGCGTGGCGAGACCGCCGATGTGCTCGACCACCCGCAGAACGACTACACGAAGCTCCTGCGGTCCAGCGTCCCACGGCCGGGCTGGAAACCGAAACTACGGATATCAATGGTCACCGGATGAAGGGGGAAGAGAGATGAGCGACCTGCACTACATGTCGGCGACCGAGGCCCTTAAGCAGTTCAAAGCCCGCAAGCTCTCGCCGGTGGAATTGGTCCAGGCGGTCATCGATCGGGCGGCCGAGGTCGAGCCCGCCATCAACGCCTTCGCCCAGACCTTCTTCGACGAGGCCCTGGCGCAAGCCAGGGCAGCCGAGGCCAGCTACGCGGGCAATGGGCAACCACCGCGTGCCCTGGAAGGCCTGCTTGTCGCCGTCAAAGAGGAAGCCCCGATCACCGGGCACAAGAACACGCTTGGCTCGCTCGCGCTGCGCGACGTCGTCGCCGACCACACAGCCGTGTTCGTGCAGAGGATCCTCGACGCCGGCGCCATCGTGCACGCGAGGACGACGACTCCTGAGTTCGCCTGCACGTCGGTCACGTGGTCGAAGCTCTGGGGCGTCACGCGCAACCCATGGAACCTGGCGTTTTCACCTGGAGGCTCGAGCGGTGGCTCAGGGGCTTCGCTCGCCGCCGGCACGACCACCCTCGCGACCGGCTCGGATATCGGTGGCTCGATCAGAATCCCCGCTTCCTTCTGTGGCGTCGTCGGTTTCAAACCGCCGTACGGCAGGGTGCCCGAGACCGAGATCTTCAACCTCGACCACTACTGCCATGAGGGCCCGATGGCGCGCACGGTATCGGATTGCGCGCTTTTGGAGAACGTCATCGCCGGCCCAGACCCGAGCGACGTTGTGTCGTTGAGGCCGAAGCTCGTCATCCCCGACCACCTCGAGTCGATCAAAGGGCTGCGTCTGGCCCTATCGACGAACCTAGGATGCTATGACGTGGACGAGGACGTGGTCGCGAACACCCACGCTGCCGCCGCTCGCCTGCGGGATGCCGGCGCCACGGTCGAGGAGGTGTCCCTCCCGTGGGAGCTCGCTTCGATCAATCGGGCGGCCAGCATTCACTTCGGCATGATCTTCGGCCCATCGATACAGGAGCTCTATGACAAGCACGGCGACGACTTCACCTCGTACGCCAGGCGCTTCGTGGCAGAGGCCAACAAGATCCCCAAGGAGGACTACGTCAAGGGGCTCGAGCTAGAGGGCCGCATCTACCAGCCGCTGGGCCAGATTCTGGATAGGTTCGACGCGCTGATCTGCCCGACCTTTTCGGTCCCTGCATTGCCCGCTGAATGGGACTCGCCCGACGCGCTCGACACGCTGATGACGGTGCCTTTCAACATCGCCAGCCGCTGCCCGGTGATCAGCGTTCCCTCAGGCCGCTCGCGCGATGGCGTGCCGACCGGCCTTTCGGTCGTCGGCAAGACCTACGACGACGTGACCGCGTTCAGGGTGGCGGCCGCGCACGAGCAACGCTTCCCATGGTTCGACGCGCCGGAGCGGCGGCCCGATCTTCGATCGCACGTCCACTCGAATGACTGAGCCCTGGGAGCTGGATGCGATGGGCCAGGCCGAGCTGGTCCATCGCAAAGAGGCGACCGCGCTCGAGCTGGTGGACGCGGCGATCGGCCGGATTGAATCGCAGAACCAGCGACTGAACTGCCTGGCGACTCCGATGTTCGAAGAAGCGCGGATGGTGGCCTCGAAAAAGCTGCCGCCGGGGCCGCTCTCAGGGGCACCGTATCTGATCAAGGACCTCGGCCAGCCGTGCGCGGGCGTGCGGCAGACGGACGGCTCGAAGGCGCTGGCCGCCTACATCGCGGACCACGACGGGGGACTGGTGACACGTCTTCGCAACGCCGGCCTGGTCATCGTCGGCAGGGCGACCGCCCCTGAGTTCGGGAACCACTCGACGACTGAGCCCGAGGTGTTCGGACCATGTCACAACCCGTGGGACCTGGGGCGAACGGCCGGAGGGTCTAGCGGGGGCTCGGCGGCGGCCGTGGCTGCGCGGATGGTCCCGGCCGCCAGCGCCAGCGACGGCGCGGGCTCGATTCGCATCCCGGCCTCGTGCTGCGGCCTTTTCGGTCTCAAGCCGACCCGCGGACGCATCTCTTTCGGGCCGGACGCGGGCGAGGTTCTCTCCGGGCTGGCGGTGGAGCATGCGGTCACGCGCAGCGTGCGCGACAGCGCCGCGCTGCTCGATGCCACATCGGGACCGGCCGCCGGGGATCCGTACTGGCCCGCGCCTCCCGTCGATTCGTACCTCTCGCAGGTGACGCGGGACCCGTCGCCGATGCGCATCGCGTGGAGCGCGCGGGCGCCGCTCGGCATGCCGGTGGACCCTGAGTGCCGAAAAGCGGTCGAGGCGACCGCCAAACGGATGGAAGCGCTGGGGCATCACGTCGTCGAGGACGATCCCAGCTACGACGAAGAGGTCCTGCTCGACCCGATGGTCACGATCTGGTCGGTTGGCAATGCCACCGACCACGACATCGTCGCGTCCAGGATCGGCCGGGCTCCTCTACGCGACGAGCTCGAGATCACAACCTGGGAGCTCGTCGAGAGGGGGAGAGGGGTCAGCGCGACGCAGCTCGT
>JAYUFT010000197.1:0-13613 GCA_043738605.1 Candidatus Dormiibacterota bacterium | reverse complement strand
CGGATCGCGCCTGAGCCTGGAGACGTGCCCCCAGTACCTGTGGCGGACGGACGCCGATTTCGAAAAGCTGGGGACCTTGATGAAGATGTACCCGCCGGTCCGCACATCAGCCGACCGGCAAGCCCTGATCGACGGCGTCGACAAGGGAGTGATTGGAATCGTGGCGACCGACCACGCTCCGCATACCGATGCAGAGAAAGCGAGGTCGCTGGAGGATGCGGCCGCCGGCAGCCCAGGGGTCCAGACGCTTTATCTCAGTTGCCTTGAGCTGGCCCAGCGATTGGGAGATGTGTGGAAGGCGCCGAAATGGGTGTGCGAGGGGCCTGCGGCGCTCATCGGCCTGCACGAGAGCAAGGGAAAAATCGCTCCTGGTTTCGACGCCGACCTGGCGATCGTCGATCCTCGGCGGAGCACCATTTTTCGGCCGGCGATGATGAAATCGAAGCAAAAGCACGGAGCGCTGGAGGGCCTGGAATCGAGCTTCTCGATCGTCGAGGTTTATGTGCGCGGCCGGCTGGTCGTTAAGAAAGGACGAGCAGTTGGTGGACCGATAGGTCGGATGGTGAAACCAGCGTGAGCGCCGCTCGCTAAGCCCGTGCGCCTGCTCCACGGAAGATCGGGTTTTGCGCCAGCTCGCGTTCCAGGCTGGTCGCCGGTCCGTGTCCCGGGTACAGCGCTGTCGTCAGCGGCAGGCGCAGGAGCTTGGTGCCGATGCTCATCATCTGGCGGCGTAGGTCGGTCTCGGGCGTTTGCTTGCCGATGCCGCCGGCGAGGATGGTGTCCCCAACGAACGCATGGTTGGCGACGACGTAGCAAACGCTGCCCGGCGTGTGCCCGGGGGTGTGGATGACCGAAAGCTTGAACTCGCCGAACTCGAGCTCGTCACCATCCAGCAGATACCTGTCCGCCGAACGAAGGAACTGCTTGGCATCAGCGGAATGAAGGGCGGTCTGGCCGCCGGTCAGCTCCTTCAAGTCATCTTTGCCGGCGACGTGGCCGGGGTGGCAGTGGGTGGCGACGATGAAGCGGACCTTCAACCCCTTGAGCTGGTCGACGATCTTATCCACGGGCAACCCGGGATCGATGACTATCGCCTCTTTGCTGGTCGAGTCGGCCACCACGTAACAGTTGACCTCGCGGTCGAGCTTCACCTTTACGATGCCGAGCTTCATGCCAACAGCAATTTACGACAAGCGGAGCGGTCACCATTGGGGTCGTGGACCAGCGCATTGCGGTCGTCGTCTTCGGGAGCGCGCTGCTCCTGATTTTGCTGTTCTGGACCTACGGATACATCAGGCGCCGCGCCCGGAGACGCTAGCGGAACGCGGCTCTTACTGCCCCGTCTCGCCTTGAATTTTGATTCTCAGCGCGTCCAGGTAGTCGAACTTGTCCAGGGCCGGCTTGGCACGAGCCCGGTCCGGATATTTGGCCGTCTGGATCGCCTCGAGGAGCAGGACGATCTCTTCCTCTGTGAACTGGAGAGTCCTGTAGACGACCTCCTTCACTTTCGCGGGACGATCGACAGCCTCCCGGATCACGTCGTCGGTGTCGCTGACGACCTGTGGACGAGTCGGCCGGAAGAGCTCTTCGGAGCCCCCGAGCGATACGCGCTTGAAGGTGGTCACAACCTGTGATTCTCCAACACTTTGGCGGCGAGCGCACGGTACGACCTGGCGCCATCTGAGTCTTTTGCGTACTGCAGTATCGACTGGCCTGCGAGCGGAGTCTCGGCGAAACGTATGGAGTCGGTGATCCCGAAGTCGTACACCTTGTCTCCGTATTTTTCTCTGACGGCCGCGAGCACCTCTTGCGAGTGGAGCGCGCGCTGCTTGTAGAGAGTGGGCAGGATACCCGTGAGCTCGAGCCGTGGGTTCAACCTTCGCTTGACGCGCTCCATTGTGATGAGCAGCTCCTGCATGCCCTTGAGGGCGAGGAATTCCGCCTGCAGAGGAACCAGGACCTCATCGGCCGCGACCAGCGCGTTGATCACGATCAGGTCGAGGGAAGGCGGGCAGTCGATGATGATGAAGTCGTATCGCTTCTGCGCCGCCTCGAGCTTGTCGCGCAGGATGCTTTCGCGGCCGATTTCGTTGATCATCTGGTTCTCGGCGCCGGCCAGCTCAACATCGGCCGGGATGTAGTGGACGCCCATCTGCGGGGCTTCCTGCACGACGTCGGTAACCGTTGTCTCGGGGTTGACGAGAAGGTCGTAGATCGTCTTCTCGATGTTGGCCGGGGGCTTCATATAGAGGGTGAGGTGTCCCTGGGCATCGAGATCGATGAGCAATATCCGTTGCCCCAACTCCGCCAGGGCGGCGCCGAGGTTGACGGCGGTGGTGGTCTTGCCCACCCCCCCTTTTTGCATCGCGACGGCGATCGTTCGGGCCAAGAGTGATGCGAGTTTAACCGAAGGAGGCGGGCATCGCCTAAATCGGGGGTCTAGACGCCGCCTTGCTTCTACAATTGGCCGCGGTGTACGGGACCCTTTCGATCGTAACGTTGCCGGCTCTCTGTACGTTCGCGGTGATGTCGTGATCATTGACATTGCCGTACTGCTGCTTTTGGTGATCGCGCTGATCATCGGCTACCAGAAAGGTGTGATCCAGCCGCTGATGGCTGAGATCTTC
Source organism: Candidatus Dormiibacterota bacterium (assembly GCA_043738605.1). Taxonomy (GTDB): domain Bacteria; phylum Chloroflexota; class Dormibacteria; order Dormibacterales; family Dormibacteraceae; genus Palsa-872. The sequence continues at coordinate 10,986 of JAYUFT010000197.1, read as the reverse complement.
TTCTTCGGCACGCTGCTGGTCGTCTTTCGCTTCCACGACCAGTACACCAGCCAGATGGAGAAGCTCGCCCACCTGACCCCGGTGCTCAGCATCTTCCTGGCGATCATCCTGGCCATCGTCATGGGCGCCATCGGCGGCGCCATCGGCGGCGCCTTCCATCGTCTGGAGTCGATCCGTGGCATCGACGGCCTGCTTGGCATTTTCGTCCACGTCGCCGTGACGCTGGTGGTGGTCTACCTCGCCGTCTCTGCGCTGGTCGTGCTCGACAACGCCTTCGAACCCACCATTCGGAGCGCGAGCCTCACCCTGACCCAAGTCAGCCAGCTCGAGAACTGGATCGAGTCCAACCCGATCACAGCGGCGATGGTGTCCAAGCAAGACCTGGCGGCGCTGAAGGCTGCCGCCGGCGGAGCCGCCGGCGCCAAGCTGGACAACGTCCAGGGCATCCATCAGCTGCAGCAGATCTACACGAGCTTCCTCCAACCGCAGCTGCACAGCTCCAGGAGCGTGCCGATCATCCTGAGCATCGGGAGTCGCCTACCTTTTATCGGCCACGTCGGTCCTGGCGACCTGCACCCGGCGCCGACACCGCTGCCCTCGCCGACCCCAAGTCCGACGACGTCCCCAAAGCACTCGCCATCACCAAAAGTGACGTCGAAGCCGACTCCAAAGAAGTCGCCCTAAAGGGGTAGGTGTGCTCGATCTGGCCCTGACATCCGATCAAGAGCAGCTGGTGGCCACCGTGCGCGACTTTTGCGCCCGCGAGTTTGCACCCACGATCGCCGCCAACGACAGGGCCGGCCATCATGATCCCGAGATCTTCGCCAAGCTCGCATCGATTGGTCTGCCTGGCGTTTGCTTCCCGCAGCGCTACGGCGGCTATGGCCTCGACTACCTGTCTCTGGGCCTCGTCTGCGAAGAGCTCGAGTACGTGGACACGGTCTTCCGCACGGTGCTGTCGGTCCACGTCGGCCTCGTCGGCATGGGCCTGTACACCTGGGGCACCGAGGAGCAGAAGCAGCGATGGCTGGCGCCGATGGCGCGGGGCGAGAAGCTCGCTTGCTACGGGCTCACCGAGCCCAACGCAGGGTCTGACGTCGCGTCGATGCAGTCCACGGCGCGCCGCAACGGCGACAACTACATCCTCAACGGTCAGAAAGTGTGGGTCTCGGACGCGGACACCGCCGATTTCATGCTTGTCTTCGCCAAGACCGACCCCAAGGCAGGATCTCGTGGAGTCTCAGCGTTCATGCTCGACCGCACCGCCTCTGGCAAAGCCTTGCGCACTGAGCCGATCGAGGACCGGCTGGGCATCCGCGCCGGCGATGTCGGATCCATCTTCATGTCTGACGTAGAGGTGGCGGAAGCGGATCGGATCGGCGACGAGGGCGATGGCTTCAAGATCGCCATGAGCTGCCTCGACAACGGCCGGTACACCGTGGCGGCCGGCGCGACCGGCACCGTGCGCGCAAGTCTCGACGCCTCGGTGAAATACGCTCGCGAACGGAAGACGTTCGGCCAGGAGATAGGCCGGTACCAGTTGATCCAGCAGATGGTCGCCCGCATGTCGCGTGATTACGAGATCTGCCGGCTCCTCTATTTCAAGGTCGCCTGGATGAAGAACAAGGGCATCCGAAACACGGTCGACACGTCCATGGCCAAGCAGTACGCGACCGATGCGGCGTTCAAGGCAGCCGACGATGCGATCGAGGTGCATGGAGCCTACGGTTATTCCGCGGAGTATCCAGTCGAGCGTTTCATGCGCAACGCGCGGGCGCCGATCATCTATGAGGGAACCCGCGAAGTGCATACGATCCTCCAGGGCGAATATGCGCTGGGTTATCGCGAGGACCGGCCGGTCAAGAAGTCACTCCCGCCCTATCAACCGGATTGATCCACACCGCGGCCGCTGAGGGAGGCGTCGTGGGTGCCGTCAATTCCGTGAGACGCAACCTGAGCCACATCGACTTCGTCGTGCTGTCTGTCTACTGGGTTGCGATCGGTTACCTCTGGACCAGCCTTGGCGGCCTGATCCTGCCCGACATGGTCATCCAGCTGGTCGGCAGGGACCACGAGGGCTTTGCGCTCGGAGTGCTCGAGGCGGTGGGATCGCTGATGGCCGTGATCTGGCAGCCGATCGCCGGGGCGCTCTCCGACCGCACGCGGACCCGCTTCGGCCGGCGGCGTCCGTACATCGTGGCCGGCACCATTGGCGATGTCCTGTTCCTGATCGGCCTTGCCCTGTCAGGCACCTTCGGCCTGGTGCTGATCTTCTACTTCCTACTCCAGGCGGCCTCCAACACCGCCCAGGGGCCCTATCAGGGCCTCATGCCGGACGTCGTGCCGGAGACGCAGCGCGGCACCGCCTCGGGCTATTTCGGCGTCGCCAACATCGTCGGGCTTCTCGCCGGCACGATCGGATCGGGGTGGATCCTGGTGCACGCGGGCCGCACGGCCGCCCTGCTCAGCATCTGCGCGCTGCTGGTGCTGACGATGCTGGCCACCGTCCTTTTCATCCCGGATCGCGCCACGCGGACTGCAAGCCAGTTCAAGAGCGTGCGCCAAGCCATCGCCACGACGTTTTCCCGTCCGCTGCGCTATCCGAGCTTCCTCTGGCTGATGGCGTCCCGGCTGCTCATCCTGTTGGGGTTGGTCGGCGTCCAGAGCTTTGTGTTCTTCTACTTCAACAACGTTTTCTTCCACAACGACCGCATCGACACCATTCGCGCCAGCTACACGCTCCTCGGACTGGTGATATTCGCGGCATTCGTCGTCTCATGGCCGGCGGCGCGCGCGTCGGATCGCTTCGGCAGGCGACCTTTCATCTTGATCGGCGGCCTCCTGGGTGCGGCCGGGGTGCTCATGCTCGTGTTCAGCCACTACCAGCTGTTGCCCACCCAGCTGGTGGATCCGCTGGCGCGAATGCTCAGGGTTCCACCGCTGGCGGCACAAGCGACACTGGTGGGTGTGCTGATCGGTATCGGCTACGGCGTGTTCTTCTCAGTCGACTGGGCTTTCATTCAAGACGTCATCCCTACACAGGAGGCAGGGCTTTTCATGGGTTTCAGCAACATCGCGACGGCCGGGTCTGGCATCATCGCTCGCTTCATCGGCGGTTTCCTTCTCGACCCTTTCAACCACGGACCGAAGCTGCTCGGCTTGCCCGGAGGCTTTCCGGTCATCTTCTCGATATTCAGCGCGTCGCTGTTGATCGGCGCATTACTGATCTTGAAGGTGCCTGAGGTCAGGAAGCGATGAACCTGGACGGCTTGCTGCCATGGGGCGGGCTCGCGGGAGCTCCTTTCGAAGCAGCTGACATGGTGGTCGCAGGCATCCCGTACGACGGCTCGGCGGTCTACCGAAAAGGGGCGGCCCTCGCCCCCGAGCGCATCCGCTTGCTGTCCGCCGCCATGCCTCCCGTCACCGAAGACGGCCAGGTCCTCCAGGGGCTTCGCGTGCACGACATGGGTGACCTGGACGCCGGTCCTGACATCGCTGAGGGCTGGATGGCGGTGGCCGAGCGCCTGTCGACGGTTCCGCTGACCTCCCTTCTGACCGTTCTCGGTGGGGATCACTGCACCGCCATCGCTACGATCGCCGCGCAGGCGCGCCGGCATCCTGACATGCAGATCCTGTGGGTCGATGCCCACCCCGACCTTTGCGATTTCTCTCGTGGAGGGCGCTGGACGTGCGGCTGTGCGATGCGCCGGGCGCTCGAGGTGTCGGCCATCGACCCCGCCAGGGTCGTCATCGCCGGCGGGCGCGACTACGACCCAGAGGAGGTCGAGTTCATTAGGGCCACGGGCATCCTTCTGGTCTCGGCACGAGAGCTGGCGGCCGACCCTGCAGCAGCGGCCCTGGCGATCGGGGACCGTCTCGCCGGTCATAAGGTGCACGTCTCGTTTGATATCGATGCCCTCGACCCTGCATTCGCCCCTGGGACCGAGATTCCATCGGCCGGCGGGATGTCCACGCGGCAGGCTCTCGACCTTCTCGCATCGGTCCTTGCCCGCACGAGCCCGGTTGGCCTGGACGTGGTCGAGGTGTCGCCGCCGTTCGATCCCGGGGACATCACCAGCTTCGCTGCGCTGAAGCTCATCTTCGAGTTCTGGGGAATGTCCTGGAATGGAAAGCGCTGACGTTGTAATCGCGGGGGGCGGCATCAGCGGCTGCGCGCTCGCGTATCAGCTAGCGAAGCGCAACGTCGACGTCGTGCTTCTCGAAAGGGAGACGCTCGGCTCGCAGTCGACGGGCAAGTGCGCAGGCGGCGTGCGCCAGCAGTTCTCGACCGAAGACAACGTGAGAGTGATGCGCTTGTCGGTGAAGCTGCTCGAGTCCTTCGAACAGGAGACCGGACACCCTGCCGACTTCCGGCAGATCGGCTACCTCTTCGTCTTCACGCAGCCACAGCAGGTCGAGGACTTCCGTCACAACATGGAGATGTGGCACCGCGTCGGCCTCACCGAAGCCCGGTGGGTCGATCCCGCGGAGGCCGCGAAGATGGTGCCGGTGCTCAACGTCGAGGACGTCCTCGGCTGCACGTTCTGCCCCACTGACGGCATCGCGAGCCCGGCCGACGTCACCGCCGGTTACGCGACCGCCGCCCGGCGCCTCGGCGCCCGCCTGAGGGAGGGCGTTGAGGTCACCGGCATCGACATCGCATCCGGCAGAGTGCAGGGGGTTCGCACCTCGGCTGGAGATATTGCGACCCGCCTGGTGATCGACTGCGCGGGGCCCTGGGCGGCTTCGATCGGCCGCATGGCGGGGCTCGAGATCCCAGTGCTTCCCTATCGAAGGCACATCGCGGTCACAGGAGCGTTTCCAGCGGTTCCGCGCAATACGCCGATGACGGTCGATTTCCACACATCGCTGTACTTCCATCCGGAGGGTGACGGCGTATTGATGGGCATGAGCGATAGGACTGAGCCGCCGGCTTATGTGACCGACGTCAACTGGGACTTCCTCGAGAAGATGTTCGAGCAGGCGGCGCGGCGAGCACCGGCGCTGGCGGGAGCCGGCGTCAAGACGGCGTGGGCCGGCCTTTACGAGTCCACTCCGGACCACCAGGCGATCCTCGGGCCCATAGCGGAGATCGAGGGCTTCTGGTGCGCGTCCGGCTTCAGCGGCCACGGTTTCATGCAGGCGCCGGCGGCGGCGCTGCTGGTGACGCAGCTGCTGCTCGACAAGAAATCCGAGATCGACATCTCGTCTTTCGCCTTCGAGCGCTTCGCGCGCGGCGCCCTGGTCACCGAGCGCAACATCATCTAGCGGCGCCGTCTTCTCGGAGTATGGTTCGCCGATGGCCGCCGACTCCGGAACCTGGCATCACGGTTTGATGGCGCGCTGGTGGGCGGAGTTCGTCCCGGCTGAGCCCGCCGAGCTCGACTATTTTCGAGGTGCGATCCGGAAGTTCGGCGGGCCGGCCCTCGACCTTGGGTGCGGCGCCGGGCGGATCCTCATACCGATGCTCGCTGACGGCTTCGACGTCGATGGTTCAGACGTCTCGGCGGACATGATCGCGCAGGCTCGCGCGCTGGCAGAGAAGAATGGCTTTTCGCCCAGACTCTCGTCCGAGCCGACGCACGAGCTGGACCTCCATCGGACGTACCGGACCATCTACATGTGCGGTGTGTTTGGGATCGGCGGGCGCCGCGATCACGACCGTGAGTCGCTGCGGCGCATATTCCGGCATCTGGAGCCCGGTGGCGCGCTGTTGATCGCCAACCATTGGTTTCCGTACGGCGAATACAACGACGAGCAGTGGGCCCTCTGGCTGCCTGGGCATCGGGCTGACATACCTCGTGATTGGAAGTCCGAGGGCGAGCGCCGCACCACCTCAGACGGCGACGAGATCGAGATGTTCTTTCGACTTGGCGACCTCAACCCGCTCTTGCAGCGCGAGACCCTGCAAATGCGGGCTCGTCTGTGGCATGGGGGCAAGGTCATCAAAGAGGAGGCTCACGACCTATATGAGAACCTCTACTTTGCCCAGGAGATCTTGCTGTTGCTCGAGGGAGCAGGTTTCCGAGACGTCGTGATCGAAGGAGGCTACACCGGCCAACCGGCCACTCCCGACGACGGGATGGCGGTATTCGTAGCCAGGAAATAGAACCCTCAGCGCTTCGCGAGTAAGACCACGGCGATCAGTCCCAGCCCGCCCAGAATCAACACCCCCGCGCACCCGATTTGCACCACTGTGTAGAAGATGCCGCCGGTCGAACCGTACGTGGGCGCGATCTCGGCCCGCCGCCCACGGATCCGGATGGCCGCCACGATGCCCCCGACGCCGAGCAAAGCGGCAAGGATCCCCAGGCCAACGATGGCTGCGCTCTGCCCACTCAAATCTGAGTTCAGTATGCCCTCGGTTACGATCTGACCCGTGGCGAGGGTTCTGCTACTGGGTTCGACGGGTTTTTTTGGCCGTGGGGTCGCGCACAAGCTGATCGACGCAGGCCATCAGCTGAGGGTCCTCGTCCGAGATCCCATGAAGGCGGCCGGCTTCAAAATTCGCGGCGCCCAGGTGGTGGTTGGCGATGCGCTGAATCCTGCCGCCCTCGCGCAATCCGCCCAGGGCGTGGAGCACATCATCAGCCTGGTGGCGGTGCGCCGCAACCGCCCCCAATCGTTCCTCGAGGTCAACGTCGACGGCCCACGCCTCATGGCCGAGGCGGCGAAAGCCGCGGGCGTGAGGTCGGTCCTCCTGGTCAGCGCGATCGGCGCCCGCCTGGACTCGCACTACAAGTACCTCACGTCTCGGTGGATGGGAGAGCAGGAGCTTGCCAAGTCAGGCGTGGCGGGCACGATCCTGCGTTTTTCGGCGGTGCTGGCCGAGGAGGGTGGCTTCGTCGAGGCTTTCGAGCAGCAAACGAGCTTTGGACCGGTGATCGTCATCCCCGGCAGCGGCCAAGCCAGGTTCCAACCGATCCTGCGTGAGGATGCTGCCCGCTGCGTGGTCGAGGCCATCAGCAAGCCCGAGCTCCTCAGCACGATCGTTGAGCTTGGCGGCCCCGAGGTCGTTACATTCGAAACGATGCTCGATTGGTTCATCCAGGCGCGCGGGATCAAGAAGCCCAAGCTGAAGCTCCCCATCGCGCTGCTCATCCCAGGCGCGATGGCGATGGAGGCGATGCTCTCCAACCCGATCGTGACCCCTGACGAGATCAACACGCTCCAGCTCGACAACATCGCGGACGGCATCGACTCCGTCAGCGCGCGCTTCGGCTGGCGCCCCACCCGGCCGAGCCAATGGGCGCAGGAGAACTGGAAGAAGAAGACGCGCGTTCGCTGAAAGTCCGCGCGTTCTTTGGGCTTCCGGTGCCCGAACCTCAACGCGACGAGCTGGCGCGCTTCATCGCCGCATGCGCGCAGGTCGCGCCGGACTTTCGGTGGACGCCGAAAGAGAACCTCCACCTGACCATTCGCTTTGTCGGCAACGTCGAGCGAGGGCTGGTCGAATCAGTGGCCGACACGCTTGTGCAGCACCCTCTCGTGGCGTTCGACATGGAGCTTGGCGACGTCGGCGCTTTCGGACGTGGCCGCGCTGCGCGGGTGGTGTGGCTCGGCCTACGGACAGGGACTCGGGCAGCGGCCGCGCTGGCTGCCCACGTGGAAGAGGAGTGCGCGCGGGCCGGGTTGCCCAGGGAGTCGAGGCTTTACCAGGCGCACCTCACGCTGGCGCGAGCGCGTTCCCGGGGGGGCGCGAGGTTGCCGGAGCTGCCGGCGGTGGCGCCCATAGAGCCATGGCGCGCTGAACAGCTGGTCCTGTACTCGAGCCGGCTGGCAAGGACGGGCGCTATTTACGAGGCGTTGAGAACGCTAGAGCTCGCTTAGCCCGGCCTGGGCGCACTCGAGGTCTTGATCCGGACGGCCCCCGCTGACCCCGACGGCGCCAATCACGTTCCCGTCTTGCGAGATGAGGGCGGACCCGAGTCCAGGTATCAGCGGCACACGGACGAGCCTGTCAGCGGCACTGAAGAAACCCGGCCTGTCCTGCGCCATCTTCGCCAGCGCTTCGCCGTCACGCATGAACATCGCCGCGCCAACGGCTTTCGCCTCTGCCAATTGAGGCGACAGGGGCATCGCGCCGTCCATCCGGCTGAGCGCCACGAGATGCCCACCCTCGTCAACGATGGCAACTGTCACCTTGATACCGAGCTGGCTTGCCTTTGCCAAAGCCTTGTCGATTACCGCATGGGCGCGCTTGAGGCTCACAGGCATGGCTTAGGCTCTAGTGTCGCATGGACTTGCAGGGCCGGGTCGCGATCGTCACCGGTGGCGGTACCGGCATCGGGCGCGCCGTTTGCCTGCGGTTGGCGAAGGCTGGCGCCAAAGCAGTGGTCGTCAACTATTCACGCTCCGACGAGGATGCCCGGGCGACCGCTGCCGAGGTCATCGTTGCCGGCCCGGACGCGATGGCCCACAAGGCCGACGTCTCAATCGAAAAAGAGGTCACGGCGATGATCGAAGCCGTGAAAGATCGATACGGCCGCATTGATGTCCTGGTCAACAACGCGGGCACCACGCGGTTCATCGCGCACCCCGACCTCGACGCGCTCACCGATGAGGTGTGGGATGAGATCCTCAAGGTCAACCTGAAGGGGACCTTCTACTGCTGCCGTGCCGCAGCGCCCGAGCTTCGCAAGACGGGCGGCGCCATCGTCAACATCGCATCCATTGCGGGCCACCGAGCGACCGGATCGTCGATCGTTTATGCAGTCTCCAAAGCCGGCGTGCTGCAGCTGACACGTGCGCTCGCTCTAGCCCTTGCGCCTGAAGTCCGTGTCAACTCGGTCTCGCCGGGCCTCGTCTCCACGCGATGGTTCCGCCAGCATTTCGGCGAGGAGGCGGCGGAGGCCCAGGAAGGATCGTTGGCGGCGACCACGCCTGTTGGTGCGATCGCCAACGCCGACCACGTGGCGCAGGCCGTGATGGCGTTCATCGAAAACGACATGCTCACCGGCCAGGACGTGGTGGTAGACGGCGGCAAGAACATCCATTACTGATTCATTCCGGCCCTACGACACTTGCTGTTGTCAAGCTATTAATCGTTGGTTGGCAGCGAACTAATTTTTTGTCTTGCACCCTGACGATGGCGCCCTTACTGTTGGCCATGGCCCCGAGGGACACGTTCGACAGAGCAGGAACAGGCCGCAAGGCAGGTACCAGTTCTCAAGAGGCGATCCGTCGGGGTCATTGTTTTTGTCAAAGCAAGCGACAACGCACCGGCTCAAGTGATGCTCCAGCAACGAGTCCTTAAATGTTAGGGCCGTTCGGCTCTCATTCACTTAACGCCATGACAGCACATTCTCACTTAACAACGGGCGGACTCCCGAGGAGGACTTCGGACGCTCCGTTGGCTTCATTCATCACGGAAGCAAGGAGAAATGTTGTTATGAGACTACGCAGGCTTCTATTGGTCGGCTTGGTCGCGATGGGCTTCTGAATCTCGTTTGACGAACCGACCTCACCGGGCCAACCCGACTCGGTGAGGTCCACCGTCGTGTAGCCATTAGGATGCGGTCATGATCGGCGGCCCGGCCCAGATTCTCCTTCGCCGCATATCGGAGCTGGACGACGACCAGCATCCCGATGAGCCTGATCGCGATCTGCGCCATTTCGTTTGGGTGATGCAATCATGCATCGATGGCAGCATGGGCCCAACGGGATCGGCAGTCATTACACCAGCCGAATCCGATGAGCTGGTGGACTCTTGTCAGCTGCTCGCAAGGATTTCAATGGATGATCGACCCTTAGTCGATGGCCCCCTCCGCCAGGGCCGACAACACTGGATCGCTACTGGTCGCCATGCATCGCTGGGCGCGGAAGTGCCAACGCCGGCCAGATTTGTTGATGCGGGGCGGGCGCCTGATGGCCAACGGTCGCAGCCCAATCCAACTGGTTTCGGGCTATACACGTCGACTCCCGCCCGCAGAGGTGACTCCATGTGGCGAATCTACCTGGATCTGTTCCCTTCCGAGATGACTCCTTGGCCTTGGTACGTTTGGCAGCTTGAGTCTCGTAGACAGCCAATCGTAGAGATCAGCTCCGCGACCGATTGGACCCGCTTCGTCGAGGCATACGGTCGGAAAACCGAAGGGCTGGTATTCCCAGACTGGGGTTAAGGTGTCCGAGGACTTCGCCGGTATCCATTTGACTGCACGGGCTGTGGTGGCTGCACAGGGGTTCAGTTTCAGAACACGCATCGGATTGACCACGCCAGCTTATTGGGATGTTGAGCAGACGCTATGGCTGCGCTGGGGTTTCACTTCCATCTCTCATGTTGATGCCCCTCAGCCCGAGAGACAGCCGTAGGGTCCCAAGGGCCGATTCAGCCAAACAGCGTGCTTTCGCGGGCTGACCTCCACGCCAATCGTTAGGCTCTAGCGGAATGTCAGTTTCCCAGCGGGAGCCCAAGCAGACTGCCTCAACGGCAACTGCAGTCGAGGTCTCGATCGTGATGCCCTGCCTCAACGAGGCGGAGACGCTCGCCAAGTGCATCCGCCACGCGCAGAGCGCTATCGCCAAGGGGGGGTTCGCGGCTGAGATCATCGTCGCCGACAACGGCAGCACCGACGGCTCCCAACAGATCGCCAGCGACCTCGGCGCCAGGGTCGTGGATGTGCCGAGGAAGGGCTACGGCAGCGCCCTCATCGGCGGCATCGATGCCGCGAAAGGCCAGTTCGTGGTCATGGGCGACGCCGACGACAGCTACGACTTCGAGGCGATCGGCCCGCTGATCGACAAGCTGCGCGAGGGCTACGACCTGGTGGTCGGGAATCGCTTCATGGGCGGCATCGAGCCGGGCGCCATGCCCTGGTCGCACCGCTGGGTGGGCAACCCCGTCCTCACGTTCATCAGCCGCGTCTTCTTCCACGCGCCGGTGGGCGATACGCATTGCGGCCTGCGCGCCTTCAAGAAGGATGCGTACGAGAAGATGCGCCTGCGCGCGACGGGCATGGAGTTCGCCAGCGAGATGGTGATCAAGGC
>JAYUFT010000196.1:0-4640 GCA_043738605.1 Candidatus Dormiibacterota bacterium | reverse complement strand
CGCGAGACGGCGGCGCCGGTTCTGGCGTCGTCATCACCCTTGACGGCTACCTCGTCACCTCCGCCCACGTCGTCGCGCAGGCGGGCAAGGCAAGCGCTTCCTTCATCGACGGCACCGAGTACGAGCTCGACCTGGTCGGCGCCGACCCCCTCTCTGATCTTGCGGTCGCGCGCGCCCGGTCGGCGACGCTCGAGCCCATCCCCATCGGGGACGCAGACACCCTTCGAGTCGGTCAGCTGGTCGTGGCCATCGGCAATCCCATGGGCTTTTCGGGGTCCGTCACCTCGGGGGTCGTCAGCGGGTTAGGCCGCTCGCTGGCGACCGCCGATGGCAACGGGCACCGTCGCTTCGTCGAGGACGTCATCCAGACCGATGCCGCGCTCAACCCGGGCAACTCCGGCGGCGCCCTCGCGGATTGGAAGGCGCGGTTGATCGGGGTCAACACCGCGGTCGCCGGCATGGGTCTCGGGCTTGCGGTACCCATCAACGCCACCACCCAGGCGATCCTCGCAGCGCTGATGCGACACGGGCGGGTGCGCCGCGCCTATCTCGGCATCGCGGGCGGCACACGCGCGCTGGCACCGGCGGCGGCGCAGCGGCTAGGCCGCAAGGCCGGCGTCGAGGTGCAGGAGGTCGTCAGCGGCAGCCCCGCAGCGGCCGCAGGGCTGCAGGGCGGAGACGTCATTGTGTCTGTCGGCGAGGCGGCCGTGGCCAAAGCCGGCGACCTCCAGCGGCTGATGGTGGAGGCGCGCATCGGCTCGAAGCTGCCCCTGACCGTTTTGCGAGGCGATCGCACAGTGGTCGTCGACGTGGTGCCCGCCGAGCTGACTTAGCCGTCGACTAGACTTTGGCCCGGTGGCCAAAGAAAAACCGAAAGACATCCGGGATCTCCTCCGCGCCGAGCTGCTCGACGGGCGTTTCCGGATGGTCGATGTCGACCCTGACTCGACGCCTGGTATCAAGAAGCCGAAGCAGGCGCGGAAGGAGATGGAGGAGGCGCACGGCAGGCTGTTCGACCTCCAGGAGCGCCTGTTCGCCGAGAACAAGCGATCGATATTGGTGGTCCTGCAGGCGATGGACACTGCTGGGAAGGACGGGACCATCACGCACGTGATCGGCGACCTCAACCCGCAGGGCGTCCACATCACATCGTTCAAACAGCCGACACCCGAGGAAAGGCGCCACGGGTTCCTCTGGCGAATACGGCGTAGCCTGCCGGAGGCAGGCGTCGTCGGGATCTTCAATCGCTCCCATTACGAAGATGTGCTCATCGCGCGCGTTCACGCGCTCGCCGACCCGAAGGTGATCGAGCGGCGCTATCAGCAGATAAACGAGTTCGAGAAGGAAGTCGTGAAGAGCGGCACGACGATCATCAAGATCTGTCTGCACATCTCGTACGACGAGCAGCGCACCAGATTGCTCGACCGATTGCGCGACCCAGACAAGCACTGGAAGTTTCACGAGACGGACATCAACGAGCGCAGGTACTGGGACGACTACATGAGCGCTTACGGCATCGCCATCACCAAGTGCTCGACGAAGTGGGCACCGTGGTACGTCATCCCGGCGAACGACAAGGACTACCGCAACTGGGCAGTCGCCAAGATCGTCAGGGATACCCTCGCCGATATGGATCCGCAGTACCCGAAGCCCAAGCTCGACGTCCCGCGACTCGTAAAGCGGTTGAAGGACTGACCGCCGACCGCAGATCACGCGAAGGTTTGATACGTTAGGGGCCGGCTAGGGGCTTTTTTTCAAAAGGGGGATCCGAATATGAAAGGGGTACGCGTCGTTTCCTGCTTGGTTGCAGCCATCCTCATCGCCGCGTGCGGCTCGGGAGGCGGCTCGTCTGCCAAGGTCATCAAGCTCGGGGCGATCCTGTCAATTACAGGCGCCGGGGGTGTTTACGGACCCCAGAGTCGAGACGGCATGATGCTCGCTGTCAAGCAGATCAACGCTGCGGGCGGTGTCAATGGGGTGCAAATCACTCTCACCGTCAAAGACGATGCTTCGGACAAGGCTCAGGCCACGCAGCTGGTGCAGACATTGATCACGCAGGAGCAAGATCTCGCGCTGCTCGGACCGACGCTCTCGAACTCTGCTCTGGGGGCTCACCCTCTCGCGGAAACCCTGAAGACCCCGATCCTTGCTGTGAGTACGACTGGGATCCACATCGTCCCGGATTGCAACTTCCCGGCCAGCAGCACGGCGTGCAAATACGTGTTCCGTGACAGCTTGGGGGAGGAGACTGCGATCCCTGACAACATTCAGTCGTACGCGGCAGACAAGCACCCGACAACCGGTGTGCTGCTGGTCGCCCAGGACGACAAGTTTTCCAGCGACGGCGGGACGATCGTTCAGGCCACCGTCGGCAAGTACGGCATCACGCTGCTAAAGACGATCAAGTTCAACAAGGCAGAGGCCGACCTTGCGCCGTATGTCACTCAGGCGGTACAGCTCCACCCGGATGTGATCTTCATCACCTCTCTCGGCGGGATCCCGGCCAAGATCATGACTGAGGCGCGAAAGCAAAACTGGAAAGGCCAGTTCCTCGGCGGCAATGGATTCAACACCGCCACCGTCTCCACCCAGGCCGGGGCCGCGGGCACGGGAGCCCGCAGCGGGAGCGCCTGGTATCTGGGCAACAATTTCCCGTCCAACGCCGACTTCGTCGCCGCCTACAAAGCCGAGTACAACAAGAACCCTGACCAGTTCGCGGCCCAGGGCTACACAGCGATCAAGATCCTGGCCGATTCGGTCAGCCGCGCCAATCTGACCTACAGCGACCTCGCCGGAGACCGCGACAAGCTGCGCACCGCCATGGAGTCGGTCAACATCCAGACCCCACTCGGGCCATTCCAGTTCACTGCCTCACACGACGTCAAGCAGACGGTTTGGGTGATCGCGATGGATGGAAATGGCGGCTTCACCCTCGTCCACGAGATCCCGGCGAGCTAGAAAGGTTAATGGGGGGCTGACGGGGGGATCTTGATCCCCCCGTCATTGCTTTGGGACAGCAGCTCCTAAACGCGATCTTCATCGGGTCCATCTACGCCTTGTTCGCTGTCGGGTACACGCTCGTTTTTGGCATCCTCGACATCCTCAACCTCGCGCACAGTGCGGTCTTCATGCTTGGCGCCGCTGTCACCTACTCGTTGGTGGTCAACCACGGCCAGTCCTTTTTGGTCGCGTGCGCGGTTGGCATTGCCGTCACTGCCGCGATGGGGCTGGTCATCGAACATGTCTGCCTGCGCCCACTACGGCGCCGGCGCGCTCCTCCGATCGCGGCGCTCATCTCCACTATCGGTCTCGCCTTGATCATCGTCGCCGCCATCGAGCAGGGCCGCCCAGACACGATCTTCAAATCGCTATGGGTAGACGGCGCGAACTCAGTCAGCTTTCCGGCGGGCGTTGTCCCCAACCCGACCTGGTACGTAGCTGGACTCACCTTGGAAGCCAGCAAGGTCGCGATCATCCCCATCTCGATCTTTCTCATGCTCGTGCTCGGCTACGTGATGAAGTACACCCAGGTCGGCCGCGGCCTGCGCGCTGTGGCGGAGAATCCCCGTGCGGCGCAGTTGATGGGTCTCGACGTCGACCGCATGATCTCGCTCACGCTGATCATCTCCTCGGCGCTCGGCGGGTTGGCGGGCATCCTGTTTGGAGTGGCGCTTGGCGACATCAGCCCATACATCGGCCGGGACAACGTCGAGGTGCGGGGTCTTGCTGTGATCGTCCTGGGGGGCATGGGCAGCATTCCGGGGGCGGTGATCGGCGGCTACCTGCTCGGTATGGTCGAGGTGCTCGCGCTGGTCGTGCTCGGCAGCAGCGCGCGCGGCGGGGTGGCATTCGCGGCGCTTTTCTTGATGCTGGCCCTGCGCCCGCAAGGCCTCTTCGGCGCGAAGCTGCGCGAGCGGATCTAGGCGATGGACTTCTTTATCCAACTCTTCACCGATCCGATCGGCTTCTGGAACTCGCACACGCTGTTTATCGCGCAGGTCGGGATCAACAGCATCATCGCGTTGTCGATGTTCATCGTCTTGTACTCGGGCCAACTCTCCCTCGCCGCCCCCGGCTTCATGGCCATCGGTGCATATACGTCGGTGCTGATGGACCAGTACTGGCACACGCCCCTGGCGCTCAACATCGCCGCTGCCGTCCTACTGGCCGCCGCCGTCGGACTTGTAGTTGGCCTGCCTGTCCTGCGCCTTCGCGGCGTCTTCCTCGCTATCGCCACCATCGGCTTCATAGAGGCGCTCCGTCTCGGCGTGATACTGAATTTGCCCATTACCGGAGAAGGCCTAGGCCTGAAAAACGGGAACTCTGACCCGCTCGGGGGAATCAACCTCGTACTGGTCTCGCTGGTGGTGGTGCTCTTCCTCGTGTGGCGGCTGACCAAGGGCCGGCTCGGCGCGGCCTGGGCGGCGATCCGCCTGGACGAGCTCGCGGCGCTGAGCCAGGGCATCAACGTAGCGCGCTACAAGATGATCGCCTTTGTTCTGAGCGCGGTGTTGGCCGGGTTCGGTGGAGCGCTCGAGGCCCACCTTCAGACTTTTGTTGACCCCAGCGACCAGCAGTACGGCGTCACGCGCGCTGTGCAGATATTGACTTTCGCGGTGCTCGGTGGCAGCGGCCATTTC
>JAYUFT010000195.1:0-4646 GCA_043738605.1 Candidatus Dormiibacterota bacterium | reverse complement strand
TCGATGACGCCGACCGAGCGCCGCGCCGAGTACGCCAAGGACATCACCTACGGCACCAACAACGAGTTCGGCTTCGACTACCTGCGCGACAACATGGCATGGTCCACCGACGAGCTCGTCCAGCGCGGACACAACTTCTGCATCGTCGACGAGGTCGACTCCATCCTCATCGACGAGGCCCGCACTCCGCTGATCATCAGCGGTCCCGCCGATCAGGCGACCAAGTGGTACGTCGAGTTCTCGCGCCTGGTCCAGCGCCTGAACCGTGGCGAGGACGGCGAGGGCGACTATGAGGTCGACGAGAAGAAACGCACCGTCGGTGTCCTGGAGGCCGGCATTGCCAAGGTCGAGGACTACCTGGGCATCGAAAACCTCTACGAGTCCGTCAACACCCCGCTGATCGGCTACCTCAACAACGCCATCAAGGCCAAGGAGCTCTTCAAACGCGACAAGGACTACGTCAACCTCAACGGCGAGATCCTCATCGTCGACGAGCACACCGGCCGGATGCTGGCCGGGCGTCGCTACAACGAGGGCATGCACCAGGCGATCGAGGCCAAGGAGGGCGTCGAGATCCAGAACGAGAACCAGACCCTGGCCACGATCACCTTGCAGAACTACTTCCGCCTCTACTCCAAGCTCTCCGGTATGACGGGCACGGCCCAGACCGAGGCCGCTGAGCTCTACAGCACCTACAAGCTGGGCGTGGTGGCCATCCCCACGACCATGCCGATGATCCGCGCTGACCAGGCCGACCTCGTCTATCGCACCGAAGAGGCCAAGTTCGCCTCGGTGGTCGAGGACCTCGCCGGCCGTCACAAACGAGGCCAGCCGGTCCTGGTCGGCACCGTCAGCGTCGAGAAGAGCGAGCACCTCTCCGAGCTGCTGCGCCGACGCGGCGTCCCGCACGAGGTGCTCAACGCCAAGCAGCACGAGCGTGAGGCGGCCATCGTCGCCCAGGCCGGCCGCAAGTCACAGGTGACCGTCGCGACCAACATGGCCGGTCGCGGTACGGACATCATGCTCGGTGGCAACCCCGAGTTCACCGCCATCGCCTCCCTCAAGCAGCAGGGTCTGGATCCGGTTGAGACCCCAGAGGCGTACGAAGCCGCCTGGCCGGCCGCACTGGCGTCCGCCGAGAGGGCCGTGGCGGCCGATCACGACGAGGTCACCGCGCTTGGTGGTCTCTACGTCCTGGGCACCGAGCGTCACGAGTCGCGCCGGATCGACAACCAGCTTCGCGGGCGCGCCGGCCGCCAGGGCGACCCGGGCTCCAGCCGTTTCTTCGTCTCGTTCGGGGACGACATCATGAAGCGCTTCGCCCCTGAATGGGTGCCGGGCATGATGCAGAAGCTGGGCATGACCGAGGAGATGCCGCTCGAATCGCGGATGGTGACGCGGGCCATCGAGCAGGCCCAGACGAAGGTCGAAGGCCACAACTTCGACATCCGCAAGCGGCTGGTCGATTTCGACGACGTGATCAACGAGCATCGCAAGCAGATCTACAGCCAGCGCGAGATGATCCTCGAAGGCGTGGATACGCGGGCCAACATCGTGGGGATGCTGGTGGAAGAGCTGGAGTACATCTTCCAGACGGTTACGGGGACGGACATCGAGTCTCTCGAACTGCTTCAGAACGAACTGCGCGAAATCCTGATGGCCGAGGACCTCCCGAGCGTGGAGGAGATCCAGGACCTGAAGGAAGAGGCCAAGGACGAGGTATTGGACCGCGCCGAAGACCGCTACGAGCAGGTGGAGGAGATGGTCGGTCTGGAGAGCATGCGGAAGGTGGAGCATTGGCTGCTGCTCGAATCGATCGACCAGCACTGGCGCGAACACCTCACGGCGATCGAAGAGCTGCGGCAGAGCATCGGCCTGCAGGCCTACGCGCAGATCGACCCGCTGGTGGCGTTCAAGCGCGAAGGCCACGACATGTACCAGCAGCTGGTAGGGAACATTCGCAAGCAGGTGGCGCGCACGGTCTTCAAGGTGAAGATCGTGGAGCAGCCGGCCGCGCCGCCGCCGCCAGAGATGGTGGCCATGCACCCAGGCAGCGAAGATGCCGAGCCAGCGATGGCCCAATCCACTGGTGGCCCTATCGCGAAGCCCGTGTTGGCCCGCTCCAGCGCGCCGAGTTCAGGCCAGATGCGCACGAATCGCGACGAGGCGCCCGCCCGTCAAGTGGGCACGCGCGTGGCCACCGCGCCGAAAGTCGGCCGGAACGAACCGTGCCACTGCGGCAGCGGCTTGAAGTTCAAGAAGTGCCACGGGGCGACAGGGTGACGGGGTGATGCCTTTTCGCGTCACGCTAGAGGCCGGATGAGGATGGATGGGTGGTAGCGGAGTGTCCAGCGCTGCCGGGCTGTCTCTCTCAGGGCACGGATGCGCAAAACGCTTTCGCCAACATCAAAGAAGCGATCACTGCGTGGCTGTGGGCGGAGGACCAGGAGGCCCAAAGCAGCTCGACGGCCTACCTGGGTGTCATCGTTGTCGAACTGGTCCCTCCAGCGCGCCGGTGTGTCCGAGCGCGTGCTTGTGTGTGCACTGAAAGTATCAGCTAACCATTGGAGCGAAATTGGAAAGCGGTAAAGATCCTCAGGCCTGAGGACTGAGGCGCGCGGCCACCCGGTCCAGGATCGCGTGCGCTACTGCGTACTTGCTGAGCAGCGGGAGCGCTTCGATGCGGCCGTCGTCGTGGAAGATTGTG
Organism: Candidatus Dormiibacterota bacterium; assembly: GCA_043738605.1. Classification (GTDB taxonomy): domain Bacteria; phylum Chloroflexota; class Dormibacteria; order Dormibacterales; family Dormibacteraceae; genus Palsa-872. The sequence continues at coordinate 1,939 of JAYUFT010000195.1, read as the reverse complement.
ACCTGGTTGGTTTCGGTGCCGAAGCCGCTGCCCGCGGCCGAGACGTCGTTGGCGACGATGAAGTGGAGCCGCTTCGTTGCGAGCTTGGCCTTCGCGTAGTTCGCGAGGTTGCGCGTTTCAGCGGCGAAGCCCACGCGGATGCCGCCGCCCGGCAGCGTCGCGAGGATGTCCGGGTTCTTCGCCAACTCCAACGTCATCGAGTCTGCCCCATCCGTCTTTTTGAGCTTGTGGTCGGCGGTGACCGCGGCGCGGAAGTCGGCCGGGGCGGCAGCCATGATGATCGCGTCTGACTCGATTGTTGCTTGCTGGAGTGCCACCAGCATTTCGGACACCGAGCGGACGTCCATGCGGTCCACGCCGAACGGCGTTTCGAGCGCGACCGGGCCGCTGACCAGCGTGACCCGGGCTCCGCGGTCTCGCGCCGCTTCGGCGATCGCGAAGCCCATCTTTCCGCTCGAACGGTTGCCGATGTAGCGCACGGGGTCGAGCGGCTCTTGAGTAGGGCCCGCGCTGACGACCACGTGGCGCCCAACGAAATCACCCGAACGCTGGCCGAGCAGCGCCCGGAGCGCACCGATGACTTGCTGTGGTTCGGCCAACCGCCCCGCGCCAATTCGGCCGCTCGCCAGCCGCCCAGCCATCGGGCCGATGATAGTAACGCCGCGGTCGCGAAGTGTTTGGACGTTGGCCTGCGTGGCCGCGTTCTCCCACATCTGGCTATCCATGGCCGGTGCGAGAAGGACGGGCGCGGTGGAGGCCAGCGCAGTGAGAGTGACCATGTCTGGAGTCTGGCCGTGCGCGAGGTTGGCGATGCAATCGGCGGTTGCCGGGGCGATGACCAGGGCGTCAGCGCGCCGGCCCACCTCGACGTGCGCTTCGGGCTCGGCGGCGCTGACCATATCGACCACCACCGGCAGACCGGTCAGCGACTGAAAGGTAAGCGGCGTGATGAACTGCGTGGCGGCGCGCGTCATGATGACCTCGACGGTCGCGCCCGCCTGCCGGAGCTTGCTGGCAAGGTCCGCCGCCTTGTAGGCGGAGATCGAACCGGTAACCCCAAGGACGATCCGCAGATTGGCGAGGGGCGAATCGTGAATCGTGAATCGTGAATCGTGAACCTCGGTCATCGGAGGTCCGCGTTCAGTTCGTAGATGTACCGCAGGCCGTTCAGCGTGAGGTCGCCGTCGATGAAGTCGATGCAGTCCGTCGCCTCGGCAATTTCGCGCGCCAGCCCGCCGGTGGCGATGACCTTCACGTCGCCCGTCAGTTCGGCCTTGAAGCGTGCGACGATCCCTTCGACCAGCCCGACGTAGCCGAAGAAGATTCCCGACTGCATGGCATGAATCGTGTTTTTGCCGATGGCCACCGGAGGACGCTCGAGCTGCACGCGGTAGAGCATCGCGGCGCGGCTGAAAAGCGCCTCGCTGGCGATTCCGATGCCTGGCGCAATCGCACCGCCGAGGTAATCGCCCGCCTCGTTTACGGCGTCGAACACGGTGGCCGTGCCGAAGTCCACGACGATGACCGGCGCTCCGTACTGCTTAATCGCCGCGACGGCGTCGATGATGCGGTCGGCGCCGAGCTGCTTCGGGTTGTCGTAGAGGATTCGCACACCTGTGCGAAGGCCGTGGCCGACGATCATGGGGTCCATGCCGAAGTATTTCTTGCAGACCGTTTCGAAGGTGGGGATCAATGGCGGGACGTCGCAGCCGATGATGCAATCGTCGATCTGCTCGGTCGTGACGCGGCCAGTGGCCAGCAGGCTGAGGATGAGCACGCCGTATTCGTCCGGCAGCTTCTCCTGCTCGACGCCGATGCGCCAGGTGTGCTTCAGGGTCTCGCCGTCGAACAGACCGAGGTGGATGGAGGTGTTGCCAATATCGAAGGCAAGGAGCATCGAGTACCGCCGGCGTGGGGCCGTCGAGGGTCCCCGTGCGCG
>JAYUFT010000194.1:0-4649 GCA_043738605.1 Candidatus Dormiibacterota bacterium | reverse complement strand
GGTCGCTCCGATCGATCGTCGGAACGCTGACTATCGAGGAGCTCATCCGCGACCGTCAGAAGTTGCTCCAGCAGGTGCAGGACGCGGCGAAGGGCGACCTTGCCACCAGCGGTCTCCAGATTGACGCCTTCACGATCCAGAGCTTCTCCGACGAGTCGAACTACATCGAGCTGCTCGGTCAGCAGAGCGTGTCGACGGTCACCCGCGATGCCCGCATGGTGAAGGCCACGACCGACCAGGAAGCGGCGGTCCGAGAGGCGGAATCGCAGCAGGTCAAGATCAACGCCGGACGAGACGTCGCGCTGCGCGAGGCTGAGACGAAAACGCAGGTCGCAGCTGCCCAGGCGCGCGCCGATCAGGCAGGACCGCTGGCGGCGGCCGAAGCCCAGCAGGAGGTGGTGCGCAAGCAGACCGAGCTGGCCCAGCTTGAAGCCAACCGTAAAGAGATGGAGCTGCTTTCTTCAACGGTTAAGCCGGCGGCAGCCCTGGCGCAGGCTGTCATCGCCAAGGCCGAAGGCGACAAGCGCGCGAAGATCGCGTCCGCCGAAGCTGACGCGGAGACGACACGACTGGAAGGAGGCGCCGAAGCCCAGATCGTTCTGACCAAGGGTGAAGCTGAGGCCAAAGCCCTCGCGATGCGCGCCGACGCTTACAAGCAGTTCAACGAGGCAGCCATCATCCAGACCGTGCTGGCGGCGCTGCCTGAAATCGTTCGGGCCGCGGCTGAGCCGATGGGCCACATCAACTCGCTGACCGTGATGAGTGCGGACGGCGCGTCTGACCTCGTCAAGAATGCGACGCGCGCCATGATCGAATCGACGACCGCGATCAAGGGCCTCACGGGGCTCGACGTCCCCAGTCTGATCGGCGGAGCGATGGGGCGCGGCTTTGGCGAGCGCCTGCGCACTGGCGATGGCGCCGGCGGCAGCGAATCAGGCAGCGCGGCGGATCGGATCACCGAGATCGCCGGCGAGGGTCTCTCCACCCTCAAGGCGGCGCGGGCCGAAGCGGCAGCCAAGGCCGCCGAGGCGGCAGAGGAGGCCAAGGCTGCAGCGCACGAGGCCGAGGCCAAGGCAGCTGCCGGCATGCAGAAGGCGGAGGAGGAGGCGGCCAAGGCCGAGGCGGTCGCCGGTGCGCTCAAGACGGCCGGGGTGGCGAAGGCGGCGGCAGCTGCAGATAAGGTGACGAGCTCGCCGGCGTGGGGGACCGTTTCCCAGGTGAAGACGGATGCGATGAAGGGCGTGGGCCCGAGCGCGGGCAACGTCGAGCAGTGGGCGCAGTGGATGGCGTCCCAGCTGGCGCAGGTGCCGCAGATCCAGGTTTACGGGGCCCTCCGCCTGTCGGACCTGGCCGAGAAGGGACCGGCCCCGGCGCGTGCCGTCTGGCAGACCGCGCAGGCGGTGCTGGGGAAGGACTACAGCAACGTCACCGTGAGCGACCTGCTCAACCGGTTCCGTCCCAAATAACGGGAGGCTCGGTTGCGCGAGCTAGCTTTTAAAGCCGGGAAGCTCCGCTTGAGCGAGCTGGCCTTAAAAGCGGGAAGCCCGCTTGCGCGAGCTTCCCAAGGCTGGGGTGGGGGCGTGGAGTCGAAATTGGTGGCCGGGTTACCGGCGGACGATATGGTAGCACAGAGGTCCGCCGTCCACAAGATATAGACAACTGGGGATAAATCCGTTGAAAACTCCTATTCCGATCGACATGGAACCGATGCTCTCGGCCCCCAGCGAGACGGGAATTCCCAAGGGTGAACGCTGGGAGTACGAGCCCAAATGGGACGGTTTTCGCACCCTGGTCTACCGCGACGGTGATGAGGTGGCCTTGATCAGCCGCGGTTCCCGGCCGATGACCCGCTACTTTCCCGAGGTGCTGCCGGCCTTTCGGTCGCTGGCCCAGAGCAAGCTGGTCCTCGACGGCGAGCTCATCGTCGTCGGCAAGGGAGGGCTCGATTTCGGCGCCCTGCAGCAGCGCATCCATCCCGCCGACTCGCGGGTCCGCATGCTCAGCGCCGCCACCCCGGCGTGGTTTGTTGCCTTCGATCTGCTGGCGGAGGGCGACGAGGACCTACGGGCGCTGCCGTTGGGGGAGCGGCGCAAGCGCCTCGAGAAGTTGATGAAGGGCGCGAAGCCACCGATCTTTCTCACCCCTTACACGCGAGACCCGAAGACCGCCGAAAAATGGTTCGAGCAGTTCGAGGGAGCGGGTCTCGACGGCGTGATCGCGAAGTCGTGGGACGGCGCTTACGTTCCGGGCAAGCGGAATTGGGTGAAGATCAAGCACCAACGCACCGCTGACTGCGTCGTCATCGGTTGGCGCAAGTCAAATGACGGACAGTCGTTGGGGTCCCTTCTGCTCGGCCTGTACGACGGCAAAGGCACGCTGCACTATGTCGGCCACACCTCCTCCTTCAGCGCTGCGGAACGAAAGGAGTTGATCGCCAAGCTCGAGCCGCTGACGACCGAGACGCCCAAAGAATGGTCGCAGGCGGATGGCCGCATGCCCGGCGGGCAAAGTCGGTGGTCGCGCGGCAAGGAGGCGGAGTGGGTGACGGTCCGACCCGAGCTCGTGTGCGAGGTCGCTTACGACAAGCTGGAAGCCGGACAGCGCTTCCGGCACGCAACCAGATTCCTGCGCTGGCGCACCGACAAGCCGCCGACGAAATGCGGTTTCGACCAGATCGCGTCAGCCGTTGAGTTCGACGTGCGAGGGATTTTCGGAAGCAAGTAGCAGGGGTCGAGCCCCGGCTCCGCCGGGTCCGTAGTACTTCATCGCAGCGTGGCCGAGGCCGGTCACCGCCAGCCAATCAAAGCCGGCGCCCGCGGCAACACCGACTCCCAGCGGCACCACGCGGGCTGCCACCTTCGCCACTCCGGTGCTGGCAAAACGCGCGAGGATGCGACTTAGAATCCGGCCGCTGCCATGGGTCAGAAGAATCGCGGGCAGCCGGCGGACCGCGGCAAGTGCGACCCGCTCTCCGCCCGCAACCAGGACATCTTCTCGAAGCTTCACAGCGCCACTTGTGATGCCGACCACGACGAGAGCTTCGAGGACTCGGTCGTCGGAGCTGCCAAGCTCGTGTCCGTAGATGATCGCGATGGCCAGCACCAGCTCGATCTCCTGCTCGAGCGCGTAGAGCGCCTGGCTCGTGATGGTACCGACCGCGAGCATGGTGCCCAGCCCCGGCGCAATCGAGACCGCGCCGCTGATGGCACCGGTCGTGGTCACCCGCCTGCGGGTGGAACGGATCAGCCGCCGCGCCAGTTGGTCATTTGTGAGGTGCGGATTGGCTTCCTGCAACAGCCGGATCCGGGAGCGAATCGCCGGCTCGCGGCTGTTCACGGCGCGAGAGAGGGTGTGGAGGACCATGCGCAGCTGTGGTGGCAGCTTGTCCAGGTCCATCTGAGCACAGGTTACCCGGCCAAGCCGCCTGCTTCGCAAGTGCGAGCCATTCGCACCTTAGAGGAGGGTGATTTGAATACCTACTTGCGACCTTGTCGCGATAACGGTTAACCTCGGCGTATGGCCTCCATGACTGCTCTCCTACGACAGTCATTCGACCGCGGAGAGCGAAGCCGCCTGGCGGCGTTCTTCGGCGGGGTAGGACTGCTTCACGTCGCCGGATGGGGACTCCTGATCTTCTACGGCGCCGGCCACCCCACGATCCTGGCGCTAGGCGGCCTTGCGTACACGTTCGGGTTGCGCCACGCGTTCGACGCCGACCACATCGCGGCCATCGACAACACCACCCGCAAGCTTCTTCAGGACGGTCGCAAGCCGGTTGGCGTCGGATTCTTCTTCTCGCTCGGCCACTCCTCGGTGGTCTTAGTGATTGCGGCTGCGTTGGGCCTTGCGGTCAAGTGGATCGTCGAAGGCGTCTCCGGCAATGGGGGAGAGCTGCGGATCGTTGGGAGCCTCATCGCGGGCCTGGTCTCCGGCGGGTTCCTGGTGGTCATCGGGCTGATGAACCTCGTGATCCTGCTCGACATCGTCCGGGTGTATCGCCGCATGAAAGGTGGGGAGTACGACAGCGAATCGCTCGAGCACGAGCTCACCGCCGGCGGGTTCATGACCAAGATCTTTGGGCGCCTGTTCCGGGTCATCAAGCACAGCTGGCAGATGTATTTCGTGGGATTTCTATTCGGCCTCGGCTTCGATACCGCGTCGGAGGTTGCCCTCCTTGCTGTGTCGGCCGGCGCTGCCGCCAATGGCATCCCGTTTGGGGCCATCATCGCTCTTCCCCTCATCTTCGCGGCCGGCATGTCGCTCATGGACACCGCCGATGGAGCGTTCATGGCCAAGGCCTATTCATGGGCGTTCGCCAGCCCGGTCCGCAAGGTGTTCTACAACCTGACGATGACGAGCCTTTCGGTGTTCGTGGCGCTCTTCGTCGGACTCGTGGAGCTGCTGCAGGTGCTCATCCATTCGCTCAACCTGAAAGGTGGTTTGTTCAGCGCCATCGCCGGCTTCGACCTAATAGGCAGAGCGGGCTATTTCATAGTTGCGGCCTTCGTGCTGGCCTGGGCGGGTGCGTTCGTGATCTACAAGGCGCGCCGTATCGATGAGCGGTGGGCTGCGCTGGTGGAAGAGGTCGCCTAGCTCTCCACCGGAAGGCCCACCATGGTCACGGGGTGGGGGCGTCGTCTCGCAGCAGC
>JAYUFT010000193.1:0-4654 GCA_043738605.1 Candidatus Dormiibacterota bacterium | reverse complement strand
TCACGTTGGGCGTTGGCAGCAACGTCGTGTTGGAGGCCTTTGTCAGCTTCCTCGGCTTCGGCCTCAGGCCACCCAACGACTCCTGGGGCTCCACCCTCGCCAGCGCCCAGGAAGTGATGATCCAGGGCAACTGGTGGTGGATCACCTTTCCTGGGCTGGCTGTGGTCGCCACCGTCATGTGCATCAACTTCATCGGCGACGGACTCCGCGACGCCCTGGACCCGAAAATAGTCGACTGATAGTCGATTGGACCGCCGGCTAGGTCGTTCTCAGTCCTCTCCGGCGAAATGGCAGGCCACCAGGTGACCCTTGCCGGAGTCGGTCAGCGGCGGTTCCTTCTCCGCGCAGATGCCCTCAGCCGTCCCTTTCTTCTTGGCCAGCGGGCAGCGGGTCCGGAAGTGGCAGCCCGAAGGGGGGTTGAGCGGGCTCGGCACGTCACCCTGCAAGCGGATCGGCGAGCCTTTCTGGTCGGGGTCCGGGTCGGGGATGGCCGAAAGCAGCGCCCGAGTGTATGGGTGCAGGGGATTCTTGTACAGCGCGTCGGCGGTTGACAGCTCGACGATCTTTCCCAGGTACATGACAGCGATCCGGTCGGAGATGTAGGAAACGACCGCCAGGTTATGGGCGACGAACACGTAAGTGAGGTTGAACTCACGCTTCAGCTCGACCAGCAGGTTCAGCACCTGGGATTGAATCGAGACGTCGAGGGCGGAGACGGGTTCGTCGGCGACAATCAGCTTCGGGTTGAGTGCGAGGGCGCGAGCGATGCCGATGCGCTGGCGCTGTCCGCCGGAGAACTCGTGCGGGTACCGGTTGGCATACTCGGCTCGCAGGCCGACCCGGTTCAAGATGCCCTTGACCAGGGCCTCCCTTTCCGAGCGCTTGCCACGGTGGTGGACCACCAATCCTTCGGCCACGATGTCCCCGACCGACATCCGGGGGTTGAGAGAGCCCACGGGGTCCTGAAAGATCATCTGCATCTCCGCCCGATAGCTCTTCATCCGCCGGCCTGGCAGTTTGGTGATATCCACGCCTTCGAACTCGATCTTTCCGGACGTGGGCTCGATGAGGCGGAGGATCGTGCGACCCAGGGTTGACTTGCCGCAACCTGACTCGCCCACGAGCCCCAGGGTTTCGCCCGCCTGGACCTCCAGGTCGACGCCGTCGACAGCCTTGACTGTCCCGGTCTGGCGTTGAAGGAAGCCAGACCGAACCGGGAAATATTTGGTGATGTCGGTGATCTTCAGGAGGGTGCGGCCGCGCACCAACGCAGGTGTGGCGCCAGGAGCAGTCGGTGTTTTGGTGCTCAATCGATCGGTCCGGCGCTTGCCGATTTCCGGATCGGCTGCTGGCGGCGTCCGGACTCACAAAGCCAGCATCGCGAGAGCTGTCCGCCCACATCGAACAGGGGCGGCGGCTTGGCGCACTGCTCGAAGCGATAGTCGCAGCGCGGCGCGAATCGACAACCGCTCGGGAGTCGAAGCGGGTTCGGAACCACGCCTCGAATTACGTTCAGCTTCTCGCTCTGCGTCATACCCAGCCGGGGAATCGAGCGCAGCAACCCTTCCGTGTATGGCATCTGGGGGTTGGAGAACAGCGCCCGAACAGGTCCTTGCTCGACCACCTGGCCGGCGTACATGACGACCACCTCTTCGCACACCTGGGCGACCACGCCCAGGTCGTGGGTGATCATCAGGATCGACATCTGAAACTCTCGCTGCAGGTCCGCCATCAGGTCGAGGATCTGCGCCTGGATCGTGACGTCAAGCGCCGTGGTGGGCTCGTCAGCGATGAGGAGCTTGGGGTTGCAGGAGAGCGCCATGGCGATCATCACGCGCTGCCGCATACCGCCAGACAGGTTGTGGGGGTACTCGTGGACTCTTCGCTCGGCCGCCGGCACTTTAACCTTCTTCAACATCTCGACCGCTCGGTCCCAGGCTTCTTTCTTGCTGACTTTCATGTGCAGCTGGACCGCCTCGGCGATCTGGTCGCCAACGGTGTACACCGGGTTGAGCGAGGTCATGGTCTCCTGGAAGATCATCGCGATGTCGCTTCCGCGGACATGACGCATTTCTTCCTCTTCGAGGTCGATGAGGTCCTTCCCGTCGAAGAAGATGCTGCCTTCGGCGATCCGGCCAGGGCGAGCGATGAGTCTCATGATGCTGAGCGCGGTGACGCTCTTGCCGCAGCCTGACTCGCCGACCAGGCCAAGCGTCTGGCCCGATCGGATCGAGAAAGAGACCTTGTCCACGGCTCGAACCATTCCGTCGGACGTGCGGAACTCGGTTACCAGGTCCTGTACGCGGAGGAGGTCCAAGCCCACTTCCAGAAATATACTCCCGGAGTCTGGATCTTCCAGCCCTGGCGGACAGCGTTTACCTGTGGCGGTGAGGGTTTACTGCGGGCCCGAGACAGCGAGCACCCGGTAGCCCTTTTTTGATTTCACCCGCTGGACCTGGTAGCCCTGGGTTTCCAGCCAGGTGGCCAATGAGTCCGCTCCCAGGTTGCGCTGCACCACCAGGTGAGCGGTCCCGCCGGGCGCCAACCGGGGCAGCCAATGCTGCAGCAGCTCGTGCAGCGGCGCTTTGCCCACGCGGACGGGCGGGTTCGAGTAGATCGCCGCGAACCTCAGGTCGCCAGGCACGCCATCGGGCAGCGATACGACCACGTTGGGTGTCTTGGCGGTGGCGGCATTGGCCCGTGTCAGCTCCAGCGCCCGCTCGTTCACGTCGACGGCCCACACTCTGGCGGCCGGCGAGCGCCGCGCGAGGGCGATGGCGATCGGGCCATAGCCGGAGCCCAGGTCCAGGAGCTCCCCCTCAGCCGGGGGCAGCGGTGCCTCCTTGAGCAGGGTCAGGGTCCCGAGGTCGATCGCGCGTGAGCCGAAAACGCCCCTGTCCGCCTGCAGCTCGAGCGCGAGGTCGCCCGTGCGCAGATGCAACGTGCGCCGCTTCGACTCGACCGCGGGTTCGGCGTCGAAGTAGTGAGCGCGCTCGCCCGCGCCTCCCGCAGGGCGGGAGCGCAGAGTCGAGGTCGCTAGGGGGGCTCGGTTTTTGGGTATACTCATCGTTTGTCGCCCAATCGGCTACTGCCGCATGGGATTTGAACCGTAATTCGGAGACGCATTTGCCCACAACTCAGCAGCTGGTCCGCACCGGACGTAAGGCGGCCAGAACGAAGTCTAAGGCGCCGGCGCTGAAGGGCTCGCCGCAGCGGCGGGGAGTCTGCGTGCGCGTCTACACCCAGACGCCCAAGAAGCCGAACTCCGCCCTCCGGAAGGTCGCCCGCGTGAGGCTGACCACTGGGATCGAGGTGACCGCATACATTCCCGGCATCGGACACAACCTCCAAGAGCACTCGGTGGTGCTGATCCGGGGCGGAAAGGTCAAAGACCTGCCAGGTGTGCGCTATCACATCATCCGCGGCACCCTCGACACGGCAGGCACCAAGAACCGCAAGAAGGCACGCTCGAAGTACGGCGCCAAGCGGGAAAAGAGCAAGGCAGCCTGATGCCGCGCCGAAGCAGTCCTGTCAAGCGTGTCATCGCGCCCGATCCTGTCTACCAGTCGGAGGCGATCGCCAAGTTCGTGAACGTCGTCATGAACAAAGGCAAGCGCTCGACTGCCGAAAAGGTCGTTTACGATGCGCTCTCGCGCGCCAGCCGCCAGGCCAAGAAGGAGCCCCTCGAGGTGTTCGAGTCGGCGCTCCGAAACGCCACCCCGCTGCTCGAGGTCAAGCCGCGCCGAGTCGGCGGCGCCACCTACCAGGTGCCCGTCGAGATCAGGCCGGAGCGCCGGCTGGCGCTCGCGCGCCGCTGGATCGTGCGTTTTGCGCGCCTGCGAGGCGGGAAAAGTATGTCTGAGAAGCTTGCGTTCGAGATCCTCGACGCCTCCCAGAACACGGGTGGGGCGGTGAAGCGCAAAGAAGAAACCCACCGGATGGCTGAAAGCAACAAGGCTTTCTCCCATTTCCGGTACTAATTAAGAGAGATGAGCTTGGCACTGAAGATGGCGGAGCGGCCGGTGTCCATCGAGAGGACCCGGAATATCGGGATCATGGCCCACATCGATGCGGGTAAAACGACCACGACCGAACGCATCCTTTTCTATGCCGGCCGGATCCACAAGATGGGAGAGGTGCACGAGGGTGCATCGACCATGGACTGGATGGTCCAGGAGAAGGAGCGGGGGATCACGATCACGTCGGCTGCGACCACCGCGATGTGGCGCGACCACACGATCAACATCATAGACACACCCGGGCACGTGGACTTCACAGTCGAGGTCGAGCGCAGCCTTCGGGTGCTGGATGGCGCGGTCGCCGTTTTCGACGCTGTCGCCGGCGTGGAGCCGCAGTCCGAGACCGTGTGGCGCCAGGCCGACCGCTACGGCGTGCCTCGCATCGCCTTCATCAACAAGATGGACCGCATCGGCGCCGACTTCTACGGCTCGTTGAACTCCATCCGAACTCGGCTGGGGGCTAGGGCGGTGCCCATCCAGCTGCCGATCGGTGCCGAGGATGCCTTCATTGGCTACGTGGACCTGATCACGAAGCAGGCGATCGTCTACACCGACGACCTGGGCACGACCAACACGGAGTCCCTCGACATTCCCGCAGGTATGGGCGAGCTGATCGAGCAGCACCGCCACGACCT
>JAYUFT010000192.1:0-4661 GCA_043738605.1 Candidatus Dormiibacterota bacterium | reverse complement strand
CGTGACCGCCATCGATTAGTTCTTTTCGAAGTCTCAGGACTGCAGCTTGAACATCAGCTCCGGCTTGGTGACTACAGGAATGCGGTCGACGCGAGCGCGCCTCTAATGCCGCGTAGCCGCCTTCCTTAAACCTCTTGACGAGTTTGTGGATCCACCTGCGGGAGATGCCGTGATCTCGGGCCAGCTGAGTTGGACTGCGTCGTTCGAGGACAACGGCGTCGACGATGTAGCGGCCGAGTGCGGACATGCGCCACCTCCAAGCTTGGTGGCGAGAACTATGTCTTGCGACATAAGGGAACTATGTGGTGAACTCACACACCTGCGCCGGCACCTTCGTTTGTTTTACTGCTGCCTCAGCACGGACCGGCGGCATTGGGACCCGCCATTCGGGCACAGATGGTGGCATGCCGGGCCATCGATAGCGCCTTTAGGGCAGCGCGCAATTGGTCGTATCTCAGCCGGGACTCAGTGAACCGGGTGGCTTCCCGTCGGGGTTGGCGTGGGCGGCGCGGCCGCCTGGGTCGGCGCGTTGGATCGAATCAGGTCCGCGGGCGTGCCTGCGGCCCGCGCCCAGCCGGGAGCCAGGGGACCATTGGCCATCCAAAGCGCGAGGACGACGACCGCAAGACCTGACCCAAGCGCGGCGCTGAGCCGGAAGGTTGCTGCTCGCGGCCATCCGTGAACGAGTCGCCAGCCGACAAGAGCGCTGAAGACCGCGCCGACGCAGACGACGTCGAGGAACGTGAACCAGCCTGTGCGAACGTCGCTGCCGGTGCCGACGCCGTGCAACAGCGCCAACGGCCAGCAGGCGTATGCGATCCAATGGAGTGTCCGCCAAACCCGATAGGAGATTCGAGAGCGCAATGCGCTGGTGATCGCAAGCGCCATGACGAGCTCAGCGGCGACAACGCCCAGTCCGAGCCAAAGCGGACGGTAGCTCGATACAAAAGGAATCACGGCGTCTCGCAGGCCAAGGTGCGCAAATGGATCGAGAACCGCAGTGGCGATGTGCAGCTCCAGGAAGACGAGCGCCAGAAGTGACACGTTTCGGTGCAACCTCGCGCTGAGGAACCGAGGCCAGATTTGACCCTCGCGTCGGGTGGTCGTGGCGATTCCCAGCACGACGACAGCTGTGAGCAGCAATAGGCTCACAGCTCCGGCCCCGCGTGTTGCGTACCAGAGGGGGCTCGGGATTCAAGAACCTCCGGACACGGCGACCGCAGGACGCCGGGCCGCCACCGGGCCGGGCGCTGATACCGCCGCGGGGTGGCTTGGCGCCGCCACAGGGCGTGGTGCCGCCGCAGACGCGTAATCGGCGATTGCCTTGGCCAGCGCTGCGTCTGCGGCGGGGCCCACCGCGCCGGCGGGGCCGAGCTGCTCAGTTGGCCCCGCCGGTCGATGCGGCGATACCGCGCTCGCGGAGAAGCCGGCAAAGACCCCTGCCAACCCGACCGCGAAAGTGGTGGCGGTCGTGGTCAGGCGCCGAACGAGTCGGTCGTTGCGCTGCTTGCGAGTGTTCTGGCTGAAGGGCCGTGGTGTTGCCTCAACCATCGAGGCCACCTCCATCATCGGATGGAGGTCGTGGAGCCTGGACCGGCGCCGCGAACTGGGGCGCGGGCTGAGGACGGGCCACGGGCCGGGGGGCAGGAGCTCGCCGAGCGGTGGCGAGGCTCTTGGCCTTGCTCTCGATCTCGGCGGCAATGCGGAGCTTGAAAAGTGCCTCAGCCGCGGCAGCCGAGCAGTTCGGATCGGTTTCCGCGCCGGCCTGCCGGCACTCCCTGGCGTGCTCGTAGGTCTGGAGCCAGGCGGAGGGACTCGGACTGCCTGTTAGCACGGTGGCAGCGCCGGCCCCAGCTCCGGCGGTGGTCAGGGCGGCGACGGCCAGAGCGACAAGGATCGTGGATGCAGTGGCCCGGGCTGGCTTGACTGGATCAGACATGGAGTAGGACCTCCTGGGGTAATGGCGTGCGCGCCTCACCGATAAGGACGCACGAACCCCCCGGAGTCGGAACCCGTGAGGAATTTGAGATCCCACTTCCGACTTCGGCGCCGTCAAGCGTCTGTTTCTACGATGGGATTGATGGACAGCTCGTTTGAGCAGGCGCTGACCGGGCGTCTCCGCTCGGAGCTTGATGCGCTTCACGTGACGGTGCCGGCCGTGCCCGGGTACGCGGGCCACCGCTCCATGAGGTACGTCTGGGGGGTTGCCCGGCCGCTTGCGCTTGCGATGACGGCAGCCCTGGTGCTGGGCTCGGTGGCCGCGTTCGCTTCGGGCAGTCCGAACCCGAAGGACTGGGTCACCGAGGCCGAGCACTCCCTTGGGATTCAAACTCCGGACGACGAGAATGCCCCCGGCGCAGCGCCGTCGCCGCGTCCTTCTGAATCACCCGACGCTGGGGAGGATCATTCGGTGCCGGCGGGCTCGCAGGTCGAACCCAGCCACAAGCCGACCGCCGAGCCGGTCGAGCGTCAAACCCCTGAACCGGCAGACGGCGCATCTGAAGTCGACGGGTAGAGGTTTGCACTGACCGGTGGTGGCCGAACGGGCGGTGACAGGGATCCTGGAGAGGGCGGCCACGCCGGCCGACGTGCTGCCTCCGTTGTTCCAATACACGCCCGGTGTCCAGGCGGATTTCGACCGTCTTTACCGCACTAGCTTCGTGCGGGTGGTTCGGACCCTCGCCGGCATCGTCGGGTCGCTCGAGGCGGCGGAAGACTGCGCCCAGGAGGCCTTCACGCGGGCCTACCGTGCATGGCCGAGCTGGGGCGGGGAAGTTCCTGCCGAAGCCTGGCTGCACCGGATTGCCGTCAACACGGCCATCTCGTATCGGCGTCGGGAGCAGATTCGATCGCTGCCGTCGCTGATCATGCGACTCGGGATTCCGCCGCCGGCTCCTGATCCCGCCCAGAGGGCTGAAAGCGGCACCCTGCTGCCTGAGCTGCGACGCCTGCCGCCAAAGCAGACGGCGGCCATCGTTCTGCGCTATTACCACGGTTACTCGAATCGAGAGGTCGCCGTTGCGCTGGGCGTTTCAGAACGCACGGTAGGCCAGCGGATCTCCGATGCTTTGGCCACCTTGCGCAGCCGGCTCGGGGAAAGCTGATCGACCGAATCCGCTCTGGTTCACGTTTCAGCGGCTGACCCAACTTCCGCCCCCGGATATTGGTCGTTTCGATCTTGCGCAGGTATCCCGACCCTCTTGCGTCGTGATGAGCATGGACCACCGGTCTGGCCGCGTCGTCACCTTGGGTCGCCCTCGAGGCAATGTGCCGGCGTGGACGATCGCTCTGGGCATGGCTGCCGTAGTGCTGCTGGCGATCCCCATCGTTGCCAGAGCCACGGCGGACGCGGTCGATCAGGCCTTCCCGACCAACGTCCTGCCGGGCTCGGTCAACAGCACCAAGGTGATGGCCCAGACCTTCACCGCCGGGACCACCGGCCAGATCGACAAGGTCTCATTGACGCTGGAGACCCACTCGCAGCTCGTCACGGGCTGGGTGCAGATCCGACCAGTCGCCGCGGACGGCTCGCCCACCGGCGGCACCCTCCAGCCTGCGTCGACCCCCATCCAGTTCACCTACAACTTCGGCGGCAGCGTGTACCACGACTACACGCTCAGCCCCGCCTTCCCGATCACCGCCGGCACCCAGTACGCCATCGTGTGGACCGCGCGGGTGGGCACCGGTTTCTGGTGGGGCAGCAACTTCGACGCCTACACCGGAGGCCAGCAGTGGCTCGCGTGCATCGGCTGCGCCTGGACGCCATCCGCGGGCAGGGACCTCGCCTTCAAAACCTGGGTCACCACCGCCCAGACGAACCAGCCCCCGGTGGTCGCCGCGGATCACCCCGCCGTCGCAGTGAACGAGGGCACAGCGCCTACCAACACCGGCACCTTCTCCGACCCGGACGGCAACCCGGTTACCCTCTCGGCCTCCAGTGGCACCATTATCAAGAGCGGTGTCAGCACCGGGTCGTGGTCCTGGGCCGCAGCAGCCGCCGATGAGGGAACACCCGCGAATCAGACGGTGACCATCACGGCCGACGATGGCAGCGGCGGGACCTCGACAGTCTCCTTCGCCGTGACAGTGAACGGCGCTGCACCGATCGCTTCCATCGCCGCTCCTGGATCGACCGCCCCCGAGGGGACCATCGTTCACCTGACCGGCTCCGCCGTCAGCCCGAGCGCGGCCGACAACGCCGCCGGGTTCACCTACGGCTGGTCCGTGACCAAGAACGGTGCAGCGTACAAGAGCGGGACTGGCGCCCACTGGCAGTTCACCCCCGACGACGAAGGCACGTTCGTGGTCACGATGAAAGCCACCGACGACGGCGGTATGAGCGACACGGCCTCGGTCACCGTGACCGGCACCAACGTCTGGCCGACGGCCACGATCACCAGCGTCAGCGCCACGGTGCCCCTGGTCATCACGCCACAGGAGACGATCAACTTCGCCGGCACCTACAGCGACCCAGGCGCGCTGGACACCCACACCAGCAGGTGGAACTTCGGTGACGCCTCCAGCAGCTCCGCCAACCATGCAGCTTCCGGTTCGGGCAGCCTGTCCGCCTCGCACGCCTACGGAGCGCCCGGCACCTACCACGTGACGCTGACGGTGACCGACGACGACGGCGGCGTGGGCGTGGCCACGGCGACCGTCGT
>JAYUFT010000191.1:0-4668 GCA_043738605.1 Candidatus Dormiibacterota bacterium | reverse complement strand
CGATCAGCGCCTCGACCTCGCGCAGCGCGCTCGTGCCATCCTCGCCCGGTATGGTCCGCCGCTCCAGCGTCACGACGCACCGCGCCGGGTACGTGCTCAACTCCTGGCCGCCCTCGACCAGCGAGGCGTGGATGGTCCCCGTCCCCAACAGAAGGTGGCCCCGACCCGCGCGTAGACGCCGGTCCAGCTCCAGCACCCCCGTAACGATCCGCCCCATGTGCGCAATTGCATCCACACCAAGGTCGGGCCGCGACCCGTGCGCGGCCACCCCGCGCGTCTCGACCTCCAGCCAAGCGAACCCCTTGTGCGCCAGGCACAGCCTCATCTCTGTCGGCTCCGTGACGATCGCCGCGTCCGCCTCGACCCGCTTGAGCACTGCCGCGGTGCCGATGCTCGCGACCTCCTCATCCGCCACCGCGGCGATGATCACGTCCCCATGGGGCTTCAGCTTCTTCGCCTCGCGCGCGGTGACCATGATCGCCGCGAGGCTCCCCTTCATGTCGTAAGCGCCCCGCCCGTAAACGCGACCCTCGCGCACCACGGGCACGAAAGCATCCTTCATGCCGCCCGCGCCCACCGTGTCCATGTGCGCGTTCAGCATCAGGCTCGGCCCGCCACCGGCCCCGGCGAGCACCCCGATCACGCTCGCGCGTCCAGGTACCGGCTCGACCACCTGCACCGCCAGCCCCTCCGCGGCGAGCCACGCAGCCACGAACGCGGCGATCTTCGACTCCCCGCCCCCGGTGGCGACGAGGTCCGGGTTCACTGACTCGATTGCGACCAGCTCGCACACCAGCTTCTGAAGGTCGCCCGTCAAACCCATCTCGGCCGATTCTAGGCCGGACACGAAAATCCACCGTATTTCTGCGTAATTGCTTGACTCGGAGCGACCCAACCGCTACAAACCCGGTGTGCCTTTCACTCGCTCCAGTCCAGGAGTCAGACCATGAGTACCTCCAGATCGTTCCTCGCGGCGGTCGCCGCCGGTTTCCTCCTGGTCGCATGCGGCGGCGGCAGCTCCGGAACTGCCAGCGTGCCAACACCCTCTCCTGCTATCCCAACCCCGGCCCCGACCGACACCAAGAACATGAAGATCCAGGTCGACAGCACCTTCATCAAATCCGTCTCCGTCGGCAAGTCGACCGGCTTCGATCTCGACATCCAGGACGTCGGCACCGTCGACATCCCGGACCTCTACCTGATCTTCGACGCCGGCGATAAATTCATGGACAAGTACACGATCCAGTCAGCCGGCTCATGCCGGTTGGATACCAACGTCACGGGTCTGGCCTGCGGCAAACTCGTAGTGGGAACCCATCTGAAGTTCACCATCAACGCCACGCCGAAAAGCACAGGCGATTTCGTGTTCAAGTTCCACGTCGACGAGTACAAGACGCCGCTCTATGAGGCGGATGGCACCCAGTACGTCTACAGCTGGACCCAGACCGTCACCACCTGACGGCGCGCGCCGCTAGGCGCCGACGATTCGGATGGTCCAGAGGTCATCTGCCAGGCCTGGCTGGATGAGGTACGTGTACGGCATCGCGAAGTAGCCGGCCATACCCCAGCCCGCGCCCCACGAGTTGCGCACGAGGAATGTCTGGCTGGCGTCGTCGTAGCCCACCGCGAGCACAGCGTGGCCGCCGACCGCTCGCTCGCTTGGCCCGGGCATTGGCACGTGGCCCGTCTGCGCCACCGCGGGTGACTCGAAGCTCTCATAAACCGTGAACCCATAGACGAACGGATAGCCGGAGGCCAGGCAGCCTCGCATCTGGCTCAGATCCTGCACGAGGCTCTGGTACGAAACGGCGCGATCCGACTTCGCGTCCTCATACGCCTTCGCCGATGGCTTGTCGGTGAACTTCGAGATCACGTAGGGCCATTCGGTTTCCGGGCATACGCCCTGGCTGGCCACCGACTTGATGCCGTCGCGGATCATGGCCCCGCTGTCGATGTCGACCGTCCCTTCGATGAGCCGCTCGTTGTAGTAGATGAAAAGGCGCGATGGCACAAAATCGGCAAGGCTCTGCTTGAGCCGGTCGAATTCGATCGCGCCGCCGATGGCGTTCGCGGTGCAGCTACCGAGCATTCCCTGGTCGTACACCGCCGGACACTGCGCCCGAAGGTCGATGAACGGAGGCAGGGCGCTCAAGAACGCGGGCGGAGCCGCGTACAGGTGGTCGCGCTCATCGGGGAGATCGGGGATCCAGCCGTACCGCGCAATCTTCCGAGCCTCAGTCAACTGTTTGTCCTCCCCGCTTGCCGGGGAGGTGGCCCGGAGGGCCGGAGGGGACGTTCAGCTAGGCACAACGGCTGGGTCATCATCGCTGTCCTCCTCACAGGTAGGCCCAGCTCCTGATGCTGGGCGATTCGCCGACGAACGCTTCCACGCCGAATGGCAGCTTATGCCCCTCGAGCACCATCGCCGTCGCCCTCGTGTGTCCTTCGAGGAGGCTGATGCCCCCACCCGGGGTGCGCAGGCAGAGGATCGGGGACAGTTCGGGCGCGGGGTCAGCGTGGCAGATGATGCGCGCGAGCGACAGGATGTGCAGGTTCATGTCGTCCCCGGTGAACACCCGCGCCGCATTCGATGCCCCCTCCGCGACAGTGCGCGTTGCAGGGGCCAGCGTCGTCCACGTCGCATTGCGATTGGAGTACAGCATGTCGGCAACCTCCGCGACCGACACCCGGGCCCGACGCCACGAGATGTCGTCTTCGAGGCCGGCGAAAATCAAGGCGCCTCGCCCAAAGCCGTGGGCGGAGGCGATGATCCGGCGCCTCTCGGCGTTGTGGGCGGCGGTGCCGAGGTCGGGGTTGCGGGCCAGCGCGAGAGCATGGGCCAGGTGCGAAGGCTTCGGTGGATCGCCCATGAGGTAGGCCTGAAAAGGCGGCGATTCGATCTCGGCCTGGAGCCAGGCCAGGATCACGTGGTCGTCGGAAACCGCCCCAAAGTCCTCCATCACAGCCACCAAGGGTAGGGCCCGCGCGACGCTCGGGGTCTTGCTTGCTCCAAACTTATGCCTCGATGAGCGCCGCGCACAAATGGGTCTATCACTTCACCGAAGGGTCCGCCAAGATGCGCGACCTCCTCGGTGGCAAGGGCGCCGGCGCCGCCGAGATGACCCGGGCCGGCATGCCCGTCCCCCCTGGCTTCACCATCACCACCGAAGCCTGTCGCGCCTACCTCGCAAAAGGTGGCAAGTTTCCCGAAGGACTCTGGGAGCAGGTGACCAAGGGTCTCGTCTTGCTCGAGAAGCGGGCAGGCAAGCGCTTTGGCGACGCCAAGAACCCGCTGCTGGTCAGCGTCCGCTCGGGCGCCAAGTTCTCTATGCCCGGAATGATGGACACGGTTCTCAACCTTGGCCTCAACGAGGAGACGATGCAAGGGCTGGCAAAGCTCACGAGGGACGAGCGCTTCGCCCTCGACGCCTACCGCCGCTTCATCCAGATGTTCGGCAAGACAGTGATGGGGATTGATGGCGACAAGTTCGAGCAGGCTCTGAAGGAAGCCAAGAAGAAGGCGGGAGTCAAAACCGACCCCGAGCTGAAGCCCCAGCACCTGCGGCCGCTCGTGAAGCGCTTCCTCGACATATATAAGGACGCGACTGGCAAAGAGTTCCCCGACGACCCCGTGGTCCAGCTGCGCGCTGCGATCGAGGCGGTCTTCAAATCCTGGAACACCGACCGCGCCAAGACCTACAGGCGAATGGAGCGCATCCCCGACGACCTTGGCACTGCCGTGAACGTGCAGATGATGGTGTTCGGCAACATGGGTCGCACCTCGGGCACTGGTGTCGCATTCACGCGCAACCCCATCACCGGCAAAAAGGAGCTGTACGGGGACTACCTCGTCAACGCCCAGGGCGAGGACGTGGTCGCCGGCGTGAGGGACACCGAGCCCATCAAGGCGCTGAAGCGTCACATGCCGAAGGTCTTCGCGGAGTTCGAGGGCTACGCCCGTAAACTTGAGAAGCACTACAAGGACGTGCAGGACCTCGAGTTCACGATCGAGCGCGGCAAGCTGTGGATGCTGCAGACACGCAGCGCCAAGCGCACCGGCGAGGCCGCTGTGCACATCGCGGTCGACATGGTTGCGGAGCGGCTCATCACCAAAAAGGAAGCCGTCGCTCGCGTCGAGCCGCGCCAGCTGGAGCAGCTCCTCTTCCCGCGTGTCGATCCGAACGCGAAGGTGCAGGCCCTGGCCAAGGGCGTGCCGGCATCGCCGGGCGCAGCGTCGGGTGAGGCCGTGTTCGACGCCGACACCGCGGCCGAGTGGGGCAAGAAAGGCAAGGCGGTCATCCTCGTCCGCGTCGAGACGAACCCCAACGACGTGCACGGGATGGTCGAGGCCAAGGGCATCCTCACGCAGACGGGCGGCACCGCCAGCCACGCGGCGCTGGTTGCGCGCGGCATGGGGCGGCCGTGCATCGTCGGCGCGAGCTCAATCAGCGTGGACGTGCGCAAGCGCCAGTTCTCCGCGGGTGGCGCCACCATCAAAGAGGGCGAGCAGATCACGATCGACGGGACCACCGGCGACGTCTACCTCGGTGTCGTGCCCACCATCGAGGCGCGCTCGCTGAGCAAGCACCCGGCCGCGAGCGCGATCCTGCACTGGGCCGATGGTTTCCGCCGCCTACAGGTCTGGGCGAACGCCGACTATCCGCGCGA
>JAYUFT010000190.1:0-4710 GCA_043738605.1 Candidatus Dormiibacterota bacterium | reverse complement strand
GCATGAGCTGGCAGCAGATCGCCGACGCGCTGCAGCAAGCAGACTCAGTGCAGGCCAAGGCGATCCTTGGTTCTGCCAACCTGATCGCCGCCGCCGTGTGCAAGCTCACCTCGGACCAGCCTGCCGAAGTGTGCTCGGGAGCCGCGATCCAATCCATCGAGGCCAAGCTGTAATCGAATGGGGCGCCACGACCGCTTGCTGCCGGGGCTAGCGGCGCTCGCAAGTGTGGCGGGCCTTGGCGTGTCCGTTTACCTGACGGTTGTGCACTACTCGGCAATCCCGCTGGTGTGCACGTCGAGCGGAGCGGTCAACTGCGAGCGAGTCTTGTCGAGCGGATATGCAGTGATTGCCGGCTCAGCTCTGCCCACGTCGGCCGCCGGCATCGCCTGGTTCACGGTCAGCACAGCCCTCGCCGTCGGGCAGCTGAGCGGGCGCGGCGCACCACTCTTGGCGCTCCTGCAGGTGGCATGGTCGGCACTCGGCTTGGTCACGGTACTCGGGCTCGTGTTCATCGAAATCGTGATGCTGGGCACTATCTGCGTGTGGTGCACGGCAGCGCACGCACTCGTGCTCGCCACGTTCCTGCTCGCGATCGCTATTTGGCAGTCAGCCACGGAGAGTGCCCGCTCGATGAACACGCGTCCAATGCGCAAGTGATTGCTACGTGCCGAGAAAGATGAATCAGAAGAGCCCGTGCTACACGCGTGCTTGACCGCTACAGCGGATCTATCACATTAGCTACACACAAACCGACGGATCGAGATCAGATTTTGGTCGGGGGCCCGGGATTTTAACCCGGGGCCTCACGGTCCCGAAATCTAAGCGGTATCGTCCACCGAGGGCCATTTAGCCGTTTTTGAGCTCGTTTCGACGGTCCAGCGTCAAATTTCAAGCCCATTTCAGCCACCCAGACCGATCGAATTACTACACGACGTAGGCATCAAGTCCGTAGCGGCGAGCCCCATACAATCACTTTATGAGCCAGGAGGAGAAAGAGGCGCCACTGGAAGCCCCGGACAACTTGGGCAGGCTCCCTCGGGCCCACCCCCGAGATTGGCGTCGCGAGGACCGAGAGCGCCTGCGCAGCGCCCGTACCGCCGGTCAACTGATGGCGGTCGTGCTGGTTCCCCTGACGCTAATCGCCTTCGCGCTTACCGCGAGCGGAGTGATTACGCCGTCTCCAGAATGGGTAATCTTCGGAGCCTTACTCATCGCAGCAATCGTGATCTGGTTCGTCGGCGTCCGGTTCCGCCGGCCCCCAGGCCGCAGCGGCAAAGACCCGCAAAAGCAGTAGCGAACGCAACGTCGAATTGGGATCACCGATCAACTACTGACCGGACAAACTACTACATGAACAGGCCCACGCACGAATGTCTCCGTAGCACACCGTTTTTCGCTGGCGTTGCTGTGCGACTCGTGCCTCACAGACTGAGGGCCAGCCGCAGTCCCGCTTCGACTGCCTGCATGTGCATCGAGTCAAGAATGCCCAGACGGGTCTCAAGGGTGGTCTTGTCAAGAGTTACGACCTGGCTGACGTTCACGACACAATCGCGATCAAGGCCGGCGGTCCCCGCCGCAAGAGCGACGTTACCCGGCGCAGCAGACAGTCGGAGGTTCGATGTGATTGTCGCTACGGTCACCGCCTTGATGCGCGAGCGGTTGAATGCGTCAGCGGAAACCACTAGAACGGGCCGACGCCAGGCCGGGGCCGAACCTTGTGGTCGGCCGAGGTCGGCCCACCATACTTCGCTCCGCGCTACCACTTCTCAGCTGTCGCTCGGCGCTGGGCCGCGGTCAGATCTCGGTCGACCCTCGATTTCTCCTTGGAGTAAACCGCCTGGAGGGCGCGTGTGACCTCATCGTCGGGGTCTTCATCGAGCAACTTCTCGAGAGCTTGGGCATAGAGCTTGCTGCGGGACATGCCAAGATTGCGCGCCCGTTTCTCCGCAGCTTGAAAGAGTGGGGTCGGAATCGAGATGGCTGTCTTCACAGCCAGAGTAGAACCCAGTTATACCGATTGGGTCGATGGTTTACGAACCCAATCTGCGCGAGCCGAGGATTGCTGCGATCGCGTCCGGATTCTGTGCGGACGGCGCTAGTAATTCAGTCCGAGCACGTGAGACAACGAGGTCCATGCGCAAGACATCTCCCATTGAACCTACGGCCAATGTCGTCATACAGGGAATGTGTCAGCTGGCCTCCGTCCACGCCACCACGACCGAAGCGCAAGTATCAGCGTGACAGCGGCCGGCAGCGCAACGAGCACCAACTGCGCGGATGAAAACACCGGAGGCATGGCGTCGGCCTGGGCCTCGGGTAGTCCCGGGTATCCAAGGACTGCGAACAACGCCAGCGCGCACAAGAGCAGCACATCAACGGCGCCCGCTACGACGAGCCACGCCCGTTGACCAAGGTTGATCCGCCACGCGCTCAAGGCAAGGACGACGCCGGCGGGCGCAAGGAACACAGTCCAGGCGACGAACGACATGCCCTCGTGCGCGGGGGCGTAGCCGCTAGACAGGCGATCGCTTAGCCGCGGGGTGGTCAGGCCGATGCAGGCGAGCATCGCCAGCAACTGCACAACAAGAGAGCTGGAGAGCAGCTGCAACGGCGCACCGACGGAACGCCGAATGCGGCTGAGCGTCACCATGCCGAGTCCGAACCCGATCAGGGTCGGAATCGCGATCAACGCGTTCTGGACAATGTCCAGCGGGAAAGGCGGGGCGTCGACGTTCGTTCCCGGCTGGGCGGCGTTCTCAAGCACCGCATAACCCATCAAACCGATGATCGCGAGATCAATCGCCAGAGCTATCAGCCCGATTACGGTCGGTTTCCGCGGCAGCAGCCACGCCGCTGCCACCAGGACCGCACTCGGCGGGAGGAACACGAGCGCGAACAACACGAAGCTCAGGCCGCGGAAGTCAAAGCAGTCAGTGCAGATCGTGGGCCGGACCAGGCGATCGATGAAGCTGGGCGCCGACAGGAGGATTGCGGCCAGCATGCCGACTGCCTGGGCAAAAAGCACCACTCGCATTGCGCGCTGCAGTCGGGTCATCATGCCAATTTGATACTCCTGGCGGCAGAAGTATCGGTCCAAGGCGGTTTACTACACGAACTACTACACGGTATCTTTGCCCCTCGCCACCCAGGCGACGTATCCGCCGGGTCTGATTACCGCTTCTGGGTTAGCGAACGTCTATCACACGCGGCTCAGGGGCAGTCGTCCGCCGCGCTCACCGCCTTGTTGAGCGCCGCGCGCGAAGCCTCAAACCGGTCAAGGGGCACCAGAAGCTCATCGACGACCCGCTGGCGAACCTCACCGCTGATACGCGCGCCGATGCGCTTTGCCCACCGTCGCCCAAGCCAGCCGGCATGCAGCTGAAGCAGCTTCGCGAGCAAGTAGCCGACAACGAGCGCGGCGGCGAGGAGCGCGACGGGCGTGGGCACGGGCCCGAGGTAAGGCACGGAGATGGAGCCGACCGGCACGTCGTGGATGACGAAAAGCGACCCAAACCAGAGTGCAGAGAAGGCGAGGAGGGCGGTCACGAGATATTGGGCCGCGCCGATCACGGTCCACAGCGCGCTCGTGGGCACCCGGAAGCCGGCCGCTTCGCCCGCCAGTGAACGATCGACCGTCTCAGCGAGTCGATGCTCCAGGGACGTGGGCGCACTCAGGGCGGCAAGCCCGCGGCGCAGCGGCGCAGGCACCGACGGCAGGGTGTCCGTGATGAGCTCGCGCAGGGGCTCGACCGCCGGCGCGAGCGAGCCGCGCACCTGCCAGCGGTTCAAGAAGGCGGCGGGGTCCGCCGACGTCCGTTTGCGCCCGATCAGCCGGTATATCGCGCTCGTCAAGGCCCCCAGCGGTCCTGCCCCGCGCCGCCGGGCCGCGAAACGTGTGGCGGCGACGGCTTGAAGCTCCAGAGCCTCGATGTCGACGACGGCGAGCGCGCCTCGCGTGACCGAGGAGAGAGCGCGCTCCCGGCGGGCCGGCTCGACGAGCGGGTCAACCGTCCCGCCCACCACGCCCGCATCGGCGGCGAGATCGCGCACGGCCTCGCGCGCCTCCGCTGCCACCCGAGACACGACGACACGCTTCGCCTCGACCCCGGACTCGAGCCATGTGCGTAGCCCT
This sequence comes from Candidatus Dormiibacterota bacterium, assembly GCA_043738605.1. Classification (GTDB taxonomy): domain Bacteria; phylum Chloroflexota; class Dormibacteria; order Dormibacterales; family Dormibacteraceae; genus Palsa-872. Next base: position 578 of record JAYUFT010000190.1, on the reverse strand, counting down.
TCGATGCCGGCTGCGCCCTCTTTCGCGCGGGTCGCGACGACCTCGATGTCGCCCGCGCCGTCTCGACGCAGCTGGCCGCGCATGTCCTCGGCGACGCGGCTCGCGTCGGCAGGGCTCAGAAGATCGCTGCGGTTGAGGACGACGATCTGGCGTCGGATGCGTGGCGCAAACTCCTTCAAATAGGTCCCGTGCATGACGTGATCCATGTATTTCTCTGGATCCACGATCCACGCAACGGCGTCGACGCGGGGAAGCAGTGCATCCACGAGCTGACGGTGCTCGAGAACGATCGAGTCCACGTCAGGGAGGTCAAGGACGGCGAGATCCGCAAGAGCGTCACCTGCGTGCTCTCGCGTCTTGCTGACGCCTACCCATCGCAGCAGGTCCGCGAGTTCGCGCCCGCGACTCGAAGGGACCCATGCCACCGCGTCCGAGGTCGTGGGACGGCGCGCGCTGGCCGGACTGACGTCCGCGCCGGCGATCGCGTTCAACAATGTCGACTTCCCGACGCCGGTGCCGCCGACCAGGGCGAGGATGTATGCACTACTTGGAAAGCCAAGCCGCGCACGAACCGTGTC
>JAYUFT010000189.1:0-4724 GCA_043738605.1 Candidatus Dormiibacterota bacterium | reverse complement strand
ACACACGCGTCAAGGAGCTCCTGGCCGCGGGTGTCAACACCTGCATCGGCCACGATTCGGTGATGGATCCCTGGTACCCGCTCGGCTACGGCGACCCGCTACAGGCAGCCTTTGTACTCGCGCACTATGGCCAGATGTCGGGCCACGGCGAGCTGAGCACGCTGATCGACATGATCACCAAGAACCCTGCCAGCGCCCTCGGCCTGGAGGGCTATGGACTGGCGCCGGGCTGCCGAGCCGACCTTTGCGTTTTTGCTGCGCCCACCGAGATGGATGCGATCCGGCTGGTGGCACCGCGGAAGCTCGTGCTGCGCGGCGGGAAGATCGTGGCGCGCACCGAACCAGCCCAGACGACAGTGGTTTGGGACGGTCGCGAGGAGGCAGTCAACTTCCTCAAACCGCCGGCCGGCCGATGACCATCGAGATCGTCGTTGCGAACCTTCGGTTCCTCGCCCGCCTGGAGACTGAAAAAGCGCCGAAGACCAGCGCCAGGTTCCGCGCCATGCTGCCACTGAAAGGCAAGCTTCTCCAGGCACGGTGGAGTGGCGAGGCGGCATGGATGCCCTTTGGCGACCTCGACCTCGACCTCGGCTACGAGAACCAAACGAGCTACCCCGCTCCGGGCCACCTTCTTCTGTACCCCGGCGGGATAAGCGAGACCGAGATCCTTTTTCCCTACGGCTCGACCATGTTCGCCAGCAAGGCCGGCCAGCTGGCCGGCAACCACTTCGCCACGATCTACGAAGGCAATGACAAGCTCGCCGAGCTGGGGCGCCTGGTCGTCTGGGACGGTGCGCAGGACATCACATTCGAGGCACACGACGGCGGCTGATCGCCGGATGGGGCATTCATCAGCCGAGACTGCTATGAAGCGGCTCGACATCATCGGTGCGATCAGCGAGGAACCCGACAGGCTGACCCGTCAGTTCGCCGGCGAAGCGATGCAGCGCGCCCACGACGCGGTAACCGAATGGATGCGAGAGGCCGGCATGGTGGTGCGGCACGACAATATTGGCAACCTGCGCGGGCGTTACGACTCCGATCCGACCGGCAAACCAACCCTCATCATCGGCTCACACCTCGACACGGTTCGCGATGCCGGCAGATACGACGGGCCGCTCGGAGTCATCGTTGCCATCGCGGCGGTGCAGCGGCTGCACGACCTCGAGAAGCGCATGCCGTTCGCCATCGAGGTCATCGCCTTCGCCGACGAGGAGGGACTGAGGTTCAGCTCGACATACCTCGGCAGCCGGGCGGTGGCGGGCACATTCGACATCGCTGACCTCGATCGCACCGATGACGGCGGCGTGACGATGGCCGAGGCCATCGGGACTTTTGGTGGTGACCCGACGCGGATCGGCGAGGACAGATGGCAGGGAGGCAAGCTCCTCGGCTACGTCGAGGTCCACATCGAGCAGGGGCCGGTTCTCGAAGGCCTTCGGCTCCCAGTGGGCGTGGTGACCGCGATCGCCGGCCAGGCCCGATTCCGGATCACGTTCACGGGTTCGGCTGGGCATGCAGGCACGGTGCCGATGCGCGGGAGGCGCGACGCGCTGGCCGCGGCGGCCGAATTCGTGCTCGCCGTCGAAGCCGAAGGCGCTTCGCACGAAGGCCTGATCGCCACGGTCGGCCAGTTGAGCGTCTACCCAGGCGGATCCAATGTCATTCCGGGCGAGGCGGTGTTGAGCCTTGACGTCAGGCATCCCGATGAGCGCGCCCGCATCGGAAGCACTCGCCAGATTCTCGAGCGCGCCCATGAGATCGCTTCGCGCCGGGGCATCGAAACCGCCACTCAACCGCTGAGCGAAAACTCTTCAGTGCCCTGCTCAGCAGGCCTGCAGTCGTTGCTGGCAAAAGCCATCGAAGCTGGGGGGCTGGCGCCCATTCATCTCGCCAGCGGCGCCGGGCACGATGCCGTCCCGATGTCGGAGCTGACCGACGTGGCGATGCTCTTCGTGCGCTGCAAGGGCGGCGTGAGCCATAACCCGGCAGAGTCGGTGACCGCCGAGGACGTGTCGGTATCGATCGACGTGCTGAGCCGGTTCCTGGAGCTCCTGGCCAAAGCATGATCATCCGCGGCGGCACGGTCGTGACAGCCCGCGGCGTCGAGAAAGCCGATATCTCAATCGCGGGCGATCGGATCACGGCAGTAGGACCAGACCTTCCGTCCACCGGCGAAGAGATAGACGCATCAGGCCTGCACGTGTTTCCTGGCGGCATCGATTCGCACGTCCACTTCAACGAGCCTGGGCGGACCGAGTGGGAGGACATCCCGCACGGGTCGGCGGCGCTCGCCGCCGGCGGCTACACCAGCTTCATCGACATGCCGCTTAACAACCTCCCGGTGACGACGACCGTCGCCGCATTCGATCTGAAGGTCCAAGCGATGAAGCGCTCATCGAGGCTCGACTTCGGACTGTGGGGCGGGCTGGTGCCAGGCAACCGCGACCAGCTGGAGCCGCTCGTCCGGCGGGGGGTCATGGGCTTCAAGGCGTTCATGTGCCCGAGCGGGATCGACGAGTTCCCCGCCAGCGACATGCACACGCTGGTCGAGGGGATGAAGCGAATCGCGGCGCTGGGCTCGATCCTCCTGGTCCACGCGGAAGACCCGACGCGCTTGCTCGAACCGAAGGGAACCGGGGCGCTCGACTTCATCCGCTCGCGCCCGGACGACGCTGAGCTGAAGGCGGTGCTGGCGGTTCTGACTGTCGCTTCCACCACCGGCTGCCGGGTGCACATCGTGCATGTCAGCACTGAAAATGGCGCCGCCCTGGTCCACAAAGCACGACTGGATGGAATCGATATGACCTGCGAGACGTGCCCTCACTATCTGCTGTACACGGAGGAGGACCTCGAGAAGATGGGCGGGTTGGGTAAATGCGCTCCGCCTTTCCGGACGGCGAAGGACCGGGATGGGCTGTGGGCTCGGCTGGCCGATGGAACGCTGCCAATGGTGGTGTCGGACCACTCTCCGAGCACGATCGACCTCAAGCACGGCGATGACTTCTTCAAGCTGTGGGGTGGGATCTCGGGCTGCCAGTCGACCCGCCAGCTGCTGCTGGCTAATTCGGCAGAGCGAAGCGTCGCACTGTCCACTGTGGCCGCGGTGACGGCCACCAACCAGGCCCGCCGGTTTGGGCTGGCCAAAAAGGGGGACGTGGCGGTCGGCTTTGACGCCGACCTCTGGCTGGTCGACCTCTCATTTGAAGGCGTCGTCCGGAAGCAGGATCTCCTCTACCGCAATCCGTTCAGCGCGCACGAGGGGCAGCCCATCCAGGGCCGCACAGTGCGCACTCTGGTTCGCGGCCAGACCGTCTTTGTCGACGGCAAACCTACGACGATCAAACCGATCGGGAACCTGCTCACGCCTTCGAGAGGCGCCGAGCCGCCGCGCTGATCTCGCGAGCGATCTCCTCCTCGTCCGCTGTCAGCAGCCGGCCGTCCCGCACCACGATTGCTCCATTGACGACGACGGCCTCGGCGCGCGCGGGCGGCGCCAGCGCAAGACCGGCAAGAGGATCGCGAACGCCTGCGTGCCCCAGGTCGTCCACTCGGAAGCAGGCCACGTCGGCGCACTTCCCGACCTCGAGAGTGCCGCAGTCATCGCGCCCCAGGCAGGCAGCGCCTCCCGCCGTCGCGAGACGCCATGCGGCGCGCGTGTCGAGGGCGGTGGCGGCGTCCGCGCGGCCATTCATGGCGGCTCGCGCCCGCGCCATGTAAATCGCCTGGTGCACCTCCATCGCGAGGTTGGCATCCTCGTTGCTCGCCGACCCGTCGACGCCCAGACCCACGCGAGCGCCAGCCCTCACCAGGTCCTCGAGCCGACACGCGCCGGCCCCCAGGCGCATGTTGCTGGACGGGCAGTGCGCGATGCCTGTCTTCGATTCCGCCACCCGATCGACCTCCGCATCGCTGAGGTGGATTCCGTGCGCGTACCACACGTCGTCGCCGGACCAGCCGAGGTCCTCCATCAGCTCCATCGGCCGGCGTCCGAAGCGCTCGACGCAGAACCGCTCCTCGTCAAGCGTCTCCGCCACGTGCGTGTGCAGGCGCACGCCGTGGCGGCGGGCCAGCGCTGCGGAGTCGCGCATCAGCTGAGGCGTCACCGAGAAGGGCGAGCATGGCGCCACGGCGACCCGGCACATCGAGCCGGCGCTCGCGTCGTGAAAGCGCTTGATCATGTCCTCGGTGTCGGCAAGGATGCGGTCCTCGTCCTCCACCACGGAGTCGGGGGGAAGACCGCCTTTCGATTCGCCGAGTGACATCGATCCGCGGCACGGATGGAAGCGCAGGCCGAGCTCGGATGCGCAAGCCACAAGAGTTTCGAAGAGCCCTGTGGCGCCCGATGGAAATACGTAGTGGTGGTCGGTCGAAAGGGTGCACCCTGAGAGCAGGAGCTTCGCCATCGCGGCCCTCGCAGCTGCCCGCACAGTCTCGGCGTCAATGCGTGCCCAGACCGGATAGAGGGCGCGCAGCCACCCGAACAGCGTGCCGTCGGGCTCATAGCCACGCGTCGCCCACTGGTACATGTGGTCGTGGGCGTTGACGAGACCCGGCATGGCGACGCAGTTGGGCAGGTCGATCCTCTGGTCGGCGGCCGGAGGCGTGCCCGATCCGATCTCCACGATCACACCGTCGCGCGCCAGCAGCCAACCGCCTTCGATCTCGGCCGCGCCGGTGACGAGCAGCCCGGCCCTGATGGCCAATGTCGTCAACTTTTGGTG
>JAYUFT010000188.1:0-13875 GCA_043738605.1 Candidatus Dormiibacterota bacterium | reverse complement strand
CCCTGGTCACTGGCGCCGCCCGTGGTATCGGGCGCAGCACCGCCCTCGAGCTTGCGCGGCACGGCTATGACGTGGCCGTCAACTACAGTCGCAGCCGCGAAGCGGCTCAGTCAGTGGCCGACGAAGTGACAGCGCTGGGGGTCAGATCCCTGTTGGTTCACGCCGACGTCGCCGACGAATCGCAGGTTGCCGCGATGGTGAGCCGCGTCGGGGAAGAGTTTGGGCGGCTGGACGCCCTGGTCAACAATGCCGGCACCACAGTGCCCACGCCGCCCTCGGATATCGACGGCCTTGATATGGCCGATTGGGACCGGGTGTTCGCGGTCAACGTGCGTGGCATGTTTCAGGTCACGCGCGCGTGCGTGCCTATGCTGAACCAATCCGGGTCAGGCGCGGTCGTAAACCTGTGCAGCATCGCTGGACTCCGGCCTGGCCCCCAGCCATTTCCGTACGCCGCCAGCAAGGCGGCGGTTGGGAATCTGACTCGGACGCTAGCCGGGGCGCTCGGTCCGAGGATCCGGGTCAACGCGGTGGCTCCTGGGTGGATGTCGGGCGAGTGGATGGAGAACGCGCTTGGCGCCAACTACGAGCGCTTGATGGAGAGGCGTGCGAGCCTGACGCCGCTCAAGCGCTGCGTGACGCCGGACGAGGTCGCGATCACCATCGTGAGCTTGATCGCCAGCAACCCAATGGTGAACGGCGAGATCGTGGTCATCGACGGCGGCTTTTCGGCCATTACCTGATGGGCCTGGACGGGGTCGTCCCGTATCCCCCGGAGTTTGCCGACCGCTATCGGCGCTTGGGGTACTGGCGCGACGAAACCCTTGACACTGTCTTCGGCGAGCTATTTGCGAGTCATCACGACAGGATCGCGCTGCAAAGCGGTGAGGAGACGATCACCTATGCGGAGCTAGGGCAGAGGTCGACCTCCCTCGCCGGATTTCTGTACGGGCGCGGTCTGCGCCCCCTAGATCGGGTGGTTGTGCACTTGCCCAACTCTGCCGAGTTCCTGTTCGTGTATTTCGCTCTGCAGAAGCTCGGCGTCGTCCCAATCCTGGCCCTGGCGCCGCATCGCCGGCTCGAGATCGACCATTTCATCAAGCTGGCCGACGCCGTTGCGTACTTCGGCAGCGACCCGGAGTTGGCAGACGAGGTCCGTAGCGCCAACGCCGGGCTACGCGAGACTTTCATGCTCGACGAGCTGAAGGGCATCCCAACAACCGCTCCCCCACCCCCCATTGACGTGGATCCGACGGACCCCTGCGTCTTGCTGCTGTCGGGCGGAACGACCGGCATCCCAAAACTGATACCTCGAACACACAACGACTATCTGTACAACTCAAGGGCCGCGGCAGCGGTACAGGACATCAGCGCTGACAGCCGTCAGCTTTGCGTGCTGCCCCTGGCGCACAACATGCCGCTTGCGTGTCCGGGCGTTCAAGGCTTTCTCATGGCCGGCGCGCGGATCATCATCGGGACCAGCACCAAGGCGCCTGACGTGTTCGAGCTCATCGAGAAACACCGGATCACCCACGTTGGCGGAGTGCCCGCCCTGTACATACGCTGGCTGTCCGATCCGGCATCCGGCCACCACGACCTGACCTCGGTCGAGCTTCTCCAGTCCGGTGGCCAGCGCCTGCAGCCCGAGGTTCGCCGGCGCATGGCCGAGACCTTCCCCAACGCTTTCGTTCAAGAGAATTTCGGGATGAGCGAAGGCACGTTGTTCTTCGTGCGACGAGACGACCCAGAGGACGTGCGGCTCGAGACGGTCGGCCGGCCGGTCAGCGCCGACGACGAGGTAAGGCTCGCCGACGAGGAGGGCCGCGAAGTCGCCGATGGAGAGGTCGGCGAGCTCACGGTGCGAGGTCCCTACACATTGCGCGGCTACTATCGAGTGCCCGATTACAACGCGCGCCAGTTCACCGCGGATGGCTTCTACCGTTCGGGTGACCTGATGCGACGCCACCCGTCCGGGTCGTACCTCGTGGAGGGGCGGATCAAGGACCTGGTCAACCGCGGTGGCGAGAAGATCAGCGCCGAAGAGGTCGAAAGCGTGATCCTCACGCATCCCTCTGTCCGTAACGTCGCCTGCGTCCCCTTCCCCGATCCGGTGCTCGGGGAGCGTATGTGCGCATGCGTAATCGTTCGACAGGGTCACACGCTCACTCTCGAAGTTTTGACCAAGTTCCTTCTGGGTGCGGGCATGGCCAAGTTCAAGCTGCCCGAACGCCTGCAGCTCATGGATGAGTTTCCCCTATCTACGTTTGGGAAAGTCTCAAAGAAATCGCTGAGTGATGGCCTTCGTTAACCGGCCCCTTGCGCGCCCGGTTGGTGCATCAGGGTCCAGATCTTCATCGGCGTGACCGGCACAGAGTCCACTGCCACGTCGAAGCCCATCGCGCAGAGCGCATCCTCGATCGCGTTGGCGATCGCGGCAGGCACTGCGATCGTCCCCGCTTCGCCCGCCCCGCGAAAACCCTCCGGGTTGTGTGAGGTGGCTGTCTCGGTATGGATGAGCTCCGGCTCAGTGCGGAGCTCGGGCGCGCTGACAATCGTGTAATCGAGAAAGCTCGGCGACTGGAAGTTTCCGTCCGGTGAATACAGCGCTTCCTCGAAGAGGGCGTACCCGAGACCGTGCGCGTAGCCGCCCTGGAGCTGGCCGTCGAGCATCATCGGGTTGATCGGACGGCCGGAATCGTGCGCGATCACGTAACGCTCGACGTCCACACCGCCAGTCTCTGCATCCACCCGCACGACGGCCGCGTGACAGCTCGAGGCCCACGCGCCTTTGCCTTTCGAATCCCAAACCTCTGCTGCCTCGAGTCCGTCGCCGACGAGGTCGCTCAGATTGACGCGGCGATCAGGCACGCCACGAACTCCGACCCCGCTGACGTCGACCTCCAGGTCCTCTGGCGCGGCCTCGAGCTTTTGCGACGCGCGGTCGAGCAGCAAGCGCCTCGCTGCCGCCGCGGAGAGCGCGACCGAGTTACCGACCTCGAGGGCGCTGCGGCTTCCCGCAGTGACGAATGAAAACGCGACATCGCGGCTGTCGCCGGCTCGTACATCCACCCGGTCGACCGGCCAGCCGAGCCGGTCGGCGACGACCTGCGCGATGAAGGTCTGGTGCCCCTGGCCCTGAGGTGTGCTGCCGACGAACACTCTTACGGTGCCATCAACGAGGACGGCCACACGTGATGGCTCGGGCATCCCGATCCCTGTCGACTCGACACACATCGCGACACCCACTCCAACTGCTTCGCCTGCAAGCTGGCGCTGGCGAGCGGACGCTGCGCCAATACGCTCAACCGCCAGGTCGAGGAGGCGCGGGTAATCGCCTCCGTCGTAGACGATCGAATTAAGTCCCGTGTCGTACGGCATCTCCGTCGGGCCGACGAGATTGCGGCGGCGCAGCTCGATCGGGTCGAGGCCCAAGCGACGAGCCAACCGATCCATGATCCGTTCGACCGCAAAATTTCCCACCGGGCGACCGCCTCCCCGTATGAACGCCGCCGGCGGAGTGTCCGATTGGCGAGGCGCCACTTCCACGTCGAAAGCGGGCAGCCGGTACGCCGACATCGCGTGGGCGGCGATGCTGCTTTCCTGAAACGCGCCGCGACCGAGATACGCTCCGACCGTCCAGGAAATCTTCCCGCGCAGCGCGAGAAGCCGCCCCTCGTGGTCTGAAGCGATCTCCATATCGAGGTCAGCTGCGTGGGCCTGGCCGGTCGTGTGACCGTCCTCGGATCGGTTCGCGACCCAACGCACAGGGCGTTTCATCAAGCGGCTGATCGCGGCCGCCATGATGTATTCGGGGTAGGGATGATTCTTCGCTCCGAAGCTGCCGCCGACATCCTCGGCCAGAGCGACGACCTGTCCGCGCTCGAGCCCGAGGCACCTGGCCAATGTGTCTCGCAGCACATGCACGCCGCCCACGCTGGCTCGGATGTACAGCTTGCTCTCCGCCTCTCTCCAGTCGGCGAACGCTGCCCGGGGTTCCATCGCTGCGCCGCAGATCCGCGCCATGGTGAGGTGCTGGCGTTCCCTGATGGGCGCCGCCTGGATGGCTGCCTCCGCGTCCCCGATGCGAAACCTTTGACTGGGGAGCGCGCCCGCCGTTTGCGCGAGCGGTTTCAGCTGGACGTCGATCATGTCGATCGCGTCGTGCGCCAAGTACTCCGACTCCGCGAGCACGACAGCAACCGCGTCCCCCTCGAAGCGCACCTCCCGGACAGCGAGGATGGGCCGCCGGACAGGCAGAGGTTGCTGGGGATTCGGATCGGGCATGAACTCGTCGGCCAACCCGAGCTGCCCTGCCACCCAGGCTCCAAGGACGCCCGGAACGCGCAGGGCTGGTGACACATCCACTTCGAGGCCGTCTCCACGAGGGATGCCGGCACGCCTAACGGCCATAAATGCCATGCCGGCTTGATGGTTATCGCCCGCATAGCGGCCACGCCCCTGGATCAGGGGCGGATCCTCGCGCCGCCTCATCGACTGCCCGATGAAGCCTTCGGTCCTACTCACTACCTTCGCAGGTATTATCGAGCCGAGATGGTCATCGACGCCTATGCGCACGTCTTTCCAATGCCTCTGATCGAAGCCTTGGCGGAGGTCAAGCCAAGCAAGGAGCTTGCCGCCCTGCGCGCGCAGAGCCCGCACAACTTCGAGCACGAGGCCCGGCTCGCTTACATGGACGAGCATGGGTTCGACGTGCAGGTGCTCATCCTGGCTCGGCCGCCAGTGTGGTTGGGCATGGACCGCTCCGATATCCACCGACTGTCGCGAGTGGCGAACGATTCGATCGCGGAGTTTGCCGCCAAGCGCCCAGATCGATTCGTCGGCGTGGGCGTACTGCCGGTGGTCGACGCCGTGATGATGGAAGAGTTCGAGCGAATCCAGGGAGAGCTTGGCCTCAAGGGCGTGCTCATCTTCTCCAACATCGAGGGCAAGCCCCTGGACGACGAATCGATGTGGCCGCTGTATGAGCGGGCCGCCGAGCTCGATTTTCCGATCTGGATCCATCCCCAGCATGCGAACTATTACCCGTGGATAGGAAAAGACGTGCTCGACAGGGTCCTTGCCTGGCCGTTCGACACTTCGCTCGCGATGGCCAGGCTCGTGTACGGCGGCGTCTTCGAGCGCTACCCGAATATCAAATTCGTCACGCACCACATGGGAGGGATGATTCCGTACTTCTCAGCGCGGATCGCCGCCTTTGCCGAGACCACTTCCGGTGAGTACGCAAAGCTGGGCCTGGGCGAGAGCGGCCCGAGCTTGACCGGCTCACCGCTTGACCACTTTCGGCTTTTTTACAACGACTGCATAAGCAATGGCTCGCAGGATGCGGTGAGGCTGGCGCTCAACTTCTTCAGCGCCGACCGCATTCTGTTCGGCACCGATTTCCCGTTCGGGCCGGACAATGGCGAGCGCTGGCCGCTCGACGAGCTCCGCACCATCAAGACCATGCCCATCGACGAGTCCGACAGGGCGAAGATCCTTTACGGAAACGCGGCGCGCCTGCTGAAGCTGCCGCTCAAGGCCGGGACGGCGACGACAGCACCCGCCTAGGGCATGACGTGGCGTTCACGTTTTTGCCTCGAGCTCAGGCCCCTTGGCGCCGAGGAATACCTCCCTCATCTCCGGGTTGTCCAGGACCTCGACCGCGCGGGCCGACATGACGACTCGTCCCCGCACCATCATGTAAGCCCAGTCCGCGATCCCCAGTGCAGCCACCGCCTTCTGTTCCACAAGCAGCACCGACTTGCCATGACGGCCGAGGGCGCGGACCTGTTCTTCGAGAACTACACGCGAGAGGTCCGGCGAGAGTCCGGCCGTGGGCTCATCGAGCAGAAGCACTTTTGGATCCAGCATGAGGACGCGCGCGATCGCGGTCATCTTGCGTTCGCCTCCGCTCAGCGTCTCCACATACCGGTTGAGCTTGGACCGAAGCTGCGGAAACACCTCAAGGGCCTGGTCCATCCTTGCCGCGCGCTCGCCACGGTCGGCGAGGTAGCCGCCCATATCCAGGTTCTCCCGCACGCGCAGTCCTTCGAAGACGTCTTCCACCTGGGGCACGTAACCGATCCCCTGCCTCGCGAGCCGGGGCAACGGAAGGCCTGTCACATCCTTGCCGTCGAGCTCGATACGGCCGGCCAGAAGCCTTGCGATGCCAAGGATCGCTTTCAACAGCGTGCTCTTGCCGGCCCCGTTTGGGCCCACCACCGCCACGACCTGGCCATGACCGACGTCGAGGTCGACGTCATAAACGATTGGTATCTCGCTGTAGCCGGCAGTGACTCCGCGGATCGCGAGCGCGAGGGCGGCCGGCTCTTCCGCTCTGGCGACTTCAGCCGATGACATAAGCGTCCTGCACCTCGCGGCGAGTTCGGAGCTCTGCCATCCGGCCCTCAGAAAGGACCTTGCCCTGCGCCATCACGACCACCTTGCCGCAGATCCGCTCCACGGTGTCCAGGCCATGCTCGACCAGCAACAGGGAAAGACCGTCCGCGCTGAGCTTGAGAAACATGTCCTCGAGCTGCCTCGACAGGCTGGGGCTCAGTCCCGCCATCGGCTCATCCAGAAGGAGGAGCTTGGGTTTCATCATCAGCGCGCGCATCGTCTCAACCGCGCGCTTCTGCCCCCCGCTCAGGTTCCGAGCGTACTCGTCCTCCTTGTCCGTCATGGCAAAGGACGCGAGCAACTCCCTTGCCTGCGCGACCATCTGCCTCTCCTGATCCCCCCAATACCTCCTACCGGCCAAGATTCCGATCGCACTGTCGCCGCGATGGGAGGGCGCAGCGACGAGCAGGTTCTCGATCGTGGTCAGGTTGCCAAACACTCGCGCCAGTTGAAACGTTCGAACGAGCCCCCGCCGTGCCAGCCTATGCATCGGCTGGCCGGTGACATCGACGCCGTCGAACACGACGCTCCCGGCGGCCGGCGATAGAAGGCCGCCGATCACGTTCAGGGCCGTCGATTTGCCGGCGCCGTTAGGGCCGATCAGACCCGTGATCGAGCCGCGCTCGACGGTAAATGACACCCCATCCACGGCTTGCACCCCGCCGTAGTTCTTGGCGAGGTTCTTGACCTCGAGGATCGGCCGCTGCGCGACCGTCAACTGGTCTGGCCCCCGTAACGGGGACGCCGTTCCGGAAAGATCCCCTGCGGGCGAAGCCAAATGAACACGATGGTGAGCGTGCCCAGCACGATCCAGCCGAAGTCATGGATCAAACCCGTGCGGTTGACGTATGACTCGAGCGCCTTGAGCGCAGGGACGTCGTTCAAGAACTGGACTCCCTGCAGGATGAGGATGCCGATCAGAAACATGCCGACGGTCACGCCCCTGTCATTGCCCATGCCGCCGACGATCACCGCCGTCAGCAGTGCAAGGGTTTCGATGTAGGCCCAGGCGCTCGGAGACCAGCCGCCGATGAAAGCGATTAGCAGTGCGCCGCTGAGGCCGCCGAAGGCGCCGCCAACAGCCTGGACCGCGAGGCGGAGGCGGACGACATCTTTGCCGATGGCCTGTGCCGCGAGATCGTCATCGCGCATCGCCCTCAGGGTGCGGCCGAAGGGGCCCGCGGTGAATCTTCGAAGGAGGAAATAGGCGCCGGCACAGGCGACGAACACAATGCCGACAAACGCCCAGCGCTGGACCTCCGGGTCCTGGTCCGAAAAAGGAGCGAATGAAGGAAAGATGACGAGGCCGGCGTTTCCGTTTAGGAAGTGCGTGTCGGCGCTCACCACGGTGGCGGCCATGAGCGATACGACGAGCATGGCCATCGCCTGGTAGTCCTGGCGAAGCCGCTTGAGGCCCGTGATCGCAATCAGCACGCCGACGACTGCGCCGGCCACAATGCCGGCGGCAACCGCAATTGGGAAGGGAAAGGTGAAACCGCCGACGTATTGCTGGAAGTTGCCGTTGGAGGTCGGCGACCCGATCGTGAAGATGGTGTAGGCATAGGCGCCCGCAGCGATGGTGACGATGAAAGCGAGGTTGGCGACGCCCGCGACCCCGAACTCGAGGTTGAGGCCCCACGCCGCGAGCAGGTCGGTCCCGAGGTACACAAGCAGGACGACGAGATAGAACTCCCAGGCGCCGATGACTAAGCTCCTCTCCGGCGAGGTTTCACGCCATCAGCCTTCTGGTCGCCCATGCCGCGCCGAACAGGCCCCTTGGTCGGATGAGAAGTATCGCGATGAGGATCGCGAATGCCACGACCTCGCGATACGCGGGATTGCTGTATGCCGCTGCCAGCTCGCTCGCGAGCCCGACCGCAAGGCCGCCGACCATCGCTCCGTATGGCTGGCCGACCCCTCCCAATACAGCTGCGGCGATCATGGGGATGAGAAAGACCTGCCCGATGCTGAAATCAAACCCGGCGGTCGTAATCGCAAGCGCGACGCCGGTGGCGCCGCAAAGCCACCCTGAAAGCAGCCACGCAACATCGCTCATCCGGTCCGTATCGATACCACAGCTCTGGGCAAGAATCCGGTTCGAAGAGGTCGCTCGCATCGCTCGCCCGAGAGTGGTCTGGGTGAGAAGGAGGTGCAGCGCAAGCATCAGGACCACAGCGAGCACAACGATGGCGACCTGGCTGGCCGCCAGCGTGATGCCGAGAAGGTGGAAGGTCTGCCCCCCCTGGTCTCCGTAACTTTGGGTTTCGGGCCCGGCCACCGCGAGGATGACGTACTGGAGAATGACCCCGGCCGAGACCGTGACGATGACGATCGCAAACGGCCTGGTGCCTCGCCTGGCCAGCGGAGCCAACAGCCACCGCTGAAACCCGACCGACACCAGCCCCACGATGACGCCCGCAATCGCCAGCGTCGCCCAGGGATTGACCCCACGGTCGATCAGAAACAGGCCGATATAGGCTGCAAGGGTCATCAGCGACCCATACGTGATGTTGAGGATGTTGCTGATCCCGAACTGCAGCGAGAACCCCACGGCGCCGAGCGCGATCACGGCGCCGGCCGCGAGGCCGAAGCCGATCGCCTCGATCAGGAGCTCCATGTGACCGCCCGCGTCGACACCACCAAGGCCACCCGGCTCACGCTCGACGACTCAGGGTCGTGGCCGCTCTACCCAAGCAACTGCAGGACTTCGGGGCCAGGCATCGTCCCGACCTGGGTCGCGCTGCCATCGGCATTGAACTTGCTGGCCGAGAACTGGCCGCCTGAGTTATGCGACGCATCGAAAATGGGCTGACCCAGGACGCCGACGTACTGGATCGTCTTACCGGCAGCCAGGGCTTTCATGCCGTCGGCATAGTTGCCGACGACCACGGCGCCGGCGCTCGGCTGGACGACCTTGAGGATGTCGGCGTTGTAAGCCGAGCCCACCGTGGTTTTGGCCATGATCATGGCGAGCGCCATTATGTTGATGCCGTCATACGCGCCCGCGGGCGGGCCGACAGTGCTCAAAACCGGAGCGATGTCGTGCGTCTTCGAGTTGGCGAGCAATGCCGCCTTGTATGTGTTGAAGGCTGGAGTCGTCTGGTCGAAGTACGAGCCGACGAGAAAGATGTTGTTCGTTACGTAGTTGATGCCGACGACCTTCGTCACCGCTTTGAAAAAGTCCGGGGTCAACGAGTCGGTCGCCGTCACCATCGTGGGCAGGACGCCGTTGTTAAGTTGCTTGTAATTGGACATGAACGTCGCCGTGGTCTGTGGGTCGGCCGACCAGATCAAGGCGTCAGGCTTCGTCTGGATGACGCGCGCCACCTCTGCCGAGTAAGAGGCGGAATCCGCCGGAATGGTCAGCTGGATCGCGATCTTGCCGCCGAGTTTGGGCATGGCCGACGTGAGCCCAGGCAGGTTGCCCTCCGAGCCGATGTTGTTCTGGAAGACGATGGCGACGTTCTTGAAGCCCTGCTTGACCGCCCAGTCGGCGAAGGCGGCGCCGTTGGCGTCGTCACCGGGCGTCATGCGGTAGTAGTACTGGAGGGTGTTCTTGTTGAACTGGGTTAAACCGTTGGTGGTGAAGAACGGAATCTTGGCGCCGTTGACGAGCGGCACGGTCGTCGCCGCCGTGTTGCTCTCGAGCCCGATGGCCATGTCGAAGTTGGAGGTCGTAGCGATCGCCCTGGTCACGTTGGGCACGGCGTCTGCGGCGTCACCGGTGTCGTCAATGGAGACGCAGCTGATCTGGTGACTCATGATGCCGCCGGCCTGGTTGATGAGATCGGTCGCGGCGACGCAGGGAGCGGAAAGGAGCTTGCCAAACTGGGCGGCCGGCCCGGTGAACGGGGCGATGACGCCGAGACTGAGCGGACCCGTCTGGGTCGGGACGGTCGAGCCTCCACCGCCTCCGCAGGCGGCCACGACGAACGCGACGCCCAGGGCCAGCAGCGTTCCGATCCGGCTTCTACGTGTCCCCATTTGAATCCTCCAATCGCTCGGCCGGCTGCACAATTCGGGCCGGGTCGGGGGGCGGGCTGAGCGTCCACCCTACCGCCGTGATGAGTACCATAGTGGCCGCGCGCCCCGAGCGCAAGGGGACCCCGGCGCAGTGCCTGCCGAAGCCTCGACGGAGCGGCCATGAGACCTGAGACCTTCGAAACCAAATACCTGCCCGGCTTGCCCCCGGCGGAAGGCGGGTGCCCTCCCCTGCAGCACCGGACGAGCCATGCCGACGGCATGCTCATCGAGTACGACGCGGCAGTACCGATGCGCGACGGGGTCGAAATCTACTGCGACATCTTCCGGCCGGAGGGCGATGGCCAGGTGCCGGTGATTGTCGCCTGGGGTCCGTACGGCAAGCACGGCCCTGTGAAGTACGCCATCTTTCCAAATCACGGAGTCGACCCTGCATGGGTATCGAAGTACGCGGGATTCGAGGCTCCCGATCCCCTGTACTGGACCCGGAACGGCTATGCGGTGATCAACGTCGACCCCAGGGGGACGTGGAACTCGCAAGGCGACGCGACTTTCTACAGCGCCCAGGAGGCCTTGGATATCTACGACCTCATCGAATGGGCAGGGACCCAGCCCTGGAGCAACGGCAAGGTCGGCATGTCCGGAGTTTCCTACCTCGCCATCGTCCAGTGGCGCGCCGCGGCTGAGCATCCCCCCCACCTTGCCGCAATCAATCCATGGGAGGGGGTCAGCGATCGTTACCGGGAGATGGCGTACCACGGCGGCATCCCGGAAAACCGATTCGGTCCCATGTGGCGATCTAGGCGGGTGCCCTACTCGAATCAGCGGGTCGAGGACACCGTCACGATGTATGCCGAGCACCCGTTGTGGGATGCCTACTGGGAGAGCAAGACAGCGGAGCTGAGCAAGGTCGAGGTGCCCGCCTATGTCGTCGCGAGCTGGTCCGACCAGGGCCTCCATACGCGTGGCACGCTCGAGGGCTTCAAGCGCATCAGAAGCAAGTACAAATGGCTCGACGTTCACGGCCGCAAGAAGTGGCAGTACTACTACCAACCCGAGAATGTCGAGCGGCTGAGGCTCTTCTTCGATCGCTTCTTGAAGGGGCTTGAAAACGAGGTCGACTCGTGGCCCAAGGTGCGCCTGGAGGTGCGCGAAAGGTTCAATGAAGGCGAGGTCAGAGACGAATCCGAGTGGCCGTTGGCGCGGACCCGCTACGAAGAGCTGTATCTCGACGCAGGGTCGAAAGCTATGGGCCCTTCCAAAATCGCGAAGGAATCGGAGACGCGCTATGAAGCCGCCGGCCGTGCCGAGTTCGTTCATCGTTTCGCCGTGACGACCGAGCTGACCGGGCCGATGAAGCTGAAGTTGTGGGTGGAGGCCCAAGGCGCCGACGACATGGATCTATTTGTCGGGGTGCAGAAGCTGGATGTGGACGGCCGCCTCGTCCCGTTCTCGTTCCTGAACGCGCTCGAGGATGGACCGGTGGCGCTCGGCTGGCTGCGGGTATCGCACCGCGAGCTGGATATGGAGCGGTCGACCCCGGAGCAACCGTGGCACCCACACCGGCGTGAGCAGCGCCTCGAGCCTGGGCAGATCGTTCCAGTCGAAATCGAGATCTGGTCGTCGGGAACCCGCTTCAGCGCCGGCGAGCAGCTCCGACTGCTAGTGCAGGCAACCGACATTCAGCAGTACCCACCCGGGGTCGTGTCGATGGCGCATTCGGTGACGCGAAACGCAGGTACCCACGTGATTCACACCGGCGGAAAGTACGACTCGCACCTTCTCGTGCCTGTGGTCCCGCCGGCGTAGCACACCCTGACTGCTGCCTTAGTCAACCTCGAAGATGATTTGAGGGGTCTGGTGCAGGCGCTCGATGTCTCCGGCTGATTTCAGGAGGAAGTTGTCGCAGGCCCAACTGTACGTTCGCTCCGTCGAAAACGCGGGGTGCAGCGCGAAGTACATGTTCGTCCCGATCGGCATCGATTCGTCGAAGCGGATCAACGGCCGTTCGACCATGTCATAACCCTGGCCGTGGAAATGGACGCGCTTCTCCTCCGGCCTGCCGTGATCGCGCATGAAACGGTTGTAGTCGTGCCAGATCGTCGCGGGATCCGCTCCGGGCTTGAGCAGACCGAGGCAGAACTGTTGCGCCTCGAGTACGAAAGCCTGCTGCTCCTGCATCTCGCCGGTCGCCCTGCCCAGCACGACTGTCCGCCCTAGCTCGCAGTAGAAGCCGCCAGGACCGTTGTTCTCGACCAACAGGCTGAACTGATCGCCCTTGCGGAGGACACGACCTTGCAGGTGTCGGTTGACGATTTGGCCCGGAGCACCCGCTGAACTCGAATAGGCGAGGAACAACCCTTGCTCGCTGCCCATGTCATGGCCGGCGTGTTCCGCGATGGCGGCGACCTCCAACTCGCGCATGCCCGGTTTGATCGCGGCGACGACTGCGTCCATCGCCGCGTCCTGCGCAGCCGCCGTGAGCCGGACGAACGCCAGCTCATCGTCGCTCTTCACCGCTTTGATTGGATCGACCAGGTCGGAGGCATCAAGAAACTTGGCATTGGATAGCTCGCCGCGCTTGAGCGAGTCGATCAGGGCAAAAGAGATGGCGGCGGTGCCAAGCAGTCCGATCGTCGCGCCGCGGTACCCGGCCAGTGCCTTGGCCGCAAGGTCGGCGTCGTAGCCTGCGCTGTAATGGGCAGACGCATAACTCGGGGTGCCCATCAGCCTTCCCACGCCGCGGCGGACGCCATCACCCTCTGGCGGCAGCCGCCGATCGAGGCCAAAAGCGCCCTGGCCGATGATGGTCATGGGCTCGTCGCGCGGGAAGACCACGGTCGTTACGTAGCCGTTGGTCGCCGGCAGGTCGGTCAGGTATTTGGCATAGCCGCCCATGAAGTCGTTGTTGGCCTGGGCAAGCAGGACGTCGATGCCTCGCTCCCCCATCGCCGCCCGGATCAGAGCCCATCGGCGGTCCAGCTCACGGGTCGGCAGGGGATGGTTGAGGCGTTCTGAAAGGTCGCTCAACGGCGGACCAAGTTGGTCATGCCGTCGATGTCTCCGACCAGGAAGTGGCGGATGTTCTCGATCACGATCGGGAGCGCTTCGTCCGGATAACCGGCATGGAAACCCGCCATGTGGGGGGTGATGAGCACATTGGGCATCTTCCACAACGGGTGTCCGTCGGGTAGCGGCTCCTCGGCGAAGACGTCAAGCGCGGCGCCGGCGATCAGCCCTCCCTGCAGGGCCTCTACCAGTGCCGGCTGGTCGACGACGCCGCCGCGAGCCACATTAATCAGGAAGGCCGATCGCTTCATGCGTTGCAAAACTGCACTGCCCACGATGCCGGCCGTCTCGCTCGTGTAGGGGATCAGCAGGACAAGGTGGTCAAGCTCGCCGGCGACATCGAGCAGCTCGTCTCGGGCGACCATCCGGTCGAAGCCGGGAACGCTTCGAGGGGACGATGTGATGCCGACCACCTTCATGCCCAGC
>JAYUFT010000187.1:0-4736 GCA_043738605.1 Candidatus Dormiibacterota bacterium | reverse complement strand
GACCAAGAGCCACGCCGAGGTCGTCAGGTACTACAAGCCCGACGAGTTCGTGAGGCTGAAGGGCCTGGCGCTCGAGATGGGCTTCGGACATGTCGAAGCAGGACCCCTGGTCAGATCTTCATACCATGCAGATGAGCAAGTCCCAGAACGTAAGAGCCTGCTGGCTGGGTAGCACTCCTTACCAGGAGGCCTGGGACCTCCAGGCGGAGATCGTGGCCGCCGTTCGAGACGGCCAGGAGTCCGACACGCTGCTCCTGCTCGAGCACCCACACGTCTTCACGATGGGCAAAGCCGCGAGCCCCGACCATCTCCTGTGGGATGACGGCGAAAGGTCACGGCGAGACGTCGGTGTGATCTGGTCCGATCGCGGCGGCGAGGCGACCTACCACGGCCCTGGTCAGCTGGTGGGGTACCCGATCATCGACCTCGTGCATTTCGAGCTCACAATCCCCGGATACATCCAGAAGCTCGAGCAATCGCTGATCGAATACCTGCACGAGCTTGGGGTCGAGTCGGAGCCTGGCGAGCGCGGCCTCACCGGTGTGTGGTCTCAGGGCGAGAAGGTGGCAGCGATCGGCATCAAGCTCAACCGCTCAATCGTCAGCCACGGGTTCGCGCTGAATCTCACCACCGACCTCGAGTACTTCGACGGCATCGTTCCTTGCGGGCATGCCGACAAGCGTGCGACCTCAGTCGAGGCGCTTACAGGGCGGCGAATCGACACAGCCACCGCGGCCCGCGAATACGCCAGACACTTCGTCGATGTCTTTGGAGCCGCCGCCGAATGGGCATCCTCTGAATCGCTTCTCATCGCCGCGCGCCGGTAACTCTTGAGCTCGCCTCCGCGAGCACATTCCAGGCATGCGGACAGTTTTGTCGGCTTTGTCGGGAATACTTGGGGTCCCTTATCGGGTTTTCATACCGTGCGTATTTGTGTCAGCCCTGATCTGGGCCGCGATATTTCTCGAAATTGGACGCCACGCGGGCCCTCGTATACGGGAGGTCTTTCTCCTGTTCCCTGCACACCTGCTTCCGTGGGTGTTGCTGGGTTTGGGCTTGCTTGTGATCGGGTATCTGGAATATGAGCATGATTTCAAACCGAAAGCCTGGAACAGACACGCTGAAGAGCCCCGCTGAGCTCGTTCGCCTCGACACGGTCGAGATGGATGAGGACGACGAGATCCTTCCCGACTTCTCAGCCGAAGTCGATGGTCGGCGCGTATGGGTTACGGCCGTCCTCGAGAGGACCGTCGTGATCGAGCCGGCCCCCGGCGAGCCCAAGGTGCTCGTCAACCGGAACCGACTGATGGTCGACCCCGGCCAGCTCCGAGTCCGCCACCTTGCGAGCAAGGAAGCCGCCCGGCGTGGCCGCGAGGCCGCCCGCGCCCTCCGGATGCAGGAAAACCGCTCAGCCGCGTAAGTCGGGCTCCATCGGGCTGAGGCCCGGCAACGTTCTGGTAAAGTTGGCTGCTGCGCGAATTGTTGGTAGTCAATTTCCGCTTCCGCGGCCGACCGGCCGCCTAGCCCAAGGAACAGCTGCATGAGCAAACCCGTACCCGTCGAGCTTGTTTCGCTGGCCAGCATCGTCCCGCCCCTCAACCACGAGGTCAGCGGGGGCTTCAGTGCGATGGTTGACGGCAAGCAGATTCGCGTCCGCGCGGTCCTCGAGCGGACTGTGGTGATCGAGCACCAGGAAGGCGGCGAGCGGAGCGTCGTCCGCAAGGACAACTGCATGGTCATGCCCTCGGCCGTGGTATTCGTGCCGGGTAACCCCAACAACGGAGTCGGTCCCCGCCAGTGGCGGCGTCTACCGGGCAAGCCCCCCGCCACCCCAAGGGTCGGACCCTAGCTTTTTATAGTCCTCCCCGCTCCTGCGGGGTCCCCGCGCCCGTGGTGCGCGGGGGAGGTGCCCCGAAGGGGCCGGAGGGGGCGCCCAAGCCTGCACCACCCCTCGACACAGTTCTAGTCGATGTCCCTCTGCGCCACCAGGGTCAGGAAGGCCGGGAACGAATCCGACAGCGCCACCTGTTCGAACACCTGGCGCGCCTCGGCAAAACGACCCTTCGCCCACAACGCCTCGCCGAGGCGCTCCCGGACCTTGGCCATCTCGTCGTCGGTGATCTCGCGCACCAGTTCCGCGGTCACGGGCGAGCCATCGGTCAGCCGCGACGAATGTCGGATCCACTGCCATACCTGCGAGCGCGAGATCTCGGCGGTGGCGACATCCTCCATCAGGTTGTTGATGGCGGCCGCCCCGACCCCTCGAAGCCATGACTCGATGTACTGCACCCCCACGCTCACGTTGAGGCGAAGCCCGTTCTCGGTGATGGATCCATCAGGCACCTTGACATTGATCAGCTGCTCGGCGGTCACCGCCACATCCGGGCGCTGTCGCTCCAGCTGATTCGGCCGGTCGCCCAGGACGCTGTCGAACGCTTCGTTCGCCGTGGGCACGAGATCCGGGTGCGCCACCCACGTGCCGTCGAACCCGGACTTGGCCTCGCGGTCCTTGTCCTCCTTGACCTTCGCCAACGCCACGCGATTGACCTCCGCGTCGCGCCGCGACGGGATGAACGCCGCCATCCCCCCCATCGCGTGCGCCCCTCGCTTGTGGCACGTCTTCACCAACAGGTCCGTGTAAGCGCGCATGAACGGAACGGTCATCGTCACCTGCGCACGGTCGGGAAGCACGAAGTCAGGCCGGTTCCGAAACTTCTTGATGATGCTGAAGATGTAATCCCAGCGCCCTGCATTCAATCCGCTCGAATGCTCCCGCAGCTCGTAAAGGATCTCTTCCATCTCGAACGCGGCGAGGATCGTCTCGATGAGCACAGTCGCGCGGATCGTGCCGCGAGGCACGTCGAGAGCATCCTGCGCGAAGTTGAAGACGTCGTTCCAGAGCCGAGCTTCCAGGTGGCTCTCGAGCTTGGGCAGATAGAAGTAAGGGCCGCTGCCCTTCGCCAGCAAGCGCTTGGCGTTGTGAAAGAAATACAGGCCGAAGTCGAACAGGCTGCCTGAGACCGGCTTCCCACCCACCTCGAGGTGCCGCTCGTCCAGGTGCCAGCCCCGCGGCCGCACGACCAGCGTCGCCACCTTGGCATCGAGGCTGTACTGCTTTCCCTCTGGGCTCGTGAAGTCCAGGGTCCGTTCGATGGCATCGATGAGGTTGACCTGGCCCTCGACCAGGTTCGCCCACGTCGGCGTATTGGCGTCCTCGAAGTCCGCCATGAAAACCCTGGCGCCGGAGTTCAGCGCGTTGATCACCATCTTGCGGTCGGTCGGCCCCGTGATCTCGACCCGCCGGTCTTGTAGGTCCGCAGCGGGCGGAGCAACTTTCCAGTCGGACTCTCGCACCGACCGCGTTGCGGACAGGAAGGTTGGCGATTCACCGGCATCGAGTCGCGCCTGGCGCTCGTCGCGGAGCCTCAGCAGCTCCAGCCTGCGCTCGCCGAACTCACGCTGCAGGCTCGCCACGAACTCGAGTGCCTCAGCAGTGAGCACCTCCGCGGCGCGCCCTGTGATGTGACCCTTGAGCTTCACATGTTCACCATGACAGCTTCACTGACCGGCCAACCTGGCGACGACGGGAGCGAAGGCTTCATCTGCCTCGCCAGGGACGATCACGTACGAGATGCCATATCGCTCGCGCCGGCGCTGCAAATCTTCAACCAACTCGTCGACGGTTCCGATCAAGAAGTGCGGCATCGCGAGTATATCTTTGGGCTCTGCTCCAACTCCGCCAGCCATCACCGTGGCAACCGACTCCCGGTCATCGGTGATGTTGGCCAGAAATATCGTGACGCTCAGCTCGATAGTTTCCAGACGATCGCCGGCCGCTTCCTTGATCCATGTCAGCTTCTCGTCGGTCGCCTCGGCAAGACCCGTGCGGACGAGGTCGCGATTAACCTGGCCTTCGCGAAGGTCGAAGTTCACGTTCACGATGTCGGCCTCGCGCGCAGCCAAGCGCAACATGCGCCGCCCACCGCCTCCAAGAAGAATGGGCGGATGAGGCTTTTGAACCGGCCGAGGAAATCCCTCGATGCCCGCCACCTGGTAATGCTCCCCAGCGAAGGTGAAAGGCTCGCCTGCGAACAGCCCCTTGATGATCTTCAGGCCCTCCTCCATCCTGCTGATTCGCATGCCAGGGCTGTCGTACGGAATTCCCGCCTGTTCGTAATCCGTGGCCATCCAGCCGGCGCCAAGCCCCAGGTCGAACCTTCCGTCTGAGAGCAGGTCGAGTGTGGCCGCCTCCTTGGCCAGCACCACCGGATGCCGGTAGTCGTTGTCGAAAACCAGCGATCCCACCCTCAATCGCGTGGTGGCGTCGGCCGCAGCCATGAGCGCGGCGATCGGGCCGAGCTGGTCCGTGAAGTGGTCGGGGAGGTACAAGGAGGCGTAGCCGAGCGCCTCGACCTGCCGAGCCTTCTCCTTCCAGGCGTTGGCATTGGGCGCGCGGTGCTCTTGCACTCCGAACCTGAACGGGCGCGGCTTGTTCACGGCGCGTAATTATGTCGCGCCAGGTGCGCCATCCTCGGGGGTGGGGGTGGTGCCGAGACCCAGACTTGAACTGGGGACACCCGCATTTTCAGTGCGGTGCTCTACCAAGCTGAGCTATCTCGGCACGGCGGATGATTGTATCGACCGGCCGGGGGTGTGCGCCGGGGCTTCACCAGGCCCGCCGCCCTAAACGGGGGACGTGGCATTCTTTCGCAGATGAGGCAAATGCTCGGCTGGCT
>JAYUFT010000186.1:0-13891 GCA_043738605.1 Candidatus Dormiibacterota bacterium | reverse complement strand
GCTTTCAACTTCACCAACGGGGAGGCAGCCGCTTACGGTGCGTTTTTGCGAGGCGTCACCAACCGGTCGGGCGGTATTGTCGAGCCCACGGTCCGCGTAACCGAATGCGAGGACTGGGAAGACAACCGGATCCTGGAGTTGGCCGACACAGTCGGTGCATTTCTGATCGTGAGCTCTGACGATCACCTCCTTTCCATGTCCCCATGGCGTGGGATTCCTATCCAATCGCCGGAAGCCTTCGTCTCACGCGTCGACGCCATGCGGCGTCGCTCCAGGAAAGGCTCTTGATCGAGGAAGCGTTATCGAACTGCCTTGAACGGTGACTTCGTTGCGGTTCGCGTTACGGAAACTACGGCCCACCAAAAATCCCGAACGCGTCTTTCGGGCACCAACGTCGTCGTTAACCAATCGCTTCGTCCAAGAACCTTCGAAGTACAGTTGAGGCGCCGTGGTGAATGTCGCGAAGTGGGGAGCAATTGGGAGCGCGGTGGTCGGGTTGATCGGCATCTTGTTCCTTCTCGCCTTTTACGCAACGTTCATCAACTCGCTCGGCACCGTCAATGACGTCTGTATCGGCATCCAGTACGTGCTCATGCTGCCGCTGCCTCTGATATTGCACAGGCTTTCCGGCGCGCGCTCTCCGGTTGGTGCCGGCGCGGCTGTGGTTGGCACTGCGGCAATGCTGGCGGTGATAGTTCTTGATTACGCGTTTCTCGCAGGGTGGCTCACCTTTAGTCAGCAGGTGGTACCCATTTCGATCGCAATGCTGATCGGCGGAATCTGGCTCGTCATTGCGAGTCTGGAGTTCCGCTTGACAACTAGCCTTGGACGCGAGCTGGCCGTGAGCATCCCAGCTGCCCTTTACGTCGGCTATCCGCTATGGGCCTTCCTTTTGTGGCGCCGGCTTCGTCAGATCTCCGCCGGTCGCACCACGTAACACCAGCTGCAGCGCCCTTCATCCTGAGATGAGCCAAGGACCGGGCGCAGAGCTCAGGGTCTATTAACGCCGAGGATCGTCCTCGCTGGCAATGCCTTCCTTCATTGTGGGCATGCTTTCTGTGGTGTGCGCTTGGCCATTCTGCCTTGGCGTTCTGCTCGGCCCGGTTGCCGTGACCATTGGCTTCGTCTCGCGCCAGCGCGTTGCATCGAGTTTAGGAACGGTCACCGGCAGCGCTTACGCAATCAGCGGGGTGGTCCTCGGAGTTATCGGATTTCTAGGCAGCGTCGCTTGGCTCCTCTTTGCCTGGACCTCGATTGCGAACGCTCCGCCCTGCGGCAGTGGGGGAGCGTGCTTCATCCCTTGAGTTGGGCGGTTCGATCGATGACGAGTCGGCGAGGTGGTCTGAGAACTTCGGAGCTAGGTTTCGTCCATGTTGGGCCCCTCGATTGGCGGCCGCTCGTCTGTAGCACCGGACGGCTTCGGCTATTTAGGTTTCCGGACGAGGTTGAGTCAGGGCCGGTACCTATTCCCAATCGACCCCGAAGGAGAATGCCACATAACACCGGCTGCAACGCTCGTCACGGTCGAGTTCCGCAAGACCTTAGGCGCAGCGCTCAGCGCCAGTTACCGCGGAGGTACGTGGTTCGAATCCACGGCGGCCCACCAACCTTCTGAGTTAAGTCGGCCGCAGCGTTGCAGATCGGGGACGGCTAGTTGTGCGGCCCACCCGCCCCTGTGTAGCCGAAACCGAAGTGATAGAGCATTTGAGTACCTGTGGGCAGGCTGAGCGCGTCGAGCCAGCCACACAGCGCGCACCACCTTCGACTGCCTCGGACGTGCTCTTCGTGGGCCGAGCCCCGGCGGACTATATAGCCGACGTGGTCAGGCAGCGGCGGCTCCATTACGAATCCCATCGCCAGTTGGATCAGCGCGTGAATCTCATCATCCAGATCGTGCAAATAAATGCCATCGATCAATTCCTCCCACTCGCATTGAGCCGGCTCGGTCATAGTGGGACGCACAATTGCGTTGAATGCCGCCGCCACGCCGCCCCACATCCACGCGCGTTTCTCCTGGCTTGATGCTCGGTCTTCCAACGTGATCGACCGCGCCAATGCATGAATGCGCGGCCCCGACACTGCCGCCAGCCGGAGCGCGTTCGAGATAAATGGCTCCAATGGACTGTTCCGCAAAGAGTCGGCAGCCTCCAGCAAGGCGACCTGAAGGCCGATGACGTCGTATGCAGCCTTTCTCAAGTCAGGTCCAGGTTTTCCACCAGCTGTGGAGAGTGGGAATCTGCCGCTCACGGATGCAAGTTCCGATGCGTTGTCCGTTACGCGCTTTAACAGCTCGCTCGCTATATCGAATTGCCAGCCTTTAAGGCCGCTTGGCACAGCCATACTCTAGTTCGTAACCTATCGAAGGACCGCGCGGTCGGTCCCAAAGAAACCGCGACACGAGGGTTCAGACCACATAACACCCCGCCTTACGCTCGTGTATCCACGGTTGGAGCACAGGGCCCGGCGCGAATTACCGCGGAGGTACGTGGTTCGAGTCCACGGCGGCCCACCACGCTTCTGACCGCGACGTAACGCGAGTCCGGCATCTCAGTTCCCAGGCGCTGGCGGGCCTGCGCTTTCAGCTGCTTGAATCAGCTCGACGATATCGCGGCGCCGGTACCACACACTGCCGACCACGAGCGGTTCACCGGAGTCGAAGACGATTAGCGCGCTGCCATTGTCCGTGCGCTCGATCGCACGAACCGAGCTCAGCGGCTGCTCGCCACGGCCACGTGGACGCATTCGCCAGCTCAGCTTCCCATCGGCGACTGCGACAAAATCGGTCCGAAAAACGAGCTCGATCGCCACTGCAACGGTCGCGAGAGCGACAACGAGGATCGCCCATACCTTCAGGGCGCCGGGCCGCTCGGAAATATGGAAGACGAAGGCGCTGACAACCGACCAGGGCACTGCGAAGGCGGCGAGTATTGCGGCTCCGTACCCCCGCAATCCCGTACTTCGAATGGTCAAGGGGCGAGGTTGCATCCTGCCTCCGCCATGTATGCCACACCACTATTCCACGAATGGCGGGCGGAGGCGTGGGCCGGTTCTGCGGGCCACGAGTCGACCCGCTGTCTAGCGTAAATGCGGAGGCGAGCGGCCAGTGGTGAAGGAGCTCCCGACCGGCGTACTGACGTTCTTGTTCACGGGCAAAGCCGGAGGTCCTGGGGCAGCGCTCGGGTCCTGGCTCCCCCAAGCCAAGGGCCTCGGCACGGGGTAATATTCCGCTTTCACGTCTGTCAGGGAGGGGAACACTAAATGGGGAAGAAGCTTTTCGTCCTGGTCGCCGCAGCGCTTCAGTTGGCCGCCACGTCCTGCGGCACGACGAACCAGCCCGCCGCACAGCCGTCCGCATCCCTGGATTGCTCTATCCCCAAGCTGAACCTCCAGGCCGCCGGCCAGCTCACGATCGCGACGGACAGCCCCGCTTACGACCCCTGGTTCACCAACAACACCCCTGCCAACGGCAAGGGCTACGAGAGCGCGGCCGCATACGCCATCGCCACGCAGCTCGGCTTCACCAAGGACCAGGTCAAGTGGGTCGTGGAGCCGTTCGACAGCTCCTACGCGCCTGGACCAAAGAAGTTCGACTTCGACATCAACGAGGTCTCAGTCACCCCGGATCGTGAGCAGGTGGTCGCGTTTAGCAAGAGCTACTTCGACGTCAACCAGGCGGTGGTGGCCCTGAAAAGCAATCCCATCGTCACCGCCCACGGCGCCTCCGACCTCGCGAACTACCAGTATGGCGACCAGGTCGGCACCACCAGCCTCGCCTTCATCCAGAACCAGATCAAGCCAACCAAGACGCCACGCGTCTACAACACTCTCGACGACGCGGTATCCGCGCTCAAGACCAAACAGATCGACGCCATCGTGATCGACACCCCCACCGCTCAGTACATGGCCAGCCAGCAGGTGCCGAATGGCACTGTCGTGGGGCAGTTCCCGACTACAGGAGAGCACTACGGCCTGCTGTTCGCAAAGGACAATCCGCTGGTGGCCTGCGTGAACCAGGCGATCGACAAGCTGAACTCGGCCGGCACGATCAAGAACCTGCAGACGCAGTACCTGTCCGACTACATCTCGGTCCCCGTCCTCCAGCCCTAGTCACCCCACCCCGTCGCTGATGGAGCCCACGAATCCGGACAGCGGCCAGCGCCGGTCGCGCCTCCTTGGTCTGGGCGGCGGGGTGATGGCCTCAACCACCAGCACCGTGCTGGTGATTGGCCTGATCGTGTTCCTCGTCTTTCTCGCCCCGGGCAGCGCCGAGGTCCGCCATACGTTCTTCAACCCTGACGACATGCGCCGCGCACTGTTCGGCGACCCCCAGCGTGGCATCTTTTCGGTTGCCGGAGCGCTCGTCCTCAACATCGAGATGTTCCTGATCGCAGAGGTTTTTATCCTGATCCTGGCGCTGCTTATCGCCGTGATCCGCCAGCTGCATGCGCCGGCGTTGCTGCCGATTCGACTGCTCGCCGTCGCCTACACGGATTTCTTCCGTGGCGTGCCCCTGATCCTCGTGATCTACGCCATCGGATTCGGCCTGCCCGCGCTCAACTTAGACGTCATCTCCACGCAGGAGCCGGTTGTCTACGGCGTCGCCGCCCTCGTCCTTTCTTATGCCGCCTACGTGTCGGAGGTCTATCGGGCGGGTATCGACTCGGTGCATCCGAGCCAGGCCGCAGCCGCTCGTTCACTGGGTCTCGGTGAGTGGCAGGCGCTGCGCTTCGTGGTCATACCTCAAGCCGTGCGCCGCGTCATTCCCCCGCTTCTCAACGATTTCATCAGCCTGCAGAAGGACACCGCGCTGGTCGCGGTGCTCGGCGTCATTGAGGCCAACCGGGCCGCCGGCATCTACAGCTCGACGGTCTTCAACTATTCGGGGTATACCGTCGCGGCGGTGCTCTTCCTTCTCCTCACCGTCCCACTCGCTCGGCTCACGGACTTCCTCATCGCGAGAGATCGCAGGAAGCGGCATGGCGAGGTCGCAGCATGAGTGCGCCGATGGTCTCGCCGCCCGTTTCTCGAGGCGAGCCGGTGGTGCGTTTGCGCGGCGTGCGCAAGCGATACGGGTCGGCGGAGGTGATCCGCGGCGTCGACCTCACCATCAAGTCGCACGAGGTCGTCTGCTTGATCGGGACTTCTGGATCGGGCAAGTCGACCCTGCTGAGGTGCATCAACCTCCTCGCGCCGATCAATGCCGGCGTCATCGAGCTTTTTGGATCCGAGGTCAGTGGCCCCGGCGTCGACGTCAACGCCGTCCGGCGCCAGATCGGGATTGTCTTCCAGGCCTTCAACCTGTTCCCCCATATGACGGTGCTCAGGAACATCACGCTCGCGCCGATCCAGGTGCTGCGAAAGTCGCGGGCGGCCGCGGAGGCGGAAGCCACAGAGCTGCTGCGCCGTTTCGGTCTGGCGGATAAGCGCGACGAGTACCCGGACCGCCTGTCGGGAGGCCAGCAGCAGAGGGTGGCGATCGTCCGCGCCCTGGCCATGGGCCCGAGCCTGCTGCTTCTCGACGAGGTCACCTCTGCCCTCGATCCTGAGCTGGTCGGCGAGGTGCTCGCCGTGGTCAGGAGCCTGGCGGAGCAGGGCATGACGATGCTGATCGCGACCCATGAGATGGGGTTTGCGCGCGAGATCGCGAACCGGGTTTGCTTCCTGGACGAGGGCGTGATCGTGGAGGAGGGCCCGCCCGAGCTGATCTTCTCCAAGCCGCGGCAGGAGCGGACGCAGAGATTCCTTCAGAGGATCATCGACGCGCGCCGCCTTTGAGGATGCCATTCCGATTCTGTCGCGGGCGGCCTCAGGGGATTCTGAGCTCCTCGCCTGGGTAGATCAGTCGGGGATCGCGCACCGTGTGGCGGTTGGCGTCGTAGATGCCGTGCCACCACCCGCCATGCCCGGGACCGTAGAAGAGCTGGGCAATCGAGCTCAGGCTGTCGCCGGGACGGACCACGTACGTTCGAAGCGGCTCGGCCGGGATCTCCAGGATCCACCCAGGTCGGATCAACCCGGGGTTGGTCAACGTCCCTCCCCTGGTCTGGGGGCGCCCTTCGTTATGCCAGAAGAGAGGCCAGTAGGAGCTCAGCCCGAAAGCCTGGGCGATCGTGAACAGCGTGTCGCCTCCGCGCACCATGTACTTCCGTATGTGCACCGGTGGAGACACACCAGGAGCCTGACTCTTCTGGGGGGTGCAACCGCCGACGGGCAACAGCGGCGTATTCGAGACTCGCGTCAGCTCCCCGCCGGCAAACAGAAACAGGCCATCGTTGCTTCCCAACCAGATGCCCCATGAGTCGCCGTATGCAGTGGACGTCTTCGTGATGGGCGCTATCACTTGAGGCTGGAGGGCGGCCGGGACGAGGTACACCGCAACGCTCTGTTGAATGACAGGAGCGCCAGCGCGGTCGAAGCCTGCAATCCAAGGGGCACGTTGCCCTGCCTGATAGAACCACTTGGTAATGGCTCCCGACGCAAGGTCCAGCCGAACGATCGCGATGCTGGTGTCAGGCGGAGGAATCGATTCCACGGTCCCGTAGGCAGCGCCTGGCCCCACCGCTTGCCAGTAGCCAAGGTCGGTCACCTGTTTGGGCGTTCCCGAGGGGTACGGCACCAGCCACAGCCCTGGGTGAGGACCCTGCGAGGTCGCTTGGATCGCGTAGATTCCCGCGGGCTGCCACCCGACGGGGTGCCATGCCCCGGTCCCGTCTACAGTCAGCTGACTGTCGTGTCCGGTCCTGACATCGACGGTGCTCAGGTTCGCATTCGAGTCCATGAAGACGTAGTGAGTGCCGTCGGGAGAGACGAGGTTGGGCATGACGGGCAGCCAGCGCGAATAGACGGTGTCATAGGCGTAGCCATAATTCGGCGCCATTCCGGATTGGATTGAACCTGGCAGCGCAGGCTCCCCTGAAGGGTCGGGCGTATACACCGCTCCGGGATAGGTCACGAATCCGTTGCCGGCCAGGGTCGTTACCGGCAGCCGGCACAGCTCGCCGGGCACTGTGGCATCCGTAAGCATGGTCGGTCCGGGAATGCTTTCTCCGGATGGCGGGACAATGGGCTCCTCGGGTGCCGACACGGTTAAGGTGGCTGCGCCCACGAGCACTCCTATCGCGCACCAATACCCACTGGTCATCGCCAACTAGAACGGTAGGCGACAAGCGCAGTTACGGCACCCGATCAAGCCGCCAGCACCGCGTGCACGACTTACCATTCGACCCGATGAGCGAAGGCAGCGCCACGCTAAAGGAGGCGTTTCGGCACCACGCCTGGGCGACGCGCGAACTCCTGGAGTTCTGTGCCCAGCTCCGGCCCGAGCAGCTGTCGCAGCCGCCGCCCGCGCCCCTGGCCGGGGTCGACGGGAGCATCCTGGAGACGTTCGACCACATCGTCTGCTCGGACGGCGGCTACCTCGGTGCGCTGACCGGCCACCGTCCTGCCTGGGCGCACGAGCGCGGCCTGAGCTCAGACCTCGGCGAGCTGGCGCCGCGGGTGGACGAGGCGGAGGCGCTGTGGATGGGCTTCCTGTCCCTTCCCGACGACGCCGTGCGCAGGGTGCTCCTCGATGACGGCACGTACGAGACGCAAGCGGCCATCGTGACCGCCCAGGCGCTGCACCACGGGAGCGCCCACCGTGAGCAGATCTGCGCCATCCTCAGGGACTTCGGCCTCGACCCGCCGGAGGTGCAGCCGTGGGACTTCGCCGACGCGACCGGTCGCTCGCGCTGGATCAAGCCCGAGTAGCGGCTGCCCAAACAGCAGCGCGTGATTCGGGCACGAATCGTCGTATCCGGGGCCGCCGGATCCGACCAAAAAGGCACAGATGGTCCAATGGATAGACACCTCTCTGGTGGGGTGGCATCATCGCAACGTGCCCGGTCGTTCGAGGAATGGCGATGATCGATGACCCTGTCCTGATAGAGGACTGGCACCCCGTAGCGCTTGTCACAGAGCTTGCGGACGGTGGCCCAATCGCGGCCCGGGTGCTAGGCGAGGACCTCGTCGTGTGGCGATCGGGAGACGAGTTCTACGCGTGGCGTGACCTGTGCGTGCATCGAGGCACTCGACTGTCGCTCGGCACCGTCGTCGACGGGGTTCGGCTCGAGTGTCCTTATCACGGTTGGACGTACGGGACGGACGGGCGGTGCGTGCTCATGCCTGCGCACCCCGAGCAGGTTCCGTCGGAAAAGGCGCGCGTCGACACCTTTCGGGCGGCCGAAGCATATGGCGTCATATGGGTCAGCCTCGGCGGCGGCGGCGGCGGGATCCCAAAGTTCAAGTTGCTCGATGATCCGGCGTATCAAGTGTTGATCGCGGGGCCATACCGGGTGAAAGCAAGCGGTCCGCGCATAGTCGAGAACTTCCTCGACATCGGTCACTTCCCGTTCGTACATGAAGGCATCCTGGGTGACCGATCTCGGCCGGAGATTGAGGACTACGAGACAACGATCAGCGCTGAAGGCGTCGTGGCGGAGGGCGTCAAGGTGTTTCAGCCCGACCCCTATGCCACCGGGCACGGCTCAGTGGTGACTTACACATATCGCGTGCATCGGCCGTTGTCGGCGTCATTCATCAAGCATGGCGAGCACTCCTTCGGGATGCTCCTCTCGGTGACGCCGCACGACGAGGTCGACAGCACCGCCTGGATGTGGATGGCTATGAACTACGAGCCGCGGTCGTCAATGGTCGAGTTCCAGGACCGCATCTTCGCCCAGGATCGCCCGATCCTCGAGTCCCAGCGTCCCGAGATGCTGCCGCTGGATCTACAGGCAGAACTGCACTTGCGCAGCGACAAGACCGCCATCGCCTATCGCCGATGGCTCCGCGAGCTTGGGGTGCGGACCGGCGCATCGTAGTGGCCCGACTCCTGCCCGCCGCGGCCGCTTTCGTCTACATCCAGGCTTGGTAAGTCCCCAGCTACAGCACTGAGCCGAGGGACATCTCGCCCGCATCGCTCGAGATGTAGATCGTCGTCAACCCGCCCCTTCCCTTATTGACAGCGATTGGGAGCTGATGGCTGCCGAGCCAGTCGGCCAAGCGGCCGGGGTCGGCGCTGACGACGAGTCTGGCGATCCTGGCCGTGCCGACGCGGTGGCGGATGGCCGTCTGTCCAGGGAGCTTGGTCTGCGGCGCCCATTCGATGAAGAACGGAAGGGCAGGCTCCGCGGCGGCCTGATCCAAACCTGCGCTCCGCCACCGCAGCTGCTCCCCGCTTGGCGTCGATCTCGACCCGGCGTGAACACATAGATCCAGCCGTCGGGCTACGTCGTCGACCTGCGAGGTGCGAACTGCCCAGCCGAGTGGCCTCATTGCGCTCGACACGTCAGACGCGACCCACCGCCCAAACGCGCTCTCTGCTGCCTTGGCTGCATCGACTACTGCAACGAGCTCGAGGTAGGCGTCGCCGAGGGGCACGATCCTGTTGGCTGTCCCCCAGGCCGGGTGACGGCCCCCCTCGACAGAAGCAAGGCCATGACGGCTCTCGATCTCAGTGCCGGCCGCATCGAGGTCCGCCACCGCGATCAGCACGTGGTCGAGCTCCACGGCGACGAGCCTACCGCTCATCGGGTACCCGAACCATGGTCACCCGCCAGAGACCAGCAGCTGACGCCTAGTGGCCGATCCTCGTAACCCCGCCCTGTAGTGCTTGGTGGGCCTCATTGGTGATGACGAACAACCCCAAGTCGGTCTCGCAGTACGACGTGGCCTGCTTCCAGGCAGCCTCGCATTAAATCGGGCGGTGGGCGGCCGGCGGGCCGCCCACCCCAAACGATTACGGCCTAACGCACCGCCAGGTGCCCGAGACTGCGACGGTCTTGTCTCCCATCATCAATTTGATGTCAATTGTGCCCGCCGCTCCCGTGGCATCGTCGGCGGAGAGGATCATCGAGCCGCCTTGCGTTGGAGTCTCCCAGTGCCCGAATCCGTCGAGGGAGGCACCGTATGCGCCGCTGTCTGCTTCTTCGCCCAGCTTGCCAGCGACATAAGTCCCCGGCTGCTCGCGCGTCAGGCTCTCGCGAAAGAATCTGAAGACGACCAGTAGCTGAGCCGCGCTCGAACCGATCCGTGCGTTTATAGGCACCACGAGGCTGGGAGTTGAAGCCGTGGTCGCGCATTGGGCGCTTGCGACTGAGCAAGTCAGATGACCAGTCAGAGCACCTGAGAAGGTGAGGTTTTGACTCTCAGCCGGTGGGCACGAGGTGGCCCCAATGATTTGGTCTGCCGATCGTGTCGGCGCAACTGTGCTCCCACCGCAGGACGACGTAACGGCAGCGATACAACCGATGACTATGAACAATCCGGCAACGCGCAAGGCGCAGCCATTGTACGCATGCACGGGAGCCTCGCTCAGGATGTGGTCGGAAGGCCTCTATCTGGGCGCGCGATCTCGTCCAGTTGCATTGACGCCTGCCGCAGCCGCCGCGGCATTCATGAAGCAGTGAGGGGCGCGGCCGGAGTTGATCCAGACGCGCGCGCTTTATGGGAGTCTCATCTCGCTCAGCACCGTCAGGGGGCCGCCAACGTCGTCGCCGATCTCATGAGGAAAGGAGGTCTGCGGAAAGGCCTCGACCCAGCTGCCGCAGACATCGTCTGGCTGCTCGGTCCCGGGACGTACCACATGCTGGTCCATCGCCGCGGCTGGTCTCCCAAACGGTTCCAGGCCAGGCTGGCGGAGACGTTCATCAGTCAGCTCCTGTCGCCTTCGCCTCACCGTGAATCTGCTTCTCGAACCAGTGGTGGGCGTAAGGCTCGTCGTTGAACGCGGGCACTTCGACGTAGCCGGCTGATCGGTAGAGGCTGATCGCTTCGGTCAGCGTTCTGTTCGTCTCCAGACGAAGAGCTCGTGCCCCGTGCCGAGCCGCGTGGTCCTCGAGCTCGCGCAGGATTCGACGGCCGAGGCCCAGGCCGCGCGCTGAGTCGGCGACCCACATCCGCTTGAGCTCAAAGGGCGCTTCGTCGTGGAACTTCAGCGCTCCGCACCCGATGGGTTCGCCCCGAAGCGTGGCCACCAACAGCAGGCCGGCCGGCGGCCGCAAGCTCTCCTCGTCAGCGGGGATGCTCCGGGCAGGATCGAATCCCGTATCGAATCGGCGGTCGAGCTCGGCGAAGTATTCGCGCAGGCAAAACTGCGCGTTCGAATCGGACGGATCGATTGGCGCTATCTCAATCAGAGCTGCGATCAGATCTCTGTCCACGGCGCTATGAGGCGGGAGGGGAGACCCTCAAGAGGATCGTGACAATGACCATGCTTCCTGCAATTTTCTGCCCGCAACGTACCGGAGGGAGCGGCCTCCGCCCTCCTGGTCCAGCCAGCTGTCGTGCCGAAGTCGCTGCAGGTCCTGGGTCGCGGTCGGACTTGCGATGTTGGCCTCGCGCCGGTGGTCGGCGTTCGTGATCGGCAGACCAAGCAGCGCTTGGTCGAGCGCACCGACCAGCCGCTCGGGATAGCCCTGCGCCCGCGCCAGTTGCTCGCAGAAATCGTGGCGGGCGTGTGCGATCTCCAGCCAGCGGCGCCGCTCCATCGCCTCGAACACATGCGCCTCGATGCAGAACTCAACCCACGCCGACGCGTCGCGCTGCGGGTCGAACGACGGCCCCTGAACTGCCTCGAGGACGGTGTAGTACTCGCGCGTGTGCCGCCCCAGGTAGGGCTCGATCGACACCAGCTCCGGACGAAGCAACCCCTCCTTCGCCAACACCAGAGAATGAACGATGCGAGCCAGCCTTCCATTGCCATCACGGAACGGGTGGATGGACACGAGGTTCAGGTGGGCCATGGCGGCCCGAACGACTGGGTGGCGGGCAAGGTCGCCCTGGTCGAGCCACGTGGCCACCTCGCCGAGCAGTGCGCGTATGTCGCTCGACTGTGGCGGGCGGTACGGATCTCGTCCCAATCCACGGGTGACGATCACGCTGCCATCGCGTAGGCGGCCCGGGCCGGCCTGCGGCTGGGGGTGGCAAACCAGGAAATGCAGGTCGAGCATGGACTGCGGCGACCACTGAAAGCGCTTGTCGTCGGCGAGGACGGCGACCCTGTCCATCGCCTGCGCGTAGGCGGCGATGATCCGCTGGATCTCGTCCGATGCCCCGGCGGGATGGCGGCCGGCCAGGATCTCGACCGTGTCCTCGAGGCTGGCGCCATAACCCTCGATCGAGGTCGAGCCGACAGTGGCTTCCGCTGCCGCCAGCCGGCGCAGCGCCCCAGTCCAGGGCTGAGCGGAGTCGCCGAGATCGCGCGCCAGGTATCGACGCAGCTCGTCCAGCTCCTCCAGGCGCGCCAGGATCGCGGGGGACTTTGGCGGGGTGGCGAAGATTGCCATGGCTAGCAGCATAGGGCAATAAACGATTATTCGCCTATATGTTTATGGGAGGCCGGGCGCCCGGCCCGGCCTCCCGTCGAACGCGTTTTAGCTCTTCCTGCGAGCGGCCGGCGCGGGGTTGGCGTACATCAGCGAGCCCGGCGTGGTCAGCAGCTCGCCTGTTTCGAGCAGCGTCTTCAGGCCGGACAGGATCATCGGCCAGCCGCCGTACAGCTGGTCGTTGGCCCCTTCACGCAGCTGGTCGTGGGTGACCGTCAGGTGGCATGAGTCGCCGACAGGCTTGATCTCCCACGTGATTCGCGACGTTCCTTCTGCCTTGACATCCTCGCCCCAGAGCGCCCTCATGCTCTGGACCAGCCGGCGTGGCGGGTCGACCTCGAGGTTCTCGCCCTCACCCAGAATCCGGCCGTCCGGAGTGCCCTGCTGGTAGCGGGAACCGGCCGTCCAGTCCGAAATTACCTGAGCGCCAAATGTGTACTTACTCCTCATTTCGGCACTGGTGATCGCCTCCCACAGCCGCTCCGGCGTGGTCTTGATATAGATCTCGAAAACCTTTTCCATGTTTGCCTCCAATGTGTTCTTCAGGTCGCTCAGTGATGCGACCCAGGGCTCGGCGTACTTGCTGACCCACCTGTCGTGGACCAGCCGGATGGGGACCGGATTCAGGAAATGGAGCTTCTCTCGGCCCCGTCGCCTGGTGACGACCAGTCCGGCTTCCTGGAGCAACTTGAGGTGCTTCATCACGCCGAAGCGCGTCATCACGAAGCGAGCTGCGAGCGCGCTCAAGGTCTGCCCGTCTTGGCGGAAGAGCTCGTCGAGGAGGGCCCTCCTCGTCGGATCCGCCATCGCCCTGAACACCTCGTCCATGAGCGCACTTTACGTGACTAATTGGTCACATGTCAAGGCTGAACGCAGCTGCCTCTTGGCTAACGCCCCTCTCCCCAGCCCTCTCCCCCCAGGGGGAGAGGGAGAGAAGCGCCAGCCTGGCTCTATATTGCTAGGCCGGCCTTGAGCACCTCTGACTCCAATCCACTGATTTCCGCGCGCGGACTGGGTAAGCGCTTTGGCGAGCTCGTGGCCGTCGACGGCATCGATTTCGATGTTGGCCGTGGCGAGGCGTTCGGTTTCCTGGGGCCCAACGGCGCGGGCAAGACGTCGACGATGCGCATGATCGCCTGCGTCTCACCGGTGACGTCGGGCACCCTCAGGATCTTCGGCGAGGATCCGGCGACCCGGGGCGTCGAGATCCGCGCGCGACTCGGGGTGGTGCCGCAGGCGGACACGCTCGACCTCGAGCTGACCGTCCGCGAAAACCTGGTCATCTTCGCCCGCTACTTCGACATCCCGTGGGCCGAAGGGCGTAGGCGCGCGGACGAGCTGCTCGAGTTCGTGCAGCTCAAAGAACGATCGAAAGACAAGGTCGACGACCTCAGCGGGGGAATGAAGCGGCGCTTGACCGTGGCGCGCGCTCTGATCAACGAGCCAGACCTGCTCCTCCTGGATGAGCCGACCACGGGCCTCGACCCTCAGGCGAGACACCTCGTCTGGGACCGTCTCTACCGCTT
>JAYUFT010000185.1:0-4747 GCA_043738605.1 Candidatus Dormiibacterota bacterium | reverse complement strand
TGCACCTGCGGCGCTTCGGTCGTGGTCTGACCGCTCAGGTTGTCGGTCTCGGCTCCGCCGACCCTGAACGCGACGGTGCTCATGGCGCCGGCGCGGATCCCGCTTGCCTGGAGCACGTGTTCTGCCATGTGCGTGGTCGTCGTCTTGCCGTCGGTCCCGGTGATTCCGGCGACCTTCAGCAGACGCGACGGCCGGCCATAGAACTCGGCGGCGATCTCCGCGAGGCCGATCCGCGTGGAGGGAACAAGCACCACGGTTGTGCCTGCCGGCAGCGGTACCGTGCGCTCGAGCGCCACCGCCACTGCGCCATTCTTGACTGCGTCTGCAGCGAACACGTGACCGTCGTCCCGGATGCCGCCCACCGCAATGAAGAGATCGCCGGGCTTTACGCGTCGCGAGTCGTACGCGATCCCCGTCACCTCGATGTCGCCGGTGCCTTCCAGCCTGGCGCCGGGGACGCCGCGGGCGATGTCAGCGAGCTTCATCCTGAAGGGCAGCATAATCGGCGCGTGATCGCGGACATCGGCGGCCACCGCTTCGAGTGGGGCGCCCGCACGTACGTCATGGGAATCGTGAACGTGACGCCCGACTCGTTCAGCGGTGACGGCCTCGGCGAGGACCTGGCGGGAGCTGTCGCGCAGGGTATGCGGATGGTGCAGGAACGAGCTGATCTCCTCGACGTGGGCGGCGAGTCAACGCGTCCGGGACACGTACCGGTGACGACAGCCGAGGAGATCTCGCGAACGGAGAGCGTGGTGCGGCGCCTGGCGCGCGAATCCGGCGTTCCAGTGTCGATCGACAGCTACAAGCTCGAGGTCGCCGAAGCGGGGGTGGCGGCAGGGGCGACCGTCCTCAACGACATCTGGGGACTGACCCGCTCTCCGGCCATCGCCAACCTGGCGGCGCGGCACGATTGCGCCCTCGTGGTCATGCACAACCAGGACGGCACCGATTACACCGGCGACATCATGGCCGAGATCAAGCGCTTTCTTCGAGAGTCGGCCAGGCTCGCCGTCGATGCGGGCGTACCGCGTGAACGCGTGATCATCGATCCAGGCATCGGATTCGGCAAGACGGCGGAGCAGAACTGGGTTGTGATGCGCAGGCTCGAAGAGTTGAAAGAGCTCGAGTTGCCGATTCTGATCGGCACATCACGCAAGTCGTTCATCGGCAAGCTCCTCGACTTACCGGTCGGCCAGCGAGTCGAGGGCACTGCCGCCACCGTCACCGCCGCCGTGCTGCGCGGCGCGGACATCGTCCGCGTGCACGACGTCGAGGCAATGACGCGTGTCGCGCGAGTCGCCGATCAGATGCGGTGAAACCACGACGCACAGTCGCGTACCTCGGGCTCGGCACCAACCTGGGTAACAGGCGAAGGAACCTGAGCGCGGCGCGGCGCAGGCTGCGTCAAAAGGGGGTGCGCATGCTGCGTCAAAGCAGCGTCATCGAGACGGAGCCCTGGGGCGATACCGACCAGCCGCGGTTCCTGAACCAGGTCGTGGAGGTCGAGTGGGAAGGCACTGCCCGACGCCTCCTGGCCGCCACCAGGGCGGTGGAGCAAGAGGGGGGACGGAAGCCGACGCGCCGGTGGGGCCCGCGCGTCATTGACGTCGACATTCTCTTATTCGGCGACGACCAGGTATCCGACGGCGACCTGCAGATCCCTCACCCCGCGATCACGGACCGGGAGTTCGTGAAGGAATCTCTCCGCGAGCTGGGTGTCCCGCTACCCTAGGTCGGTCGCGCGTTGGTGAAGCGGTAGCCGATTCCCGGCACGGCCAGGATGTAGTAGGGATGCGACGGCTGCGTCTCGATCTTTCTGCGCAGGTTCCTGATGTGCACGTCGATGACCCGGGTCTCGATCGGGTATTCGTAGCCCCAAATCGAGTTGAGGATCTTCTCGCGGCTCAGGACCTTACCCGCGTTGCCGGCGAGGAAGGTGAGCAGGTCGAACTCGGTGTGGGTGAGCTCCACCTCCTTGTTCGCCTTGTAAATGCGGCGCTCGTTGACGTCGATGATCAGGTCTCGGAACTCGAGCCGGCTTCTTGTCGCTTCAACCGAATCGAGCCGCGTCCGGCGCAGGTGGGCCGCCATGCGTGCCACCAGCTCCCTGATGCGCAGCGGTTTGGTCACGTAGTCGTCAGCGCCGATCTCGAGCGCGACGACAACATCGATCTCGTCAGACCGGGAGCTCATCATGATCACGGGCACTGCCGCGTCGGCCTTGCGCAGCTCGCGGCAAACGTCGAACCCAGAGCCGTCTGGAAGCGCCACCTCGAGCAGGATCAGGCTGGGGTGAGCCGACCCCACCTCCCGGAGCGCGTCGGCGCCGTTGTCAGCCTCCAGCACCTGGTAGCCGTCCTGCGCGCATGCATTTCGCACCTCGCGGCGCGTCGCCGTGTCGGGGTCGACAATCAAGACCTTGCGCGACGATTCCGTGACGCTGATCACTCTCCAATACTAACGGATCTGAAGGATTGTTAGGATATGTTGCGTCTTAAGCCCCGAATGCCTAGCCGCGCCTTTTTCTCGATGTCGAGCAGCCGGGCCCCGGTCGCCGACAGGACGATCTCCCAGGCTCCGGCGTAAGCAACCTCCTCCCCGCCGTACTCGGCTTTGAAAAAGCCGAGCCCGTGCCAGGGGTGCTCGGGACCGGCCCCCGGAGGCGGCGCTCCCCACAGGTCGTAATCACGGCAACCGGCCTCGGCGGCCGCCCGGATGCCCGCCCACCAGGCGAGGTCGTTCCCCATGAGCTCCGGATGTGCGCCGGTTCGACCCGCAAAGAGGTGATACGCGCGGCCTCCGTGGCGGGCCACCAGCACCGCCGCCAGCCCTTCGCGCGTCTCGGGATGGCGCGCGACATAGGTGCGGCACCACGGGAGCTTCTCGAGGAGGAGCTCGTAGTAAGCCCTCGCCGGCAGGCTGATCGACTCGCGACGTTCAACGGCTTCGGACTGGCGCGCCAGCTCGGCGGCATCCTTGCCCTCCTCGACTACCGCGCCTCGTTTCAATGCGGCGCGAATGTTGTAGCGGCGGCCTTGCCGGAACGAGGCGAGCATCTCGTCGGGCGGCTTCAGCCGGAGGATCCGGGTGTGCTCCGGTTGGGTCGGCTTACCTTTCACGAACCCCCGCTCCGCGAGGACGTCGGCAAACGCTGGCGGCGCCTCTGGCTCGAGTCGCAGCTTGGCAATCTTCGCGCTGCGCGCCCATTCGACGAGAGCATCGATCGACTCGGTCGTTGCAGGAACGGGGCCGCGCGGAACGTACGCTTCGCGAACGGGTCCGACGCCGCGGAGCTGGATGCTCGCCATCGCGCCCGCCCCAAGCCTCACTCGCTCGACGGTCCAACCGGCTCGTGACTGCACCTCTCCCCATCCCCAGGTCTGCAGCAATGGGGAAGGAGAAGCCTCCCTTTCCAGGTCGCGATCCCAGTCCGCAGGGCCGGGGGTCATCCGATCTCCGGGATGGCCACAGATCCCGCCTCGAGATGCCCGATGTCGTTGACGCCGCTGACGACCACGCGGCCGTTACGCCGTTCGAGCACCGAGACCGATGTGTTCTGAATCCTGAACGGAAAGATGCCCCGGCCGGGCCGACCGACCACGTGGTGGATAGCGATCTGGATCACCCCGCCGTGAGTGACCACCAGCACATCGCCTTGCGTGTGCCGCTTGAAGAGCGTGTCGAGCATGGCGCCGACCCGCGCCTCGAACGCAGCGGATCCCTCGCCATCAGGGACCAGGTCCCAGTCGGGCTCCTCGGTCCAGCTCGCCCAGGCTTCGGGGAAACGGGTAGCCAGGTCTTCGGAGCGCAAGCCTTCCCACTGGCCTAGGTAGATCTCGCGCAGCTCGGCCATCGGCGTGGGGTCGATGCCGATCGACTCGCCGACCAGCTGCGCCGTCTCGGCGGCGCGCTTCAGGTCGCTCGAGTAGAAGCCTGCGAATTTCCGGCCGGCGAGCCGCCGCCCCAGCTGTGCCGCCTGGCGCCTACCTTCGTCCGAAAGCGGGGGATCGAGCTGGCCCTGGATTCGGCGCTCGTGATTCCAGGTCGATTGGCCGTGGCGCACGAGCAACAAGCGCGCTGGAGTCGCTTCGCTCGCATGCGGCATTCAGTAAGGCCGAACCTTGTCGCGCTCGCGCGCAGCGGCTCCGCCTACCTCCGGCTGGTCCAAGCGCGCGGATCTGATACCGATATCTATACTAACTTTCTCTCAATCCCACGATCGGGCTGGGCCGATCTCAGGAGATGCTTTGCAATCACACGGCTCGTTGGCCGAAACGCCCCTTCGCTCGCTGCTGGAAGCCGCTCAAGGAGAGCGGTCCACCGGTACGCTCACGCTCAGGAACGGCAACGGCGAGTCGACCGCACTGTACTTCCTCTTCGGGCACCTTTTCCATGCCCACGGGGACGGTTTGGCCGGCGACGACGCGGTCGTCAGTGCCCTAACCTGGAGTAAAGGCGAGTTTGACTTCGACGCGAAGGCTAAGCTACCCGCCGATGAGACTGTCAAGGCCGGCATCCCCGAGCTGGTCGAAGCCGCAGAGTCGGCGCCGAAGCACGGCGCGCCCGAACCCCCCAAGGTCGACAAGGCCGAGGCGCGAGGGGAGCGCCAAGATCAACTTGAACCGGAGAGAAAGGTGGAAGCACCCCAGCCGAGACGCGGCGTGAAGCACCGACCGCAACCCAAGCACGGGCGCGAGCCGATTCCCGTGCCCGCGGGGCAGGTCATCTACGACTCGCTGAAAAC
>JAYUFT010000184.1:0-4751 GCA_043738605.1 Candidatus Dormiibacterota bacterium | reverse complement strand
ACACCGGCTACCCGGGCGGCCTGCGCACGCGCAGCCTTCAGGTGGCCAAGGACCTGGACCCGACCTTCCCACTGATGAACGCGGTGAAGGGGATGTTGCAGCACAACACGCTCGGGGCGGACATGCTCACCCGACTACGCATCTACGCCGGGGCCGAGCATGGGCACCAGGCCCAGCAGCCGAAGGTGATCACCTTCGACTCAAGGGGAGACATCAAACTTGGCTGACGCTTTTCTCAGGGGAACCGGCCGCCGCAAGAACGCAGTCGCGCGTGTGCGTATCCAGCCTGGCGAGGGCCGGGTCCTGATCAACGACAAGGAAACGCTCGCGTACCTCGGCCGCCGCGTGCTTGAGATGGCGGCGCTCGCGCCCCTTCGTGTCACGAGCACCCAGCGCAAGTTCGACATCAGCGTCAAGGTGGTCGGCGGCGGCACGAGCGGTCAGGCGGGCGCCATCTCGCACGGCATCGCCCGCGCGCTCATCAAGTACGACCCGGACTTCCGGCCCGCCTTGAAGAAGGCAGGCCTGTTGACCCGCGACCCCAGGATGAAAGAGCGCAAGAAGTACGGCTTGAAGAGAGCCCGCAAGGCTCCGCAGTACACCAAGCGCTAGTCGTGCCCTCGCGCCGGCTGGACTGGCCGGACTGTCGGAATACGAGGGATCTTGGCGGTCTTCCACTGGCTGGCGGTGTCACGCGCAGCGGCATGCTTGTTCGATCCGACAACCTGCGCAGCCTTACAGCAATGGGCCAGGAGGCGATGGTCGCGTACGGAGTGACCGACGTCATCGACCTGAGAAGCGAGTCTGAGGTTGCATCCTCGCCGAGCCCGTTCGCCGCGTCCGAGCCCTTCGCCGGCCCGGCGCCCACGTACACGCACCTTCCGCTTGTGGACGACGCAACCATGCGCAAGCTGGCTGCGGCGCCGGACATGTTCCACCGGTACCTGATGATGCTGGACCACCGCCCGGATGCCTTCCGCGGAATCTTCACGGCCTTGGCGAGGACCGAAGGCGCCGCCGTCTTCCATTGCTTCGCCGGCAAAGACAGAACGGGAATGGTGGCCGCGATGAGCCTGGCGCTGGCCGGAGTCGATGTCGACTCGATCGCCGCGGATTACGCCGAGACCGACTCTCAGATGGCAACGCGTTACGAGGAATGGCTGGCGGCGGCGCCGCCTGAGCAACTAAAGGAGATGCGCGAAGACCTGCGCTGCCCGCCCGAGCGCATAGTCGCGGTGCTGGAGCGGCTGGACCAGAGGTGGGGCGGAGTCGAGGGCTACCTGGAGGCGGCCGGCATGCCGGCCGCAGAGATCTCGACCCTGCGGTCGAAGCTCACCGCCTAGAAGTATGAGAAAGGACCAGTCGGTCCTCTCTCATCGAGCGTGCGGCTTCGCCGCAGGCTCTGCTCTCTCCCCCGGGATGGGATTTACTACGAATTAGTTTCTCAACGCGGCGATTAGGAGTGATGGAGACAAAGTCATGGCCGGGGTGACTCCGGCCAACCCTGCCAGGCGAGCAAAGGGGTCGACTGGTTAGCCGCCAACCAGCTGACCCACTGCTTCACTGAACACTTCGTGGTGTCGGTCCACGTCCTCTTTGGTCGTCGCCGGCGACATCAGCGCCATGTTGTGGAACGGTGTCATCAGGATTCCGCGGTTCGCCAGGTACACGTGTAGGTAGTCCTCGAGCTCGCCATCGGTCGCTGCATGAGACTCCGTCCCGTTAGCCGGCGGTGGCGTCGTGAACCGGTACTCGGTTCGCGCACCCAGCCGGCTCACCGACCAGGGCAGCTCATGAGCGTCGATCACCTGCTGCACACCGGCAGTGAAACGTGTGCTCAGCGAGATCATCGTCTCGAACGCCCTGTCGGTGAGAACGTGCTCGAGCGTCGCGCGCGCTGCGGTGATCGAAACCGGGTTGCCGGCCAGGGTGCCGCCAACGCCGCCCACGTCGACCATGTCCA
Source organism: Candidatus Dormiibacterota bacterium (assembly GCA_043738605.1). Classification (GTDB taxonomy): domain Bacteria; phylum Chloroflexota; class Dormibacteria; order Dormibacterales; family Dormibacteraceae; genus Palsa-872. The sequence goes on along the minus strand of JAYUFT010000184.1, from coordinate 2,788 downwards.
GGTCGGCGCGATTTGCAAGGTGGTGGGCGAGCTCTTCGGACATTCCGTACGCCCCAACCGGAATCCCGCCCGCGATCGCCTTGCCGATTGTCAGCATGTCAGGCGCCAGGCCCCAGGCCCGAGTCGCGCCGCCAGGTCCCGCCGAGAAGGTGTGGGTCTCGTCGTTGATGAGAAGGGTTCCGTATTTCTTGGTCAGCGACCTGACGCCGGCGAGATATCCATCGTGGGGCAGCACGATTCCCATGTTGGTCAGCGCAGGCTCCATCAGCATCGCTGCCACATCGCCGTGAGCGAGCTCGCGCTCCAATCCCTCGAGATCGTTGTACTCGGCGACCCGGCTGGTCGTCGTGACATCGGAGGGTGCGCCGACATTGCCCTCGCGGCTGGTGCCGTGGCCATCAGGTCCGACGACGATCAGCGACTCGTCGACGGTACCGTGGTAGCAGTAGCTGTTGAACAGGATCTTCGGCCGGCCGGTGGTCGCGCGAGCGAGCCTGATCGCCCATCTGTTCGCGTCGGTTGCAGTCAGCGAGAAGCTCCAGAAAGGCAGGCCGAAACGGCGCCAGAGCTCGGTGGCGACCCAATCCGCATCGGCCGTGGGCATCATCGTGGTCACGCCGCCTCTGCCCGCAATCTGCTCGAGGACCGCGTCGACCATCGGCTTGGGCGAATGGCCGGCCATGGCTCCGGTGTCCCCGAGACAGAAGTCGATGAGCACGTGCCCATCGATGTCCTCAACTCGTGCACCTGAGGCCTTCGCCGCGTAAAGGGGAAAGCCGCCTGCCGCCTTGTTCATCCAGGTCATGGGAACGCGCCCAAAGAGATGCCGCGCGCCGTTGTACGCCTGAAAGGAACGTGGATTGCGCTCCTTATAAGCCGCGCGTTCACGCCCGAGCAGATTGGCCAGGCGGCTGCGATCGATCTGTGCCGGTGCTTCCATTCGAGTCAGCATCCCTCCACTTCGCGTTAACAGGCTGGGTTGGCCCGACTGCGAGCGGCCCCGAGAATCCTATGCGACTCGTCCATTCCATTAGGAGGTTTGCAGGAGGATCGAATGAAGGACAAGACCCCAGTCGTCAAGCAGCTCTACCGGCTCAGCGTGGAGCCGCGCGTCGTCGAGAGGCTGGCTACGCTCGCCAACAGGACAGGCGAGCCAAGGAGCCGGCTCGCGACGAGGCTCTTCACCGAAGCGGTGCTTTCGGCCAAACTCTCAGCCGCGCGAACCTCGAGGAAGGCGCGCGCCTAGCCTGCGGCCGCGCTCCCGTTGTGCTCGGGATCGACTGATTGGCCCCCGGGCGGATCGCCGTACATGGCTTCGATCTGGTCCTTGTACTTGGTATGGATGACGCGGCGCTTCAGCTTCATCGTCGGGGTCAGCTCCTCCGACTCGGGCGACCATTCGGCCGGCAGGATGGTGAATCTCTTGAACTGCTCGATCCGTGCCAGGTGAGTGTTGGCGACGGTAAGCGCGCGCCGGACCTCATTAATTGTCGAAGGATGCTCGGCCAGCTCGGCCATGGACGATGACGCGATCCCGTGCGCTTTCGCCCACATCGGGGCAACTTGCGGGTCCAGCACGACCAGCACGGTGATGAAGCTGTGACCGTCGCCGATGGCGACGGCCTGCCCGATGATCGGGCTCGACTTGGCCACCGCCTCCAGGTTTGCAGGCGAGATGTTCTTGCCTGACGAGGTGATGATCAGCTCCTTCTTGCGGTCGACGATCCTGTAATGGCCATCGGGCCCCAGCTGGGCGATGTCGCCGCTGTGAACCCAACCGTCGGAGTCGATCGCCTCAGCCGTCTTTTCCGGGTCGCGGTAGTACCCGACCATCACGTTCCCGCCGCGGATCAGGAGCTCGCCATCCTCGCCGAGGCGCGCCTCAACTCCCGGTAGCGGCACACCGACGGACGGCGCGCGGTGATCGTCGATCGGCACCGATGTGGCCGGCCCAGTCAGCTCGCTCATTCCCCAGACCTCGTACAAGGGCAGGCCGAGCGCGGCCCAGAACTCGTGTACCTCGGGCCGGCAGGGCGCCGTGCTGGTGACGGCCAGGTGGCAGCGGTCCAGTCCGATTTTGGAGCGCAGCAGCGTGAACAGCGGCTGCGCGCGTTCCACCACCGACGCGAGCTCGGCAGGCACCGACTGCCCATCGCGCTTCAGCCTGTACGCCTGAATGGAGGCGGCCAAGGCTCCTTGCGCCATCTGACGCTTCGCCTCGTCGGGCTCGGCGCCCAGGCCGGCGTTGATGCCGGCCATCAGCTTTTCCCAAACCCGCGGCACCCCGACAAACGCTGTCGGCCTGGCTTCGAGCAGGTACGGCAACAGCTCGGTCACGTCAGGGCACAGGTAGACCTCGTGCCCGTTGTAAATGCTTCCCCATTGCGAAGTGAAGCGCTCCGCCACGTGGGCGAGTGGCAGGTAGCTCACCAGGGTCTCGTTGTGCAGCTGCAGGACGCGGCGAGCCGACTCGAGCGTCCAGACGATGTTGTTGTGCGAGTAGACGACCCCCTTGGGAGGGCCGGTTGTGCCCGATGTATAGATCAGGCCGACGGTGTCCTCGGGGCCAACGGCCCGTGAGGCCGCCTCGAACGCGCCAGGGTCGCGCTCATAGGCCGCGCGCCCTTCGGCGACCAGCGAATCCCACGACAGCACGCCTTCCGGGGCTTCGCCGCGGATGAGGATGAGGTGGCGCAACTTCGGCGTCGACTTTCGAATCTCGAGGAATTTCGCCAGGTACGCCTCGTCCTCCGCGAAGGCGACCGTGGCCTCCGAGTGATTGGCGAGA
>JAYUFT010000183.1:0-13928 GCA_043738605.1 Candidatus Dormiibacterota bacterium | reverse complement strand
TAGAGCTCACGCTCCGCGAGCGACTGGAGGCCAGGGCGAGAGCAATGGCGATGGACCACCTCTTCTTGGCCAAAGACGCGGCCGAGTTCGCTGCCACTGAGGAGTACCAAGCGGATGGCTCTGTCTCTGCGATCGACTGGATCCGCTTCCACTGTCACCTGACCGGTGCGCAGGCCGCCAACTACGTGGCCGCCGGTGAGCGCTTCAATGACCTGCCGGAGACCGTGCTCGCGATGGCGGAAGGCAAGGTTGGATTCGGTCACATGGTGGTCATGGCCAGAACCGCCAACGCACTGGCGGCATCACTCACCGCCAGGGTGTTCGATGAGGGCAAGCTGCTGGCCAAAGCGCTGGATAACTCGGTCGGCAAGTTCCACCACATCTGCCGCCACCTCCGGCATGCCGCCGACCCCAAGGGCTATGCGGCGAGCGAGGCTGACCTGGTTGAGAACCGCAGCCTGCGCATCAGCACCGACGAGGACAGCGGCGCTGTCTTTCTGAGCGGTGAGTTTGATTCTGAGAGTGGCGCCGTGATTCGAACTGTGCTCGAGCCATTGGCGCGGCGCTCTGGCGCCGATGACAAGCGGCCTTACGACCGGCGGATGGCGGATGCCCTGGTTGACGTTGCCTGGCACCATCTCGACAACGGGCTGGTGCCGCAGAACGGCAGCCAGCGCACGCATCTGCAGGTCACCACCTCGCTCGAGACCCTCAAGGGCCTTGACGGCGCACCCGCCGCTGAGTTGGAGTTCTCGCTGCCGATCTCGGCCAAGGCGGTTGAGCGATTGGCCTGCGATTGCTCGATCACCCGCATCCTTCTCGACTCCGACTCGATGGTGATCGACGTCGGCCGCGCCAAGCGGAAGATCTCCGCGCCGATGCGCAAAGCGCTCAATGCCCGCGACCAGCACTGCGTGTGGCCCGGTTGTGACCGGCCGGCAAGCTGGACATCAGGGCATCACCTGGACCACTGGATTCATGGCGGTCCGACCGAGCTGGCGAATCTTGCTTTGCTCTGCTACCGCCATCACTGGATGGTGCACGAGGGTGGATGGCAAATCGCGCGGGGTGATGGCGGGCGGATGGTGACGATCCCGCCAACGGTGACATTCGGTCCCTCGCCACGCGGACCCGACTAAGGGTTGGCGCGGGACGAATCAGCCCGTCGTGTTCCAGTAGTACATGCGGTCGAGCCACGCCGGGTCGGTGCGGTACGCGGCGGCGAACGACTGGACCGAGTTCACGTAGTCGAATGAGTTGTTGTAGTGCCAGATGGCGTTGCGCATGTCCTTCGGAGCGCCGTTGTGGACCAGGTAGCGGGCCGCCCCGAGGATCGCGTCGTGCGGGTCGTTCACGTCACCGCCGTCTCCGAACGCTGCCCACGTGCCCGGCAGGAATTGCATGGGTCCTTGGGCGCCTGCTGACGAGGGGCCGTTGACCCGACCGAAGTTGCTCTCGATGAAATTGATGGACGCGAGGATGCTCGGGTCGACGCCGAACGTGGCGTACGCCTCCTGGTAGTACGAGCGCAGCTGGTCAACCGGCTTGGCGTCGGCGTACGGATGCGTGAAATGGACGTTGACCAAGTAGTACTGGTCGATGCCGGCGAGGATGTACAGGTAGTGCAGGCCGGCGATGGCGGCCTTCAACGATTTCGCCAGCGACCGCGGCAGCAGCGGAAGCACCGAATTCTCGACACTGGCGTAGCCCGCAAGCTCGTACACCCTCAGCTCCTCATCGCGCACGGCGTTGCGATAGGCGTAGCCGGCGGCGGCCACTGACAGGTCATAGCGGATGCGTTCCACGGGCGCGGTCGAAGGTGGCAGTGCCGTCAAGGCTTTCAGCTGGGCCAGCGCCTGCGTCATCGCCTGCTCCGAGCTCATGATGCGTGCGGCCTCGTGATGGGCGCTGGGCAGCATGTCCGGATCCCTGGCCAGGACGGACTGGGCGGGAAGCGCCAGGCACAACGCCACGAGTAAGGCCGTCGTGAGTCGGATCAGGCACCCAGCTTAGTTGCAGCCGCTTGTCGCGTTGCGAAAAAGGCAACGGCTGCGATGCCGATCGCGATCACGACGTCGCCTGGGCTGTAGGCGCCGCCAAGCGGGCCAGGCACGCCGATCCAGTCACCCAGCCAGCCGATATTCGTGCCCGATCCCATGACCACGTACTGGCCGATGTGGCCGCGCTCGACCAGTCTGCCCGCCAACTCCGTGGCCACCGGCATTCGGGCGCCATTGACAATGACCACCAGGAGGTTCAACCCCGCTCCGATCGCAACGATCCACGCGCCTCGCAGTCGAGTGGCGTGCCACGCCGTCCATGCAACGAGCGCGGCCAGCGCCGCTACGTACAGGTACTGGACGCCGTCGACCCCGCTCAGCGGGTTCAAAATCGCGGCCTCGCGGACGACCAGAGCAGCGACGACCAACCAGGGCCAGCGGATGCTGAGGTTGGCGACGTTCCCTAGCTTGCCGCCAGTCGCAATACCCGCAAGCAGCCCGATCACGAGGGCGACAAGCAGCAGCATCAGAGATATCTACGTATCGGCGGCGAGTCGGGCAGCGGCGCCGGCCAGGACCTTGACGCCGATCTCCAGCGCCGATTCGTCGATCTTGAAACCAGGGGAGTGGTGGGCCGGAGGCGGCGACCCCTCGGGCATCACACCGAGCATGAAGTAGCAACCCGGGATTCTTGTCAGGAACTCGGCGAAATCGTCGCTCACCGTCAGCGGCCGGCCGAGGATGCTGGCCTTGTCACCGATCATCGACCTCGCCACATCGAGCACAGTGCGTGTCACGTTCGGCTCGTTCATCAGCGGCACCGTCCCGTGCACGAGCTCTAGAGACGACTTGACCTCAAACTCCGTCTCGATCTCCTGGAGCAGGTCGCGCATGCGCCCGAGCGCCTGCTCGCGCAGGGCGTGATTGAAAGTTCGCAAGCTGCCTTTGATCGACACGCCGCGGGGCACGATGTTCCAGGTTCCGTCGCTGCTGATGTTTCCGACTGTCGTGTGGCACTGCACGCCGTCCTCCTCGAGACCTTCTACCACGGTGTGCAATCGCTCGATCAGGAAAGCCTGCGCTGAAAGCACGTTGCCGCGGCGGCCCATCATGCCGCCGTGGCCACCGGGCCCCGCAAACGTGATCTCGTAGGCGTCCGAACCAGCCCACATGAGACCTGGTCGCGTGATCACGGTCCCGGACTGCGTGAAGCTCGTGACGTGAAGACCGATGACCGAGTCGGGGTGATGATCGTCGAGCAGGCCATTCGCGATCATCGCTTTCGCGCCGCTCACTATCTCCTCAGCCGGCTGAAACACAAATAGGTAGCGGCCACTCACGTCCCAGATTCGGTCGACCAGCGTTCGCGCGACTCCGACCATGATGCCCATGTGCGCGTCGTGCCCGCACGCGTGCATGCGGCCGTCCACCTTCGATTCGAAGTTGACGCCCGACTCTTCATGAATCGGCAGCGCGTCGATGTCCGCGCGCAGCATCACTGTTTTCCCGGGCCGGCCCGTGTCGAGCATCGCAACCACGCCGGTCTCGGTTGGACATGGCTTCAGCTCCAGGCCCAGCTCGCGAAGACGCTCGCCGATCTTGATGCTGGTTTCGTGCTCGCTGAAGCTCACTTCGGGGTGACGGTGGAAATGGCGGCGCAGCTCGATGACTTCTTCGATGACGGATTCCCTGGGGATGGGAGATGTCGGCGGATCGCCGGTCACGGCACCGCCACCAGGTTGTATCCGCGCGCCGACGCGCGCACGAAGGCCGGGCCGAGCCCGCGCTCGACATCGTCCAAGCGCCGTCGCAGGGTCAGCAGCGCTGAGTGAACAGTGGAGTGGGCCGCATCGCTCCTGAACAGACCGGCTTCGATCAGATCGCGCGCGGTCGCGGGCTTGGACCCTTGCGCGAGGTAAAGCACCAGCGCTGTTTGTTGTGGAGTCAGACGCACCTCAGTCTCGCCGAGCTTGACCATGCGGCGCGTCGGGTCGAACTCGAGGCGGCCGAAGCGATAGCTGCCGGGCCGTCCGGTGCCCCGCTCGACCAGTCGCGCCGCAAGGTCCGAATAGATGTGAGCCATAGGCACGTTGCCCTTGACGAAATATGAGCTGGCGCCCAGCTCATAGGCCTTTCGAATCGCCGCGGAGTTGACCTGTGCGGCCGATAGCACGATTACGGGAAGGCCTGGGTGGTGGTGGCGGATCCAGGTGAGCAGGTCGAAGCCGGCATCCTCGCCTTCGTCGAGCACGAGGTCGAGCAGCACGGCAGCGACGCGCTCCCGCGAGAGCAGCTCCATCGCCTCAGGCGCAGACGAGGACACCGCCGGGCGGTAGCCGAGGTCGTGGAGATCGATCCGTAGCTGCTGCCGCATGGCCGGCTCGTCCTCGACCACGAGCACGGCGGAGCCGAGCACCTCGGCAGGCCGGTAGACCTCGAGCCCCGGCGGCAGCGGTGGCAGCCGCAGCTCACGAGCTCGCGCATTGTTATCCCTCATCGCCTACTCCTGGGATTTTCCAAGGTTTTGTCCTAAATGATTCTTCATAAGAATTCACGCTTCCTGAACATGCGCTCTTGCCACAGCAAGTGCATACTCGCACCCGAGTCTGGCTTTAGTTGGAAAAACCAAGGGGAGTATTGGGGATGACTTGGAAGTTCAAGGCGCAGAGGGTTGCCTTTGCCCTGGCGGTAGTGGCCATGTTGGCCATCGCGACAGGCGCAAACTACTACGACTGCTTCGTCAACTACTACTGGTAGGCATCAGCTAGCTCTCAGCCCGGCGCTCGCGCGAGCGTCGGATCGCGGGCGGGAGCAGCGCGTATAGGTCCGCCCGGTCGACGGCCTTGCTCATATAGCCGACCACGTCCGGATCGTCGGTTCCTGACGGGAAGACCGGGTAAGCGGTGTAGAAGATCACGGGCACCTTCTGGCCCCGCGCCCGGAGCTCGTTCAACAATCCCCATCCGTCCATTGGCTCGGGCAGCATGAGGTCGATGATCGCCACCTCGGGATTGTCCGACTTCGCTTTTTCCAGCGCCTGGTCCGCGTCCTCAGCCATCGAAACCTTGTAGCCGAGCATTCGCAGGTCGGTTTCCAGGATCACCCGCCAGGCGCGCTCATCGTCCACGACGAGGATCGTCGAGCCACGGAGATCCTCGGGTGTCGGAGCAATCGGTTTCGGCGGAGTGAACGGCAAGGGTCTCGTGGCGCAGTATATCGGTGGCAATGCCTAGTCCCGCCCGCAAGCGGTTGCAACATCACCCTTCGACCAAGCCGTCGAAGGGCAAGGACGTCAAGGCGCCGCCGGGTCGGAAGGTGGCAGCCAGGCGTCCTCAGAAGCCCTTCGCACCCTCCACCCCTGCCTTCCTGGTGCATGAGCTTGGAAGTTGTGTCACCGAGGCGGACATCGTCCAGGTCCTCTACCGCGGCCTGGAGCCGCTCTTCGGCTACGACATCGTGGTGCTCCAGGGCCTGGAGCGTGAGGGCTGGTATCACTCGCTCGCCACCGACTCCGGTGTGCTGCAGGACATACGCCGCCGTCCGCTCGCCAGCTCGATATTCGCGGACCTGTACACCAACCCGCGCACGACACTCGTTCCCATTCGGGACCCCACCCTCGAGGCGAAGGCGAAGGGACCGGGGGCCGGCCAGACACCCAGGCTGGTGATCTGGGTGCCAGTCGAACACCAGGGCGTGGTGATTGGCAGCGTCATCTACCAGTCATATCGCCAGCGCCGGGTGCCGGCGTCCGAAATCGCCTTCCTCGACGAGGTGCACCGCCGCCTTGGGGTGCTGATCTCGAACGCCTCGCTGAACGAGCTGACACGTAACCAGGCGCGCCGCCTGGAGGCGCTGAACAACATTGCCCGGGCGATGGCGTCCACTCTCGACGAAGCGAGCGTGCTGACCGCGCTGCATGCCACGCTCAGCGAGCTGCTGCCTGTGGACTCGCTGGAGATGGTCTCACTCGTGCACGATCGGGCTGACAAGGCCCGGCTGCTTCACCTGGAGGCGGATTCAGCACCAACGTCCAGGGAGATCTCGCTTCGCAGCGCTGAGTTCGCGCCGGCCCGCACCGTGTTGCGCGATCCCAAGGCGCTTCTGATCCACGAACCGACCTCGTCGCTATGGGTCCCGATCAAAGAGGGAGGCGCGACGCGCGGAGCTTTTGCCATCAAGTGCTCACGCCCATACGCGTACGAAGCGTCCACGGCCGCTTTCCTCGAACTGGTATCCGACGAGGTGACGCTCGCCTTGCGCAATGCAAGGAGCTACGAAGCCATCGAAGATCAGAGGCGCCAGCTCGAAGTCGTCAACTCGATAGGTAGGCGGCTCGCCTCGAGCCTGGACCGCTGGTCGATCATGAGAACGCTGCGCGAGGAGCTCAATGCGTTCCTCGATTTCGACGGCTTCATCCTGGCGACCATCACGCAGTCGTCCGAAGGCCCGATCGCCGAGGGCTACCAGTACGTAGCCGGAGTGGAAGAGGTTGTGCCACCGGTCGCCCTTGCGGTCACCGGTCCTTCGCGCGAGGCATACGAGACGGGCAAGCCGGTCCTCGTGCGCCACTCTCCGTGGGCTCGAAGCTTTGAGCGCAAAGGACTCGAGCGCGAGCGTTGGAACGTCGGCCGGGGCGCGGCGGTCTTCGTTTCCGGTGCCCCGGGCAAACATCGCGACGTTTCCCGTTCGTTCGTGTGGGTGCCGGTCATCAGCGGCGACACGATCACAGCGATGCTCTCATTGCAGTCGTACCACGACGGCGCGTTTGACGACTGGCACGTGCGGCTGCTCCAGGACGTGGCCGCGCACGTCAGCCTGGCGCTCGCCAATGCAGACCACTTCGCCCAGGCGCAGTCAGAGCGCGCGCGCCTCGAGGCGCTGCATCTTCTCGAGATGGGTGTCGCCGGCGCTTCCGACGAAAGCCAGATCGCCGATGCTGTCTTCGCCGCGGTCAGCGACTACACGGAGGCCTCTCACATGGTCCTGGCGTATCTGGACGCTGCGGGCAATGTTGTCGGTTTCACCGGGGACCGCGGCCAACCGGCGGTTCCGTTCGGACCGACCCCGCTCGAGGATGCGCCCGCGTTCCGCCAGTTGATCGAGGAGGATGGGCCACGGATCGAATCGGTGCCCCCGGAAGACATTGAAGGGGTTGTCCCGCTCAATGGCTCTGCCGAGAGCGCCGACGGTCACGTGGTGTGGGTGCCTGTGACCCAGGGCGAACGAGTTGTCGCTGCGATCTCGGCGCAGCGCGACGATGGCGGTCGTTTCCCCGCCGCGCACCTCAAGCTCCTGGAGGCAGCCGCGCCAGTGGTCGGGATCGCCCTGCGCACGATGCGCCTGCACCATGCAAACGAGCTCGCGCTTGCCCAATCCGTGCGCATCCAGGAGCTCGCTGCGCTGGCCGGACACGAGCTGATGAGCGTGGTCGCGAACATCGCCGACCAGGCATTGACGATGCTCGAGTGCGCCGGGGTCGTGTGCTGGGCGTTCGATACCGAAGGTCGAATCAGCGCGACTCGTGGAAGCGGCGACCCGGCCGCTGAAGGAGTGCTTGCGTGGGCCGGCTTGAACTCCGAGGACAGCTGGCGCGAGGCGCCCGCCGGAATGTTGACCGGGGTCGCACGGGAGCAGGCCTGGAGCTTGATACCACTCTGGTATGGCGACCGGTTGGTCGGCGCCATCGGGTCGGTTCACGCTTCAACACATCTCGCTGAGCCGGGCTCGGCGGCGCTTGACTTCGCGCGGCACGCCGCGGTCGCCATCGAGAACTCACGGCTGGTGGCCGAGACCAGAGGACGGATCCGGACGCTGGAGGCTGTCGCCGCATTCACCGAGCTGACGCCAACCGAGCCGGAACGGGCGCGCGCCGAGATGGCACGCCTCGTTGGGCGCGCCCTGGCGAGCTCGCAGGGCGAGCTCTGGTTGCTGGAGGACGGCCACCTTGTGCGCCGGGCGCTGGAGACGGAAGCTGAGCCGCGAGTGCCGATCGCCGACAGCGTCGGGCTGCTGAAGGCGCTCCTTTCACCAACCGGCGGCAGGCGGCTGCGCGCGCTGCTGGACCTGCTCGGAGCATCCCCAGACGCGTTCGCGATTCCGATCCAGGTCGAGGGCCGGCTGGCCGGCTTGCTGGTGGCCAGGATGACGGGTGGAGCTTCCGAGACGCGACGGCTCGCCGCAGTTCTTGCCGGCCAAGCGTCGGTCCTGATCGGCCAGCTCGAGCTGGTGGACGCTCTCGACCGCGAACGCCGGATGATGAACGCGATCCTTCGCCACTCGCCGGTCGGAGTGATGCTGGAGGATGCGGCCGGACGCGTCGTTTACGCGAACCCTGAGGTCGAGTCGATCTACAACCTCCAGGCTTCCGAGATGCCGGGGCGAAAACCCGAGGAGATCTACGCCGCCGCCGGCGCCGTGCCAAGAGAGGACGCCGAGTCTGATGGCACGCTCGAGCTGCACCTGCGTGACCCCGACCGCATCGTTCATGTGCGTCGCGTGGTCATCCCTGGTCTCGAAGGTGAGCCCGCCGGCGTTTTGACGTTGCACGAGGACGTCACCGCGCAACGGCTCGCGCTCGAGGCCAAAGACCTGATGCTGCGCGCGATCGGCCACGAGGTTCGCAGCCCGGCTGCGGCGATGAAGAACACGCTCGCGGGAATCATTCAATGGGACGCCACGATCGACGCAAGCGGGCGGCGCGAGCTGCTCCAGGAGGCCTACGAATCGTCGGATCGACTCTTGAGCCTCGTCGAGAGCCAGCTGATCATTGCGAAGTTGGAGACCCGGCACTTCGAGCCCAATCCCGAGCGCGTCGACCTCGGCCCGGCGCTCGAAGGGGTGATGGCCTTGCTGCATCACCGCTACGCGGAGCGCGCTTCGGCGGTCGAGGTGAGCCTTCCCGACGGCCTGCCTCCGGCCGACTGCGAGCCGACGCACCTTGCGCAGGTCCTAACCAACCTGATCGGGAACGCTCTCGAGTACACCGACAGGTCGGTGCTGGTGCAGGCCCGAAACGCACCACGCGGCTGGCTGGAGATCACCGTGACAGACCACGGGGCTGGCCTTCCGCCCACGAGCCTCGACGGGCTGTTCGAGAAGACGGGACCGGCTGGACGCAACCGCTCGCAGGGTGGGCTGGGGCTCGGGCTCTACCTCTGCCGCCTGGTCGTTGAGCGCTCGTTTGGGGGCAGGATCTGGGTCGCCTCGAGCGACCGGAACGGCACGACTTTCAAGTTCATTGTCCCCGCAGTCGACGGCGCTGTGAAGACTCGAACGCGAGAAACTGCCGGTACCAGCCGTTAGACAGCTCACGTGAACAGCTATAGCTGGAACGCTGGCCCGCGCCTGTGGCCGTAGCCGCAGGCCGTCGCTCGTCATCTGCCGGCCCGGCGTGGGTCAGGGTGGGGGGCGGGATGGAATCGATCCCGGATCACCAGCGTCACGGTCCAGCCGACGTTGACTTCCCACCACCGGGCGGTCCATGGAAATCGCTGGTTCTGAACGGCCGGCTGGTCGGCTGGGCCGAGGCATCGGGGCTCGCCCTGGCGAGGCGAAGCGCTGAGCTGGGAGCGCAGCTGGCGGATGAGCACCGCGCGTACCTGCTGAGCCGCCTCGGCCACAAGCTGCGCTCGGCGTCGCTCGCGCTCCAGGAGTCGGCGCGCCAGGCCGCGTTTGGACGTCCTGAGCTGATGGAGACGGTCTTCGAGCAGGCGCAGGAGGTCGCCCGGCGCGCCGCCGCCGTGGAAGCTGCGGCGGTCCAGCCCAAGGAAGGGGCGCGGGGAGTCGTGCTCGGTGCCGTGCTGAACCTCGCCATGCGAGGGGCTGACCGCCGGCTCCCCCCGGAGGCGTCGGTGCTCGGCTCCGAGCCCGCGCTGGTCGAGGCGTTCACTCGAGCCCAGGATTGGATGGGCGGTCAGAGCCTAACCGTCGAGGCGGAGCTCATGGGCTCGTGGTGGAAGGTCAGCGTGATCGCCACCGGCTCCAGGCAAACGCTCGCAGTGCCTGAGATGGGGGAGCCGCTGATCCGGCTGATCGTCGAGTCGTACCTTGACGGCTGGTTCGACGCGAGCCGGCCGGACCGCGCCGACATCTACCTGCCCGCCCACCAATCGCGCTGATGGCGGAAGTTACACGCGTGGTGGCGCCCAACCCTGGGCCCTACACCGGGCCTGGCACCAACACCTGGATCCTCGGCGCCGGACCTGTGGTCGTCGTCATCGACCCCGGGCCCAACGATGACAAGCACCTGGCGGCAATCGACAGGAAATTGGCAGGCGCGACAGTCGGCGTGGTCCTCGTGACCCACTCGCACCCCGATCATCTGCCGCTGGCCGAGAGGTTGGCCGGCGCTCACGGCGCCACCGTTCGCCGGTATCCCGAGCTCGGTGACGGGGATGTCGTCAGGGCGGGCACGCTCAACGTGACAGCCCTGCACACGCCGGGCCACAGCGCCGATCATCTGTGCTTCTGGCTGGCCGAGGACAGGGTCGTGTTCACGGGCGACCTTGTGCTTGGCAAAGGCAGCTCGATGGTCACGTACCCCGAGGGCAACGTGGCCGCCTACCTGCGCTCGCTCGACCGGCTCACCGCGCTGGACCCGCGCATGCTTTTCCCCGGTCATTGGGACCCCGTGACTGATGCGATGGGGAAGCTCCGGGAGTACCGGGCCCATCGACTGGAGCGCGAGGCGCAGGTATTGGCAGAAGTGCGAAGGAGCCCGGGCACCGCGCGTGAGCTGACGCGCAGGGTGTACGGACCAGAGCTCGCAGACGAGCTTATCCAGGCTGCAGAGATGACGGTGCGCGCCCACTTACAGAAGCTGATGGACGAGGGCAAAGTGCGAATCAGCGCGGGAAGCGGGGAGGAGGTTTTTGAGGCGAACGGTTGAGCCTGACTGGACGCCCCCTCCGGCGGCTTCGCCGCCACCTCCCCGGCGAGCGGGGAGGACCGCGCCTTACTGAACTTTTTTCCGGCCGTGTTAGTGAAATGGCCGATTGACGTAGCCTCACCGATGTGACTGACCCGAAACCCGCGATCCTTTCGCTTTCAGCCTCCGACCTCGAGGCATGGCTCGTGGCGAACCACGCTCCCGCCTACCGCCGGCGGCAGATTTGGGGATGGCTCGCTCGCGGCGCCGCATCGTTCGAGGAGATGAATGACGTCCCGAAGAAACTGCGCTCTGACCTCGAGCGCGACTTCCGCATCACCTCGTTGCGAACCGTCGCCAGCAACGAGGCCGATCGCGCGCTTACGTCGAAGACGCTCTACGAGTTGGATGGCGGACACTCGGTCGAGGCGGTCGTCATGCGCTACGCAGACCGATCGACTCTGTGCATCTCATCCCAAGCGGGTTGCCCGATCGGCTGTCCGTTCTGCGCGACCGGCAAATTTCCTTTCGGCCGAAACCTGAAGGCTCATGAGATCGTCGAGCAGGCGACCGATGCGGTGAGGCTGCTCGCCGCTGAGGGACGGCGCCTGTCGCACGTCGTCTTCATGGGGATGGGTGAGCCGATGGCCAACTATCAATCGGTCGTCGAATCGGTGCGGCGGATCGCGGATCCCGAGCTGCTCGGCATCAGCCCGCGACGCATCGTCGTCTCCACCAGCGGTCTGATTCCGCGCATCGAACAGCTGGGTGCTGAGAAGTTGCCGGTCACGCTTGCGATCTCGCTGCACGCTGCGCGCAATGAGCTTCGCGATGTGCTGGTACCGATCAATCGCAAATATCCGCTGGACCTTCTGGTCAAGGCAGCCCAGGGTTATGCGGATACGACCGGCAGGCGTGTGAGCTACGAATGGGTGCTGCTTGCTGGTGTCAACGACACGGAGCGCGATGCCAAGGAGCTGGGCAGACTGCTGCGTCGCCGGCTCGCGCACGTGAACCTGATCCCGTTCAATCCGGTCGAGGACACGCCATATCGAGCTCCCGACCGCGCCGCGATAAGACGTTTCAAAGAGCTGGTCGAAGGCCAGGGCTTGAACGTCACTGTGCGTGACACCCGTGGGCGCGAAGCGGATGCGGCGTGCGGCCAGCTGCACGAGCGTGTCATGCGCGAGCGATCCTCTGGGCCTGCGACGCGGCCTCGCCTGGAACCGTCGGTGATCGGGTCATAGGCGGCACCCTTTACGCCGGCACATCCGGCTTCAGCTACGCGAGCTGGAAAGGCATCTTCTATCCGGCGAATCTTCCTGAGCGCAAGATGCTCGAGTTCTACTCACAGAGGCTGAACGGTGTGGAGCTGAACGGAAGCTTCTACCGCACTCCGCCCGAGTCAACGTTGTTGGCGTGGGCGAGCGGAACGAAAGAGGAGTTCCGCTTTTGCATGAAGGCTCATCGAGGGCTCACCTACTCTGCCGACGCGTTTGATCGCGTCGGCCTCGCCGCCATCATCGGAGAGCGGCTCGCGCCGCTCGGCGACCGGCTCGGACCCGTGCTCCTACAGTTCCCGCCGGCGCGACAGCGCAACGCGGGCCTGCTGGACGGTCTGCTCTCCGCCCTCGGCCGTCCTGTCGCGGCCGAGTTCCGCCACGAGTCGTGGTTTGATGACGAGACATATCGGGTGCTCCGGACCCATGGTGCGGCTCTCGTCGTGACCGACGAGGAGAAGTGGCCGCGCGCGCCTTTCGAGGCGCTCGGGCCGGCTGCTTATTTCCGTCTCCGCCGTGGCTATGACTCCGAGTCGTTGAAGCCCTGGCTCGCCGATGTGAAGGCCGCCATTGCCTCGCACGATCAGGTTCACGTCTACTTCAAGCACGACCCCGAGGCGCCGGCCCTGGCCGAGCTGCTGCTGCAATCAGCCGGGTAGGTCGTCAGGCGGTTCGGGAGCCGTTTCGGGTCGAAGCTCGGGTGAGGGCAACGCATCGATTGCCGCAGCCGGCTCATGAGCCAGCTCACGTCGCACCGCCGTCGTGCTTCGCCGCATGAGGAGTGGGATCGCGACCACCGCGATGAGGAACATGAGCAGCGAGGCGAGCTGAGCCTGGCGCAGGCCCGCGAACACAGCGGGGTCGGTACGCAGATAGCTCAAGAAGAATCGACCGAGACCGTACAGGCCGAGGTAGACCAAGCCCAGCACCCCGTCGGGCAGCCATGCTTTCAGGCGCTGGTGAAAAGGCAGCAGGGCTCCGAGGAGCACCAGCGTGAGGATCATCTCGTAGGCGACCTCGGGGTGAACAACGAGGCCCGGTTGGCCGAGCGTGTTGGCGTTGACGTACTCCACGCCCCACGGAAGATTGGTCGGCGTGCCGTGATGCTCGCCGTTGATAACGTCTCCGATGCGGCCGATCGCGAGCCCGATCATGGTTGCGGCCCCGGCGGCGTCGATGACCTTCCAGTAAGAGATCGCAGCGCGCCGCGCCCAGATGTAGGCGCCGACCATCGCGCCGAACAGCCCGCCCCACTGGCTGATGCCTCCCTCGGTGAGCAAGAAGATCCTGCCCAGCTGGCCGGCGAACAGCTTGTAGTTCTCCCACACGTAAAGGAGGCGGGCTCCGATCAGCCCGGCCACCACCATCCACGCCACCCCATCCGGGCCACGGCTCACGTCGACACGGTCCTTGCTGAGCAGCCAGAGCCCCAGGCGTGCTCCGGCGAGGATGCCCAGCACCGCGAACACTCCATGCCACGTGATGAGGAACGGCCCGAGCTTGAAGAGGTTGGGGTCGAGGTCGATGACTATCGATAGCGGGATCAATCTGAGACTCCAGCGACTCTCGCGAGACGCGCGAGCGCGACCTCTTTGGGCAGTAGCGCGAGCGTGTAGTCGATCGGCGGCGAGATCTTCTTTCCGGTCAGCGCCTGCCGGATCGGCATGAACGTCTTGTTGGGTCCGAGGCCCGATTTCTCAACTACGACCATGAGCGCCTCATGAATGGCTGCCGGCTCCCAGGTCACATCCTTCAATGCATCCATGGCGGCGCAAACCCGCC
>JAYUFT010000182.1:0-14062 GCA_043738605.1 Candidatus Dormiibacterota bacterium | reverse complement strand
ATGTGGGCGAGGACTGGCACCCCGGCGCGAATACCCTCGTGTTCCTGCGCGTAGTACCCGAGCGAGACGCCGTGGCCCAGGCGGAAGCTCCCTGCGTTTGGCTCAGTCTGGCCGGCGAGGATCCGCAGCAGGCTCGTCTTGCCGGCGCCGTTCAGCCCCATGACCAGGAGTCGCTGACCGCGCTCGACCTCGAAGTTGACGTCCCGGAAGACGGTCGGGCCGCCGTAGCCCTTGGCCAGCCCCTCGACCGTCATCACGACGCGGCCGCTGTGCGGCGGGTCTGGAAATTTGACCTTGACCTTGCGCTCACGCTGGGGCGCCGCGACCTGCTGCGCCTTGAGGCGATCGACGCGTTTGAAGATCGACTTGGCCGTGCGGGCCCTCTTTTCCGTCTGTCGCCTCATCACCTCGGCCAACAGGCTCAGCCTTTTGATCTCGGATTCCTGCCTGACCGCGAGCGAAGTCAGACGCTTTTCCTCCAGCTTCCGCGCCGCCTGGTACTGCGAGTAGGTGCCGCGGTACTCCCTCATCTTGCCGGCGTCCAGATGGAGGACACGGGTGATCGCCGCATCGAGAAGGATCAGGTCGTGGCTGACCACGATCACCGAGCCTCGGTTGTTGCGCAGGAAGTCCATCAGCCATGCCTTGGCGTCGCTGTCGAGGTGGTTGGTCGGCTCGTCGAGGAGCAGCAGTTCGGCTTCGGCGAACAGAACGCGAGCCAGCTCGACGCGGCGGCGTTCGCCACCCGACAGGACCCCAAGTGCAAGGTCGACGCGATCCGGTTTGAGCCCGAGTCCGGTGACGATTCGGCGCGCGTCCGACTCGCCCGAGTAGCCGCCGTCGAGCCGGTATTTCTCCTCCGCTTCGGAGAACAGCTCGACGTTGGCGATCGACGGGTCCTTCTCGAGACTCTTGTGGAGCTGTTCGAGCCTCACCGCCGCGCGGTCAAGGCCGCGTCCGGAGAGGATGTGCGCCAGCGCGGTCTGGGCCGACTCGGCCCGCGGCCGTGGGTTCTGCGGAACGTAGCCGAGCGTGCCGCGGCGCAGGACCAGCCCCGCCGCGGGATCGTCCTCGCCCGCCAGGACCTTGAGCAAGCTCGTCTTGCCGGCGCCATTGCGGCCGACCAAACCCACCTTGTCGCCAGGGGCGACGGTGAAGTTGGCGTCCGACAAAACGCGGCGGGCAGCGACGTCGATGGCGAGATTACGAACCTGGAGCACGTTGGCAATTGTTACCTGCGGGGCCGGCCGGCGTTTGGTCAGTCATCAAATCGGCAGGAGGCCGTCAAATGAAAAAGCTCTTAGTTGTCATCGCGATCGTTGTGGCGGCGGCCGCCTGCGGCGGGGGCTCTGGCTCCACGACCGCCAGGCTCCCTCACGCGGATGGCTCTACCGGCCAGCCCGTCACCGGCGGGCCGGTGCCTCAGTCGGGAGCGGCCGGTGGCGGCACCGATCAGGTCAATCCCGTCCCGAATGTCGTCCCGACCGTCCAGGGTCCCCAGGTGATCCGCCAGGCGCAGCTGACCCTCAGCGTGGGTTCGGGACAGTTCGACTCCAAGCTCACCGACCTGCGCACCGTGGTCGAGCAGGAGGGAGGATTCATCGCCGGCACCGATGCCCAGTCGAATCCCACCACGGACGAAAGCATCAGGACCGGCGTCATCACATTTATGGTCCCCGCCGCCAAGTTCGACGAGACGATCGACCTGCTCGCCAAGATGGGCAAGGTCAAGAACGAGCACATCAGCGGCAACGACGTCAGCGCGCAGTACGTCGACCTGCAGGCGCGCCTGGCCAACCAGATGGCCCAGCGCGACGCGATGCTGGTGCTGCTCAAGCGGGCGCAGTCGATCTCGGACATCATCGCCGTGCAGACCCAGATCGGCCAGATCACCGGCCAGATCGAGCAGCTGAAAGGCCAGATCCAGTACATCGAGCACAACACGTCCTACAGCACAGTCACCGTGACCATGCTGGAGGCGGGAGCTCCCGCGCAAGTCGCACGCACGGATAGCTGGGGCTTCGCAACCGCCCTCAGTGACGGCGCGCACAACTTCGTCGCCACCATCAATTACGTGGTCACCGGCCTCGGCGCGATCGGCCCCGTCCTGGTCCTGCTCTGGCTCGGCTATCTGCTGTGGCGCCGCTCCGGCCGCCCTGGCTGGCCAGTCGCCAAGCACGCCTGAGTCGACCCCTACTAACGGGCCCTCCTGGGTGCGAGCGAACCCCTCGCTCGCGAAATCGCCCGGGAGGGCCTTCCTTTCGATCGGTTATCCGGACGGAATCGAGACGGCGTCAAGTAACCTTCACGGGTAACGCCCGTGTACAGACTTGAGCCAGGTTGCCAAGCATGAGAAGGTGGGTCGCGCTGGCCGCGATCGTGATGACGGTTGCCGCCTGCGGCAGTACCGGCACGGGCTCCACGCCCACGCCCTCGCCCTCGCCGAGCCCAGCCGTCGCCACGCCGCCAACGACGCCTTCTCCGGCGGCGTTGGTGTTCAAGCTGAGCGGCGTCGCGCCGGCAACCGCCAGCGGCACGATCACTGTCACCACCACACCGACCTCACTCACGGTCGAGCTGAAGATCACCGGACTCCAGGCATCCTCGATCCACGTCTCGCACATCCATATCGGCAGCTGCGCCGCGCGGGGGGCCATCAAGTACGCCCTCAACCCTGTGATTGCCGACAGCCAGGGGGCTGCAGACACCAAGAGCACGGTGAAAGCCAGTTACCCGCCCAAGACCGGATCCTGGTACGTCGTGGTTCATGTCGGACCGGACATGACCGGCACGAACTCGAAGTACCTGCTCTGCGGGAACCTATTCAAGTAGGCACTCGATGACCACGGGCCGTCCACAAAGCGAGGCGGAAGGGGAGGAAGGCGCGGGGGAGATTCTCGAGCTCCCCGCCGCCTCCAGCAGCACAGCGATTGCCCTCGACGAGCTGGAGCTGGTCTATGCCTTCATCTACGCGCGGGTCGGCAACCGGCCCGACGCCGAAGACCTCACACAACAGGTGGCCATGAAAGCCATCCCGCGGCTGCGTCCGGGGGCGCCCGCGAGTGCCATCCGGGGATACCTGTTCGCCACGGCCCGTTCGGTCCTGGGCGCCTTCTGGAGCATCCGGCTGGGGCTCTCTGAGTCGGAGCTGCACGAAGACCTCGCGATAGCGATCCCGGCCGGACCTCCTTCAGAGGAATCGGCGGAGAGGGCACGGCGGGTCCTGGAGGGTCTTTCCGATAACTACCGCCGCGTACTCGAGCTCCGTTTCCTGCACGGGTATTCCCTCAAAGAGGTGGCTGCCGAGATGCGTTCCACGGTCGGTGCGGTGAAGGTCATGCAGCTGCGCGCTCTTCGCGCTGCGGCGAAGGTGCGCCTCGATGCGTGAGGGACCCGAGAATCGAGTCGACCGGATAGTCAGCGACCTCCTTCGCGGCCGGCGCCTGAGGCTGCGCGGAGGCGATGCAGACGAGAAGGAGGCCATCACGGCCGCCGCCCGACTCGTCGCGGCGGGCCAGGGCGTGCAGCGCATGCATCCGGCGTTTCGCAAACAGATGGCGCAGACCCTCGAAACCACTCCCAGCGCTGGCTGGCTGACGCGGCGCGCTGCGCTGGTCGCGGGCCTGGGGGTCGCGACAGGAGCCGTCACCGGCGCCGTGATTGGTCGGGCCATGGAGGCGAGCCCGTCGAGCTATGTCCGCTCTGCGCGCCAGATCACTCCGAAAGACGGCCAATGGGTGGATGTTGGGGCGCTGGCCGACTTCGTTGACGGTCAGGGCAAGCGAGTCACTGCCGGCGCCGTTGGCGCGTTTCTCTTCCGTCGAGGTGACAGGGTGAAGGCGGTGTCATCGATCTGCTCGGATCTCCCTTGCGAGCTGTCGTGGAACGCCGGCAACGGGGTGCTGGATTGTCCTTGCCATCCGGCCTCGTTCAAACCGGATGGGACGCCCACGAACAAGGCCTATTCATTGCCGCCCCTGGACCTGGTCAGCGTCAGAGTCACCGACGCCGGGAGGGTGGAGGTACTCGGAACGTGACGGTTAGGGGGCACAGGCTGCGTCAGCTCGCGCTCGATCGATGCTTGCAGCTGCTCGAAGAGGCCCAGGTGACCGGGCGATCTCGAGTCGATGGGCCGTTGGGTACCTCGCTTCGCAACCACCTCGAGCAGGCGGGCGTGATCGCCGACCACCGCCTGGAGGGAAGGCGCATCGATCGCGTGCTGGATGACATCTTCGCCCTGCAGGCGCAGCTGCTCGGACAGGGACCTGAGGATCGCCGCCAGCGCACCGGGGCATAGTCTGCCGCCGCTGCAGATCGGTTCGACTTCCGTGCGCCGTTATGATTGGCAGCCGTTGTGACCACCTCATTTGGCAGCTCGCACTCGTTCCTCATGACCTCCGAATCGGTCACCGAGGGTCACCCCGACAAAGTTTGCGATCAAGTCTCGGATGCAGTCCTCGATGGGATGCTGGCGCAGGACCTTGACGCGCGCGTCGCCTGCGAGACGGCCATCACAAAGGGACTCTGCGTGGTGATCGGAGAGGTGACCACTCATGCGGAGCTCGACATCCAGCGCACGATTCGCGACACGATCCGCGACATCGGCTACAACTCGGAAGAGATCGGTTTCGACGCGGATCATGCGCTGATCCAGGTTTACCTTAAAGAGCAGTCGCCCGACATAGCAGCCAGCGTGAATCACTCGCTGGAGGAACGGGAAGGCACTCTCGAGGACGATGCGTTCGAGCTGCAAGGGGCAGGCGACCAGGGCATGATGATCGGCTTCGCTTGCCGTGAGACGCCCGAGCTGATGCCGCTGACGATCTCATTGGCGCACCGGCTCGCGAAGCGGCTCGCGCAGACGCGAAAGGACGGCAGCCTTCCTTTCTTGAGGCCGGACGGCAAGACCCAGGTCACCGTCGAATACGACCTCGGCATCCCCAAGCGAATCGAGGCGATCGTCGTCTCCACGCATCACGCGCCCGGAGTCAGCCAGAAGGAGATTGCGGACGGCGTTCACTCGCTGGTCATCGACCCTGTGCTCAAGGGCCTCGTGGTCGACAAGAACACCAAGATCATGGTCAACCCGAGCGGCCAGTTCATCGTCGGCGGGCCCGCCGCGGACGCCGGCCTCACGGGCCGCAAGATCATCGTCGACACGTACGGCGGCGTGGCGCGGCATGGTGGGGGTGCCTTCAGCGGCAAGGACCCGAGCAAGGTCGATCGCTCGGCCGCATACGCGGCGCGGCACGTGGCCAAGAACATCGTCGCCGCCGGCTTTGCGGATCGGTGCGAGGTGCAGGTCTCATACGCGATCGGGCGGGCGCACCCGACGTCGATCGCGGTCGAGGCGTTTGGCACATCGACTGTCTCCGAGGACGAGCTGCTCGAGCTGGTGCGCAGGCACTTCGACCTGCGGCCCGGAGCGATCATCGCGAACATGAAGCTGAAGCGCACGATCTACAAGCCCACCGCCGCCTATGGTCATTTCGGGCGTGAGGACCTCGGCGTGGCCTGGGAGCTGACCGACAGGGCTGAGGCCATGCGCGCCGACACTCCGGTGCGCACGCGCGCCCACACCTAATCGACCTGCTGCTCCGCATGTCGAGGGCCAGGTCGATGAGTGGCGCTGATCGGTCCCGTGGCTGAGCCGTTCACGATGCGAGTTCACGACACGCTGTCGAGGCGCAAGGTCCGCTTGCGTCCCTCGACCAAAAAGGGAAAGCCGCAGCTCAGCCTTTACGTGTGCGGGGTCACTCCTTATGACTCGGGCCACATGGGCCACGCGTTCACGTTCTGCATGTTCGACATCCTGGTTCGTTTCGCAGAGGCCAATGGGGTGCGAGTGCGCTACGTGCAGAACGTCACCGACGTGGATGACCCGCTGTTCGAGCGCGCGCGGCGCGATGGGGTCGATTGGAGAGTGCTGGCCGACCGCGAGACCAAGGTCCACATTCGCGACATGACGGCGCTGGGGTGGCGGCCTCCGGATTTCATGCCGAAGGTTTCGGAAGAGATCGAGCGGATCCTGGCTGCCGCGACCAAGCTCTACCGCACCAAGCATGCGTACAACACGGATGCGCTGTACTTCGATGTCAGCACCTACAAGCGTTTTGGTGGGCTGTCGCACCGCAGCCGGCAGTCGATGCTGCGGAAGCTACGGGATGAGGGGTTGCTGGGCACGGTCGGGCCTGATGCCAAGCGAGATGTTCTCGATTTTCCGTTGTGGCGCGGTTCACGGCGGGATGAGCCGGCGTGGCCGTCGGCGTTCGGGCCTGGGCGGCCGGGTTGGCACATCGAGTGCTCGGCGATGGCCATGCATTACCTCGGTGAGCAGATCGACCTGCATGGCGGAGGCCGCGACCTTGCGTTCAGCCATCACGAGGCGGAGCGCGCTCAGTCGGAGTCCTTAACCGGCAAGGTTCCTTTCGCCAAGGCCTGGATGCACACTGGCATGGTCCGGTATGAGGGCCGGAAGATGAGCAAGTCGCTGGGCAACCTGGTGCACGTGAGCCAGGCGCTGCAGCGAGCGCCCGCGGCCGCGGTGCGCCTCTACCTGGCCTCGCATCGTTACGGGCGCGACTGGGATTTCAGCTGGTCGGGGCTGACGCGAACCGCCCGGCTGGTTGAACGTGCGCGTGCCCTGCTGGCGGAGGCTGCTCGGGGGGCGGGCGAGCGTCCATCCGCGGTGGTGGTGGGGGCGGGCCCAGCGGTCCGTGCGCCCGCGCGGGCCGGGAAGGCGCTGGTCAAGGAGTTCAACGCTGCGCTCGACGACGATCTCGACACGCCTCGAGCGATCAGGGCTCTCCGGCGCGCCGTGCGGGAGCGCGATGCGGCGGCGGCGAAGTGGATGCTCGGAGTCCTGGTCGGCAGCGCCTCGCTGACTTAGCCTGGGGCGACCTCGAGCGGCGCGCCACAGTTGGGGCACTCCATCCCAGCGTCAACCTGGACCATGGTCTCGCATACCGGACACAGGATGTCCGCGGCGGCAGGGCGCTCGTCCTCGGCAGCTTCGGCGGCCATCGCGGCCGGCACCTCACTCAAATCCACCGCCGGCGCGCCGCAGTTGAGGCATACGTAGCCGGGCTGCGCGATCCGATGGTCCTGGTATTCGCCGCGCGAGTCGATGTCCACCTCGGCGAACAGCGCGCGAAACAGATGACCGCCGCAGCGGCGTGAGCACATGAGCAGCATGGCTGCAGCTTACGGAACGTCGCTATCAGGCGATCCGGCGCCTCAGCGTCCCGATCCCCGCGAAGATCACCAGCACGCAGAAACCGGCGACGATGCCGGCGTCCAGCTGCAAGGCGGGCCACGTCAAGTCCGCGCCCTTGAGCATGACATCGCGAAGTCCGCTCACCGCATAGGTCAAAGGCAGCACGTCCGAGATGTACTGCAACGCCTTCGGCTCGGTGGTGACGGGGAAGAGGATGCCGGACAGGAGAAACTGCGGAACTATCACCAGGGGTATGAACTGCACCGCCTGGAATTCGGTGCGGGCAAACATGCTCAAAAAGATGCCGAGGTTGACGGCGCTGATTGCCATGAGCACCTCGAATCCGAAGATCAGGAGCACGTTGCCCTGGTTGTGGACTTTGAGCACATAGAGCGAGAAGAGCAACACCTCCACGGCCTGAACCAGGGCGAGGATCGTGAAGCCGAGCATGTAGCCGACCACGATCTCGCCGCGTCGCAGCGGGCTCGCCATCAACCGCTCGAGCGTGCCCTGCGAGCGCTCACGCAGGAACGACACGATGGTGACCACGAACACGAGAAAGAACAGGATCAAACCGATGAAGGCGGCTCCGAAGTAATCGAGCTGATCGAGATTGGGGCCGCCGTACAGGTAGGTGGTGTGCGGTTGGAACCGAATCGCCGATGAGGCGAGAGACGTGAGCGCTTCCTGCATGGCCTGCAGCACCGGTGCCTGCGCGCCTGGTTGCGAACCCTCAAGATGGATCTCCGGCGCGATGGTGCCCTGCTGCGCAAGCTGGCTGAAGTCAGGCGGGAAGACGATGTAGGCGACCAGTGATCCGTCCTTGAGCTTGGCGTCGCCATCCGCCGCGTTGATGATGACGGCGTGGATCTTGCTCGACCTTTCCAAAGCGCTCGCGACGATCGCGGCGGCCGATCCCGAGTCCTGGTTGGCGATGCCGACATCTGGCGCTGAGGTCCCACCCCTGATCAAATACCCGAGCAACGAGAGAATCACCAGGGGGGCGACAAACAGCAACGCGAGCGTTCGGCGGTCATGCCGAAACTGCTGAAGCAGGCGGCGGGTGATGGCAGCAACGCGGTGGCCGCTCATTCGGAGATCCTCCCCGAGAGCTTGAGAAAGGCTTCTTCAAGGTTGTTGGTGCCCGCGGCAGCCCGCACCTCGTCCGGCGATCCTTCGCCAAGCAGCTTTCCAAACCTAATCAGGCCAAGGCGCTGGCAGCGCTCCGCTTCGTCCATGACGTGGCTGGACACGAGGATCGTCGTGCCGGCGGCGGCCATCTCACGAAAGTGGTCCCAGAACTGGACGCGCAGCTGGGGGTCCACCCCAACCGTGGGTTCGTCGAGAAGCAAGAGGCGCGGGCGATGCACGAGCGCGCAGGCCAGCGAGCATCGCTGCCGCATTCCGCCGCTGAGTGTGGCGACGACCGATTTGCGTCGCTGCTCGAGCTCGACCACCCTCAGCACCTCGTCCACGTTGCTGTCGGCTCCGCTGATGGCGGCAAAGAAGCGGAGGTTCTCCTCCACCGAAATGTCTGGATAGAGGGCGGCCGCCTGGGTCATGTAGCCGATGCTGCTGAGGATGTTCAGATCGGGCATCCGGCGGCCGAGGACGGTCACGGTTCCAGAATCAGGCGCGACCAGGCCGACGACAGCTCGGATCAGCGTGGTTTTGCCTGATCCGTTTGGGCCCAAAAGGCCGTAGATCTCGCCCTGCCTGACGCGCAGAGTGATGCCGTCCAGCGCCCGGATGGTCCCGAACGACTTGACGACGTTGTCGACATCAACCGCGAACGCCTCACTCATCGCGTCTCCTCCTCATCGGGCCGCATCGCCCGCAGCCAGCCCTCGGCCAGCTCGGTCACGGCCTGCTCACCGTCGATATCGAAACCAAGCACACGCTCCACGACCGGCCTCGTCAGCACATGAATAAAGATCGGACCGACGAATGACTGCAGCGCCAGCAGGGGAGACATCGGACGCAACCGTCCCGAGATCATTTGAGCCAGGACATAGGCTCCGACCGACCCCACGATCGTCCCCAGTACCTCGCGCACCGACTCTTCCGCTTCTGGAGCCAAGGAGCTCACCTCGAAGATTGCGGCGCGAAGCAAGCCGAGCCGGGTTTCGCCTGACCCGTACACGGTGCGGTAGATGGTCCGCGCGATCTCAGGCATCAATATCTCTGGCGGCTCGTCTTTCATCGCCAGCGCAAGCCGGCTGACGGGTTCCAGCGGTGAGTATTTCCTGATCAGGCTGGTGAAAAGCGCCGGCTTGCCTGGGAACAGTCGGTAGAGCGTTGCCCGTGACACTCCGGCCCGCGTCGCCAGGTCATCCATGGAGAGGGCGGCCAGCCCGTGAGCGCCCACTAGGCGGAAGGCTGCCTCGAGGATTCGCTCGCCGGCACCAGGCTCGGGCAGCACGGCCAGGGCTTCGAGCAAAGCGCCGCGGGACTCGAAGGCGCGGTAGAAGCTGGCCCGCGACACCCCTGCTGCTTCGGCGAGCTGGGCCACAGTTGATTTTTCTCCCGTGGCAAGCACGCCCGCCGCCTTCCTGAGGATGCGGTCCCGAGTCCGCGTCGCCACCGAAATGACACTAGACGAGACATCACGTCTCGTCAAGTAACGATTCTTGACCAGCTGGGTGGGCAAAGCCGAATCTGGGCGTCTAACCTGGCGTCGTTGAAGCCGATTCTCGCGTTCGGGGCGGTCCTGCTGATGGTGGCGTGCGCTGGCAGGGGCCCAGCGGCGACACACCCGGGGCCACCCGCTTTGAGCCGGGATCAAACTGAGCAGCTGATGGTTCGAGCCGACGAACTCAGGCGTGAGGCCTTCGAGGTTTCCGCCAGCGCAGCCTTGAGTAAGGCGTTCAGCGGGTCGGCGCTACGCACGCTGGAATCCCAATCCCAGAACCTCGCCATTAGACACCTACGCGTGGAGGAACGCATAGAATCGCGTGTCCTCGTCTTCTGGGATCCGCTCGCAGACGAGGCCGTGCTGCAGGTCATCACGGAGCAGCGCGCGGTGTCTACGGACGACCCGAACCCGCCCTGGTCTGGAACTGTTCGTCAGTGGTGGGCTCGCCTGCAAAGCGTTGCGGGCAGCTGGAAGGTGGTCGAGCAGGAGGACCTGCCGCCGGACCGTTGGCGGCCAGCCGTGCCCGGGTTCTAGGCATCCTCGGTTGCGCTGAGCCGGCGACGAAGGTCCTCGATATCGAGATCCCAGAAGCCAATCTTCTGATCGCGCGCCCAACCCTCGTGCTCTTCGAGGAGCAGTCGGGCTTCGTCGCGTGCGCCGCGTTGCGCGAGAGATTTCGCAAGCGCCAAACCCACATCGGCCTTCATCCAGTTGTATTCGGTCTGTGCAATTGCGTTGACAGCCCGCCGCCGCGCCGCCTCAGCCTCCGCATGGCGGCCCTGGGCTTCTCGAATCAAACCCAGATGATCGTATGCCTCACCAATGGCCGTGACGTCATCGTCGCGGAGGTGGCTCATTGCATGGTTGATGAAGCCTTCGGCTGGTTCGATCTCTCCAAGCTGAAGCGCGGCACGCGCGCGCAACCCGAATAGCTCGCTGCGATTCCATCGCTCGCCGCTTGTTTCGCTAAGGTCCAATGCGCGATCCAGCACTGACGCAGCTTCGGCGGACTTACCCTCGTACATAAGCGCAGTTGCAAGAAATCGCAGGGCGCTGACGATGTACTGCACCGCGCCGGCATCCTCGGCCGCGACCAGGAATTCTCGATGGGCTTTCTCTCCATTGACGAGGTCGCCCATTAAGAAGAACCTGCCGGCTCGCTGCATCATCGCCCCTAGCGCGACGTTCCTGAGCCCCAGCGTCGCAGCAAGCCGCTCAGCTTCAGCGATATGACGTTCAGCCGCCGGCTGGTCTCCCCTCATCCCTTCCGCAGGGCTAAGGCGCACCAGAATGGCTGCCACGTGAGCCGAATCGCCGATCGCCCGTGCTTGCACGAGAAGCCGTTCGTTGATCGCGATGTATTCGCTGAGGCGGCCGAGTGCCCAGAAGTGGTTGGAGCCTATGTGCCGCGCTTCGATTTCGCCCGATATGTCGCCGGCCTTGCGGCACGCTTCGACCGCGCGCTCGACGACGCGGTCGAACTCCTCGAGATCCTGCATCCCGGCAAAGTTCGCGATCCAGGCTTCGTTAAGCCGGGCCCTCGCCACCACCTCAGACAGCCCTGCCTCCTCGGCCAGATGCGCCGCGCCGCCAAGAGCCTCGGCAGCGGCCGGATAGTCGGCAATGATCATCAATCGCTCGGCCTCGAGGAGCGACAGTCGAGCGCGGAACTCGAGCTGGCCACCAACCGGAAGGTGTGCAGATGCGCTCCGCGCATTTTTCAGCGCGCCCTCGAGTGTCGTGAGATCCCGCCGGTTGGCGGCTCGTTCGCCGGCGGCGATCGACCACTCGAGGGCGCGCATGGCCCGACGTTCCAGCAGCTCGCCCTCCAGGCCGACCTCGATCGACATGGACAGCGCGCGCTCAGCGTGATGGGCAAGGATCTCGGTGACTGTTTGGGCCTCGGCAGCCTCTCTCTCGAGGTTGGTTCCGAACACGTCATGCAGTGCCGCCCTTTCCGATTTCGGGAGTGAGGCGTACGCCGCGTCGCGGATGAGGATGTGGCGAAAAGCCATCTCATCCCGAGTTCCGTCTCCGCCCGTCACCAATCCTTTGCGACGCAGCGCAGTCAGGGCGGCCTCGGCGTCGGAGCCTCCAGTCAGGTCCCGGATCTGCGCCACCTCGAAGCGCTCGCCCACGACGCTCGCCGCCTGAAGGACGCTCTTCTCGCCGTCGGGCAGGCTGTCGAGACGAGCTGCCAGCACGGCCTGGATGCTGTGCGGCACGCGGATCTCGCCCATGGGTCCGGCCGCACGCCAGCTGTCCCCTTCGCGAACGAGACGTCCCTCGTCGATGAGCATCTGGATGAATTCCTCGCAGAACAGTGGCGTGCCCGCCGAGCGTTCAACGATTTCGGCTCGCAGTTCCGGAGGCAGCGCTTCGATCTCGAGCAGGCGCGAGATGAGGGTGCCGGTCTCTGCACGCGTGAGCGGGTCGAGGGTGATCGTGGTGGAGTTTGCCTGCCCGGCGGCCCAGTCTCGACGCGTCTCGAGGAACTCGGGACGCGCTATGCAAATGAGAAGGATGGGCACGTCGGATGCGCGCTCGATGAGCTGCTCGAGCGTCTCGATGACCGGCGGCTCGGCCCACTGGAGGTCGTCGACGACCACGATCAGTGGTCCCTGGCGAGCGATCGCGTGAAGGCAGTGGCGTATGCCCCAGGCGATCTCCTTGTCGACGCGCGCGGCGGTGGTATCAGGCATCCCGACCGCAGGCGTGACCAAGCCCATCATCACGGCCATGCGTGAACGGATTGCCGGCAGATGCTGAGCATCTTCGAACAGCGCAACCAGCCACTTGTCCAATTTTGCGAGAGCTGTATCGTGCTCATCGGCACGCGTGATTCCGGTGTCCGCCATGACCATCTCGACTACGGGCCAATAGGTGACTCCTCGTCCATACGGCAAGCAGCGGCCGCGAAGCAACGTCGCACCCGAGCCTTCAAGCGACGCGAGGGCTTCGCTCACGAGGCGTGACTTTCCGACTCCCGCGGATGCAACCAGGGTGAATAGGTGAGGCCGGCGATCGCTCGCCGTGCGTGCGTAGGTATCCAGGAGCAATCGGAGCTCTCGATCTCGACCGACCAGTGCGGCCTGCAAGCCTTCAACGCCGCGCGCCTGCGCCGGCACTTGGGAGCGAGGCCGAACAGCTCGAAACGCGACCACTGGCTCGGACTTGCCTTTTGCGGTCACGGGTTCGCGGGCCTCGTACTCGATGACATTGCGCGTAAGCCGCTCGGTCAGCTGACCAACGACCACCTCGCCGGGTTCAGCCCCCTGCTGCAGGCGAGCGGCAATGTTGACCGCGTCCCCGCTGACCATGAATTGGCGGTCGTCACGCGCCGCTGTGACAGCCTCGCCCGTGTTGACCCCGACGCGCACGGGCAGGTCGGCGGCTGCATCTCTGATCTCGATCGCCGCTCGTACAGCACGCTCGGCGTCGTCGTCGTGGACTGCCGGCACGCCGAAAACCACCATCGCCGCATCGCCGGCGAACTTCTCGACCGTGCCTCCGTACGCGCTCGAGACATCCACAATGCGTTGGAAGTAGCGGGCCATGACCGAGCGCACGACCTCCGGGTCGGTCTGGGCGGCCATCGCAGTGGAGCCCACGACGTCGGCGAAAAGCACGGTTACGACCTTGCGCTGCTCACGCACGCAGCGATTCTAGGTCGGCCTTAACCGGCGGGGTTCTCATTGAGCCCAATGGCCAGTAGCGTCGCGCTGCATGCGGCGACTCTCGGCATCGATGCTCGTGCTCTTCCTGGCCCTTCGCCCGGAGCCGGTGGCTGCCGCATCGGCGTGGGGAAGCGCCACGTACGGCGATCCACCAGGTTGGTGCACCAACTTCTCTGACATGTGGGTCGCCACGGTTGTCACCAACGACCCGCACGTCGGTACCAATCCCGAGCGGAACACCTTCTATGGCTTCCACCCCAACCCCGGCTACGACGATTGGTACGGGTACTTTTACGGCGACTTCAGGGGATCGCCGGGTGACGCGTCAGGCTGGGTGAAGCTACTCCATGAGAACTATCCGGACCACTACCACTGGAACTTCGCGACCAACGGCTGGTCGGTCCATGGGCATGCAAAGGAGTACATGGCCTATTACAACTGGACTTTCGGCGGGCAATGCGGGCTTGGCGCCTACGGCAGCGCATCGCCGCCGCCATTCATGGCCGACCAGTACGGCTACCCGGTGGTCGACAT
>JAYUFT010000181.1:0-4874 GCA_043738605.1 Candidatus Dormiibacterota bacterium | reverse complement strand
CGAGCTCTTGCTCGCGCTCACGAATCTGCGCCATCTTGGCCCGAGACTTCGTCGGGTCCCGCGCGCCCTTGTCACCGGAGGTCGCCAGGACGAAATCGACGACCACTCCATGGCCCGTCATCATCAGCACAACGCCGGCGCAGTAGAACTCGATGTCATCAGGGTGCGCGACGATGCAAAGCGCGCGCTTGATCCTCTTGTCATCGGGACCCGAGAACAACCGCGGCATCAGCGCCTGGCCTCTTGAAGCAGCTCGTGCGCTCGCGCCATGGCCTTGGGCGTGACCCCTCCGCTCATCATCCGCGCCAGCTCTTTCGCGCGATCCTCATCCGACGTGAGCTCGCGCACCGAGACCACGTTGCGCCCGTCCTCACCCGGAACCTTTTCCACCAGCAGGTGGTGATCGGCGAAGGCGGCGATCTGCGCGAGGTGCGTGACGACCAGGACCTGGTGCCTCGCCCCCAGCGCCTTGAGTCGCAGCCCGACCTGGACGGCGGCCTCGCCTCCGATTCCCGCATCCACCTCGTCGAACACCAGGGTGGGCAGCCGGTCGGCATCAGCGCCCACGGTCTTGATCGCCAGCATCAGCCGCGCCAGCTCCCCGCCGGAGGCGACTCGCGCCAGGGGCGAAATCGGCTCGCCAGGGTTCGCCGAAAACATCATCTCCGCCGAATCTGCGCCATTCGGTCCGATCTCCGGCCGGGCGCGCAGCGCGACCTCGAATCGCGCGCCCTCGAGCCGCAGGCCCGTGAGCTCCGCGGCCACGGCGACCTGCATCCGCTTCGCGGCGGTCGTCCGCGCTTTTGTGAGGCGTGAAGCGGCCGCTTCGAGCTCAGCCCGACTCCTGTCACGTTCCTTCATAGCTGCGGCAACAGCAGAGTCAAGATCCTGGGTCGCGCCGAGCTGGCTCTCGAGGCGGGCGCGCTCAGCGATCGCGGCCTCAAGAGTGCCGCCGTACTTGCGCTTGATCGTTTCAAGCACCGCCAGGCGCGATTCCAGCACCTCGAGCCGGGCAGGGTCCGAGTCCAGCAGGTCGGCGTAGCGCCTGATCTCGTCGGCGACGTCGGCGACCTCGCTTTCGAGTGCCGCCAGCCGGGCTGCCTGGTCGCGCAGCCGCTGGTCGAGGTCGGCCGCTGCCGAGACCGCCACGCCGGCACGCGCCACGCCATCCTCTCGAAGGGCGGCCACGGCCTCGCTGCTCAGCTCGGCGAGGCGGGCCGCATGCCGCACCGCCGAGCGCTCCGCGGCGAGCTCTGCGTCCTCGCCAGGGCGAGGATCGGCCCCACGAAGCTCCTCGAGCTGCCAGCGAAGGTATTCCTCCTCACGTTGCCCCCTCGAGCGAAGCCTCTCGAGGTCGGCGAGCGCCTCGACCGCGGCCGTCCACGTCGTGTGTGAGGCGGCGACCGCAACGCGCAGCTCGTTGGCGCCGGCGTAGCCATCGAGAAGATCTGTCTGCGTTTCCGAGTCGAGCAGGGCGTGATGCTCATGCTGTCCGTGGAGACCGACCAGACTCCGGCCAAGCTCGCGCAACTGGCTCGGGTTCGCTGCACGGCCGTCGATTCGCGCGACGCTGCGCTTGCCGAGCTCCCTCTGCAGGACCACCGAGTCGAATACGCCCTCGATCGTCGCTTTCTCCGCACCGTGACGAACCTGGTCGGCGCCACCCCGACCGCCGAGACTGAGCCCGAGCGCGTCCACTATCAGCGACTTCCCGCTCCCCGTCTCGCCGGTGAGCAGGTTAAGTCCGGGACCGAAACGGACGCGGGACTCCGCGACGAGGGCCAGGTCGCGGACCTTGAGCTCGCGCAGCATCACCGCGGCTCGCGCAGCGTCACTTCATGGGAACTAGGGGTCGCCCCCAGCCGAGCTTTTCGCCCAGGCGGCGGTAAAAGGCTTCCGGTGGGCTGAACCGCACCACCTTCAATCGCCGCGGATGAGAGCCGCATCGCAACGTGTCACCAGTCTCGACGGGGCTGCTGCGGCGGGCGCCGTCGACCCACATCTCGGCCGGTCCCCGCACGACGGCAAGGCTGATGTCCTGGCCGGGAGGGAACACGATCGGCCGGACGGTCAAGGCGAAAGGGTTGATGGGCACGATCACGAGATCGCGAAGCGTGGGTTCCAGGATGGGCCCGCCGCTGGCGAGCGCGTATGCGGTCGAGCCGGTGGCCGTCGAGACCATGACGCCATCCGCATCGATGACCCCGACCGCCTGCCCGGCGACGTCGATCTCGACTCGAAGCATGCGAGCGTCCCCGGCGCGGTTCACCACCACCTCGTTGAGCCCTATGGCGCGAACGAGGTCTTTGGTGCCCCTTCGCAGGGTCACCTGCAAGATCGTCCGCTCCTCGATCCGGTAAGCGCCTTTGAAGAAGCGGGCCAATCCCTCTGCGATCTCAGCCGCCTCGATCTCGGTCAGGAAGCCGAGGCGGCCCAGGTTGACGCCAAGGATGGGGATGCCCCGCGGCGCGGCGAGCCGCGCACCGGCGAGAAACGTCCCGTCTCCACCAAGGGTCACCAGCAGGCTCGTGTCTTTCAGTTGAGTCGCGACCGCGCTTTCGGGACCGTCTCTGTCGGCCTCCCACCAACCGATCTTGCGAGCTTTCAAGGCCTTTACGGTCGCGTCGACAGCAGATCTCTGTGCATGGGCCGCGTGGAGGATGCAAACCTTATGAGGGGCGGCGGCGGGCCGGCGCGCCGTCGATGGGCTCATGAGGGGACGAGGTCCAGGAAGATCTCCTGATTGCCGTCTGCGCCGGGAACCTCTGAGGGCGCCACGGCGCGAACCGTATAGCCGTGGGCAACGCACCAGGAGCGGAAGCCGTCGAGAGCCGCCTCGATCACGCCGTGGTCCCTGACGATGCCGCCCTTCCCCACGTCCAACCGTCCCACCTGGAACTGCGGCTTGAACAGCGCAATGACCTCCGCCTCCGGCGCCGCCCGGCGCATGGAGGGAAGGATCTTTTCCAGCCCGATGAACGACACGTCGATGACGATGAGGCTGACGGGCTCCGGAAACGAATCCATCTCTCGTGCGTTGACACGCTCGATCACCACGACCCGAGGGTCCTGGCGCAGCCGCCAGTGCAGCAGGCCGCGGCCGACGTCGATCGCGTAAACCTTGGCCGCCCCTCGCCGCAACAAGACATCGGTGAAACCCCCAGTCGAAGCGCCGATGTCGGCACAGACGAGCCCGGCCGGCTCGACCCTGAAGGTGGTCAGCGCAGGCGCAAGCTTCAACGCGCCGCGGCTTGCGTAAGCCGGCCCCTCCTCGACGGAGATCGCGGCATCGTCGTGCACCGAGCGATCCGGGCGCCGGACCGTCTCGCCGGCCACGCGAACCTTGCCGGCGATGATCAACGCCTGCGCGCGCTCCCTGGACTCGGCCAGGCCGCTTCTCGTCACCAGAATGTCCAGCCTCGGCACAGTTAAAAGGTGAGCCCGGCGGCGAGGCCGAGGACGGCGCCGACGAGCACCTCCACCGGCGTGTGGCCCAACAGCTCTCGCAGCTTCTGTTCCTGCACCCCCCGCATATGAACAAGGTCTTCCACCAGTCGGTTCAGGATGGCCGCCTGGCGGCCGGCTGCACGGCGAAGGCCCGCAGCGTCGTACATGACCACGAACGAGAAGATAAGGGCGATCGCAAACTCGGGGGAAGTGATGCCCGCATGTTTACCGATCGCGGTGGTCAAGCCCATGACGATCGCGCTGTGGCTGCTCGGCATCCCGCCGGTCACAGCGAGCACACGCAGGTTCAGGCGGCGAGCCCGAACGGAGTAGATGATCACCTTGGCGGTCTGGGCGACCGTCCATGCCAGCAACGGGGCCAGCAGGTAAGTCATGTCTTGATTGCGACTACGAGCTGGTCGGCGCGCGCCTTTAGCGATTCCAGGCGGCGCTCTGCCTCAGACAGTAGGCCCGCCGCCTGCTGGTGGGCTGTGACCAGCTCGTCCAGCGGGGCTGAGCCATCGGCCAGGAGCGAGATGTTGCTTTCGAGCCTCGCCAGCAACACCTCGAAGCTGAGTTCTTGAATATCGTCCCCTTGGCCAGGAAGGGGAAGTTGGTGAGCTGAGGTCATGTGACGCTGGCAGCGACCCTGCCCAGGATGCCGTTCACGAAGCGCCCGGCCTCCTCACCGGAGAAAGTCTTGGCCAGCTCGATCGACTCGTTGATCGCCGCCTTGGTCGGCACATGCCGGTCAATGGTGATCTCGTACACCGCGATGCGTAGAACTATTCGGTCCACCTTGGCCATCTGCTCGAGCTTCCAGTGCTCGGACGTGGCTGACAGGATGCCATCGAGCTTTTCCTGGTTGGCCATCACACCACGGACGAGCTGGCCGGCGAAATGGGCCACGTCACTCGTGGCGGCACCTTCGGCTGCGTGGTAGCGCAGCACCTCTTCCGGATCGTCCTCTGAGCTCTCCAGCTGAAACAGGACCTTGAGCGCGAGCTCCCGGGCCTGGTGTCGTTTACCCAAGCCCTACTGCGCGAACGCGACGCTCGAGACGAAGACGTTGACCTCCCCCACTTCCAGCCCAAGCATTCGCTCGGTTGCTTCCACTACGTTGGCCTGAACGGCGCTCGCCACCTCGCCGAGCTTGCCCTCCGAGTCGACGGTGATGAAGACCTCGAGATGAATCGAGCGGTCCGCCTCGACCTGGACGCGAACGCCGCGGTGCGCCGTCTGGCGGCGGACCCAGTCCCCGAAGTGTCGGGCGGCGGTCTCGTCCATACCGGCCACGCCCTCGACCTCACACGCCGCCAAGGCGGCGATGCTGGCGATCACTTCGTTGGCCACGCGAACCGCGCCGTGGCTGCCGTTCTGTCCCATCCCCGGCAGGATACCAGCGCGCGACCGAAACCCGGCTACGC
>JAYUFT010000180.1:0-1504 GCA_043738605.1 Candidatus Dormiibacterota bacterium | reverse complement strand
GCAGGCACGGCGCCTGCGCGAGAACGTTGGGCTGTCATTCATGGGCGACACGAAGGGTGGCGCCTTCGACATCGACAGGGCCACGGCGCGAGGGCTTGTGAAAGCGGGCCCGAACGCTAACGGAAAGCCGAACCTCGACGTGGTGAAGCCTTGGATCAATGGGCTCGACGTGACGAGGCGGTCCCGCGACATGTTCATCATCGACTTCGGCCCCGAGATGATTGAGACGGCAGCCGCCTACTACGAGGCTCCGCTCAAATACGTCGCAGAGCACGTCAAGCCTGACCGGGACACCAACAATCGCGCTGCCTACAAGGAGCGGTGGTGGATCCACGTTGAGGCACGCCCCGCCATGCTCAAGGCGCTGGCGGGCCTTCAACGATTCATTGTGACGCCTACCGTAGCCAAGCATCGCCTCTTCGGCTGGGTGAGAAGCCCGACCCTGCCCGATCACCAACTGATCGCAATCGCCCGCGACGACGACTACGCCTTTGGCGTTCTGCATTCCCGCGTTCACGAAACGTGGGCGTTGAAGAAGGGCACCCAGCTTCGCATCGACCCTCGGTACACGCCAACGACGACCTTTGAGACCTTCCCCTTTCCGTGGCCGCTCTCGACGCCTGCGGAGAAGCTGTCGCCCTCGCAGCGCAAGCACTGGCAGGCGATCACCGAAGCTGCCAAGGAGCTTGACGAGAAGCGCTCGCGCTGGCTCAACCCGCCCGAGCTTGTCAAAGAGGTTGACGACTCGCCGCTGCCGCCAAGGATTGTGCCCATTGACGCCAGCGCCGCGACGACCTTGGCCAAGCGCACGCTCACCAAGCTCTACAACGAGAAGCCGCTGTGGCTCGCCCACCTGCACAAGAAGCTCGATCAGGCGGTGCTCGATGCCTACGGCCTTGCCCACGACATCAGCGACGCCGACTTGCTCAGGGCACTGCTCTCCCTGAACCTCGCCCGCGACCCCGCGAAGTAGTCCCTACGGCATGGGGCAGGCCGCTTGATACGCCTTCTCAAGTTCGCCAACGTGCCGCTCCTGCACGGCGTGCCACTCGCAGAGCCTCCCGATGGATCTCGTGAGCAACAGCTTCCTTCGGCAGGGTCGCTGCGGGATGCCACTGGCCATGCCCGTTGAAGGCAAGGTGAGAGACGGGCTCGGTAGTGTTCTCCTGCCAAGCGTGAAGCTGAACCTTCCATAGCCCATCGTCGGCACGACGGATCAGGTACTCGGCGGCAGCGCGAGCCCCGACGAACCACCAATCGTGCCAGAGCCGCATGACCCCAAGGTCATAGACGTAGCGGTCGATGCCGTCCGAGTCGGAGAAGTGGAAAACAACTTGGCCCGGCGCCTTGCCCGAGGCGAATCCGAAGGGCGTCTGAACCGTCACGAGGAGCAGCCTAGCACCTAGTCGAGAGCAGCGACCTCCCGGCCCTCCCGCTCCGCCCACCTCCCCAGATGCACCGCATCGCCGATGACCGCTACCGCAGGTGCTCTGCCGTAGCCGGC
>JAYUFT010000179.1:0-4933 GCA_043738605.1 Candidatus Dormiibacterota bacterium | reverse complement strand
CGTGGCGGTACAGGTTGTTGACCGTCTGATGGACGAGTCGCTCATTGCCGGGGATCGGGCGCGCCGAGATGACCACCCAGTCTCCTTTGAGTACGTTGACGAAGGGGTGTCGCTGCGCAGCAAATCGAGCCAGCGCCGACATCGGCTCGCCCTGGCTACCGGCCGTGAGCAGAAGCAGCTTCGACCGCGAGATGCGGTCGGTGTCCTCCAGCTTGATGGTGAGCCCTTCGGGCACTTTCAAGAAACCGAGCTCGCGCGCGGTCTTGAAGTTGGTCTGCAGGCTCCGTCCCACTACCGCCACCCGACGTTCGAACTGGATCGCCATACGCACGAGGTGCTGGATGCGATGGATGTTCGAGGCGAAGTTGGCGACGACTATGCGACCGGGCGCCTCGCCGAAGATCCGCTCGAAGGGTGCATGCAGGTCGCGCTCCGAGCCTGATCGGCCTGCACGCTCGGAGTTGGTCGAGTCGCCGAGCAGGAGGAGCACTCCCGCGTCGCCCAGCTGTTTGAAGCGCGCCATGTTGGTCGGCAAGCCGTCAGGCGGGGCATCGTCGAGCTTGAAGTCGCTCGTGTAGATGACTCTCCCGACCGGGGTCTCGATGGCCAGCGCGACGGCATCGGGGATCGAGTGACATACGGCCACGGTCTCGACACGAAATGGGCCGAGCTGGACCGTATCGCCCACACGCACCTCGCGCAGGTCGGCCTCGCGCAGGATGCGGTGCTCTTTCAGCTTGGGCTTGACCAGGCCGAGCGTGAGCCGAGTCCCGTACACAGGGACGTTGAGCTTCTTCAAGACATAAGGAAGGCCGCCGATGTGGTCTTCGTGTCCGTGGCTGAGGAAGATGCCGAGCACGTCCTTCCTTCGATCGAGCAGGTACGAGATGTCCGGCAGGACCAGGTCGATGCCCAGCATGTCCTCGTGCGGAAACATCAGACCTGCATCGACGACGAGGATCTGCTTCTCCCACTCGAGGGCCCACATGTTGATGCCGACCTCGCCCAGGCCGCCCAGCGGCAGATATCGCAGTCGTGAGGCGCTCACAGCAGACGCAGCTGTTCGGCTTCCTGTCGCGCAACGGGAGCAGGATCGGGGGGCGGGGGCGGAGCCAAGAGCTTGTCGAGGTAAGTCTTGACCCGGTCGAAATCTCGCTCCAAGTCGGCGACGAGAGCACCGTTGTGGAGCGCCGCGGCGGGATGGTAGAGCGGCACGTACGCGACCTCACCGCGCTTCACGAGGCTGCCGTGGACCCGCGAGATCGAGCCCTGTCCCGGCATCAGCCGCTCCAGCGCGTGACGACCGAGTATCAAGACCACCTTCGGCTTGATCATCTCGAGCTGGCGTGCCAAATATGGAGAGCACGCTTCGGCCTCGTTGGGCATGGGGTCGCGGTTCATCGGCGGCCGGCACTTGAGGACGTTGGTGATGTAGACCTCTGCACGGCTAAGACCGATCCTCACGAGGAGCGTGTCGAGCAGCTTGCCGGCCGCGCCGACGAACGGCTCGCCCTGACGGTCCTCGTTGAAACCTGGCGCCTCCCCGACGATCATGATGTCGGCGGGACAGGGTCCACTTCCGGGCACCGCCTGCGTTCGCGTTGCATGCAGCCCGCACTTGGTGCATGCGCGGATCTCGGTGTGGAGAAGCTGAAGCTCCGGTGCGCTAAGCGACTTTGACGCCTGCCTTGAAGGTGATCAGTTCGCCCGCCTCACGCACTATGAGCATCACCGTCTCGAGCTGCTCTTTTGTCAGGGGTACAAGCGGCAGGCGGAAAGGACCAGCCGGAAAGCCCATGGCGTTGAGGACGGACTTGAGTGGCACGGGGTTGGCCGCCGTCGTCATCAGCGCTTTGATGACAGGCAGAAGGCCAAGGTGGATCTTGCGTGCGACGTCGTTCTCGCCCTTGAGGTGGGCCTCGATCATCTTCCTCATCGAGCTGCCGGCGATGTGTGACACGACGCAGATGACGCCATACCCGCCTGAGGCCATCACCGGGAGCGTCCAGCTGTCGTCGCCGCTCCAGACGTTGAACCCCGCAGGCTTGCCGGCGCAGACGAGGCCGATCTGGTCGAGGTCGCCACTGGCTTCTTTGACGCCGACGATGCCAGGCAGCTCAGCGCACCGAAGCGTGGTCGCTGCGGTCATGTTGATCGCGGTGCGTCCCTGGATGTTGTACATGATCGTCGGACCGACTTCCGAGATGGTCTTGAAGTGCTGATACATGCCCTCTTGCGGTGGCTTGTTGTAGTAGGGCACCACCGCGAGCAGGGCGTCCGCGCCGGCGCTCATCGCCCTCTCCGAGAGCTTCATGGAGTGGTGAGTGTCGTTGCTGCCGGTGCCTGCGATCACGGTCTTGCCGGGGATTGCTTTCTTGATGGCCTTGACCAGCTCGATCTTCTCGTCATCACTTAGCGTCGGTGATTCACCTGTCGTGCCGGAGACGATCACACCGTCCGACCCGTCCGCGACGAGCAGCGCGGCGAGCCTTTCGGCGGCCTGGTAATCGACAGCGCCGTCACTCGTAAACGGGGTCAGCATCGCAGTGAGAAGGCGACCGAGATCCTTCGCCATCTAGATAACTCCGAGCTCGATTGCGTGCTCCACGATCTGGATCGCGTTCAATGCGGCTCCCTTGCGCAGGTTATCGGAGACGATCCACAAGGCCAGGCCGTTTTTGGATGACGGGTCGTTGCGAATGCGGCCAACATACACCTCGTCCTTGCCCGCGACGTGATGCGGCGTTGGGTAAAGCTTGGCGTGGGGGTCGTCCTCGATGATGATGCCCGGCGAGCTGCCCAGAAGACTGCGAACCTCGTCGGCTGAAATCCTTCGTGTCGTCTCGATGAAAACGGATTCGCCATGACCAACCGGCACCGGCACGCGCACGCATGTCGCGACGATCGCCAGGTCTGGCATGTGCATGATCTTGCGGGTCTCGTTGGCGATCTTGACCTCTTCCTCATTGAAGCCGTCGGCCTCGGGATGCCAGCCACCAGGGACGACGTTGTACGCGAGCTGGTACGGATAGACAAATACAGGCGGCTGCTCACCGTCCGCTATCGCCTTGGTCTGCTCCTCGAGCTCGTCCACCAGGGCCCTGCCCGCGCCCGATGCCGATTGGTACGTGGAGATGAGCACCCGCTCGATGCCCACCGCATTTCTCAAGGGATTGAGGACGACGGTCAGCGGAACTGCGCAGCAGTTCGGGTTGGCGATGATGCCCTCGTTGTCTTTGATGTCCTCGCGGTTGACCTCGGGCACGACCAGCGGAACGTTCTCCTTCATCCTCCAGGCAGAGCTGTTGTCGATCACCAACGCGCCCGCCTCGGCGGCAATCGGCGCGTACATGAGAGCGATGTCGGTGCTCGCCGCGAAGAGCGCGACGTCGATGCCTTTGAACGCCTTGTCATCAATCGCCTCGAGGGTTATCGAGCGCCCGTTGTACGGCACCATACGGCCCTTCGAGCGTTCGGAGGCCAGGGCCTTGACGCTTCCGCTTGGAAAATGTCGCTCCGCGAGGATCGACAACATGGCCTGGCCGACCATCCCCGTCGCGCCGACGACGGCAACGTTTAATCGTTTGGAGGTAGGCACGAAGTCAGTCTAATTCGATCCCGGTGGAAGCGAAAGGTCCGGCTCCGTGCGGGACTTGTGCATCTGGAGAACCGCGGCAACAAATGCCGGGTGCACGCGCAGCAACTCGACCACACGGTCGGGCTGACCAGGCTCTTGTTTCCGTACCTTCGCGCGAGGACCGTACGGCAGCGTCCCCAGCTGAAGGGCAATCTCGAGCAAGACGACTCCAAGCACCAGGCCGGGCAGCCCTAGATAGAACAAGAACAAACCCGCCACAGCCGCTGTGGGATTTGTCGGGTCGTGT
Organism: Candidatus Dormiibacterota bacterium; assembly: GCA_043738605.1. Taxonomy (GTDB): domain Bacteria; phylum Chloroflexota; class Dormibacteria; order Dormibacterales; family Dormibacteraceae; genus Palsa-872. The sequence goes on along the minus strand of JAYUFT010000179.1, from coordinate 1,049 downwards.
TGGAGAGAAATGGCGATCGCCGCGAGGATCCAGTCAAAGGCCCAAAAAGCGATCGAGGCCGCCCCCACCCACTTCGGAATCTCGAGCAGGCGTTTGCTAGCGCGGGTCAACGGCAGCCTGCCGCTCGCGTGCCGGCCGACCAGGTACGCCAAAGGCAGGCTCACGAAAAACCCGATGCCGATACAAATGAGGAACAGGAACAGCAAAGCCCATAGCGGAGGAGTCGAGAATCGGAACCTGCGCGAGGTTTCCGCCGGCTCTCCCGTCATTGCGCAGATGGGTGGAAAGTCGCCGGCGGCGAGCTGAGACGCCCAGACGGCGACTCGATCCGGGCCTCTAGTTGTGGGAGTCCAGGCCAAGCAGCTGGTCCAGGCCGCGATAGAAGCGCGGCTCGCGGGTCACACCGCGGATGGCAAGGAGCACACCTGGCACGTAAGCCTCGCGGCTTGTCGTCCGGTGGGCGATGGTCAGCGTCTGCCCCGGCAGGCCGAGGATGACCTCCTGGTCGGCGACGAAGCCGGGCAGTCGGATGCTGTGCACGGCGATGCCGCCCTCCTCCCCACCTCGAGTCCCGGCGAGCGTCTCCTTCTCCGCCTTCTTGTGGCTGAAAGGCGTATTGCCGCGACTCGCCGCCAATCGCTTGGCCGTCGACAGCGCGGTGCCCGATGGTGCATCGAGCTTCGCGGCGTGGTGCATCTCCACGATCTCGGCGGCGTCGAAGTGTGGTGCGGCGATTTCGGCGAGATGCATCATCAGCACGGCGCCGATCGCAAAGTTTGGGGCCACGATTCCGCCGACTCGCTTCTCTCTGCATGCGACCTCGAGTTTGTCGACCCCATCGACAGGGATGCCTGAGGTGCCAACCACCGGCGCCACTCCTGCGGCGACTGCAACCAGCGCGTTGTGCAGCGCGACCGACGGGCGTGTGAAGTCGACCAGCGCATGAGGCCGCTTCTCTTTCAAGAAGGCGGCCAGGTCGTCGCCAGACCCGACTCCGCCGACATATTCGATCCCGGTCTCGGCCTGGAATGCCTCAACAAGAATGGAGC
>JAYUFT010000178.1:0-4956 GCA_043738605.1 Candidatus Dormiibacterota bacterium | reverse complement strand
GTTGATGTCGCTGGAGATGGAGCAACGATGCATCGTGGTCGGAAGATCGCCTGGCTGCACGGCGACGCTGGCTGCGGTCGGCGCGGTGGCGGCACCCGGCTGCGAAGAGCAAGCGGCCACCAACAGCACGGCCAACAAGGAAAGAAGCGCCCTCGTCATGTCTGCACTTCACTCTACGCGATCGATGCTGGACCGCCCCTATGCGAATCGAATGTGGCAACATGCAGACGGCCTCGACATGGTTCACGATCTGCAGGCCGCCGCTTCTGAATACCTCGGCTGGCTTCAACTCGAAGCGAACCGCAGCCCGAACACGGTCCGGGCTTACGAGTCCGAGCTCGGAAAGTTGATCGCCTTCCTTACCGCCAACGGCCACTCGCTCGCCCTCGCCGACCTGCAGCACGACGACCTCCGCGCTTACCAGCGGCACTTGGCGGGCCGCCTCAAGAGTCCCGCCTCGCGCGCTCGTGCGCTCGTCGCCGTCCGGTCCTGGCTGCGATGGCTCGCGAGGGAAGGCATCATCGAGCGCGACCTCTCGAACGGAATCACGCTGCCGAAGCTCGAACAGCGTTTGCCCAAACCCATCGATCCCGACGAGCTCATCCGCCTGCTTGCGGCGCTGCCCACTCAGACCCTGGCCGACAAGCGCGACCGCGCGCTCGTGCAGTTCCTCATCAGCACCGGTTGCCGCATCTCGGAAGCCCTCGCATTGGATCGCACCGATTTCCCCCGCACCGGCAACCGGCTCGTTGTCACAGGCAAAGGCTCCAAGCAGCGGTCGGTCTACCTGACCACCGACGCGCGTTCCGCCCTCGAGGACTACCTGGCGGCTCGCGAGGACGCGAGCATGGCCCTGTTCGTCAACTACGACAGGTCGGTGGCCGACGACCGCGGCCGGAGGCTGACCTCCGCCGGCGCGCGATACATCGTCCGCCAGATACGCCAGAAGTTGGGCGCCTGGTCTTTCAAGTCGCCGCACGTGGCCAGGCACACGGCGGCGACGACCCTGCTCGAGGTGACCGGAGGCGACGTCCGCCTGGTCCAGGAAGTGCTCGGCCACGCGAACCTGAACACACTCCAGGGCTACACGAAGATCGTCGACAGCCGAAAGCTCGACGCTTATAAGCGCTACCAGGAATTCCTCGACGGAAAGAAGGCCGGCGCCTAGCCAATCACGGTATGAGACGAGGCGCCGTCGCTCTCCTGTTCGTGCTCGCCGCGTGTGGTCCTTCGGCCGGGGTCATGCCATCCCCGAGCCCCGCGCCTTCACCAGTCTTCGGTAGCCCGCCGACCGGCGCGATGACCTGGCCCGCGATCTCAGTCGAGGACACTGACACGTTTGGAATCGACATTTCCGGCACCGGCACCGGCGTGGCGAAAGTCGATATTCGCAGCCGATTCGGCGCTGTCAAGCTCGAAGGCAGACTGATTTCGGCGCTCGTGTACCGAAAGATTCCCTGGAACAGCTACCAGCTGTACCAGGCATTGGCGGTCGAAGCCCACTCGTGGACAGTGCTCTGGTTCTATTGCACAGGTTCTTCGCTGACCTACGTTTACTGGGAAACCACGACCAGGCCGTTCCTAAACAGAGAACCGATGAACGGCACGTGCACTTCGACCAGCACCACTCGCGCCGCAGTGTCATGGCCCGCAGGGTCGATGTCGGCCCCTGCGCTCATCACCGGCTTCAGCGTCCACGGTGCGCAGATCGAGATCAGCGGTACAGCTCCGGGTCACGCCACCCTCGATGGCAAGAGCTGGTGGTTGTACCCGTTCGCCACCGTCGACTGCTCGCAAATTTGTGGCACGCCGGGCTGGTACGAGCTGCATTCGGTTCTGCGGGACGTGGACACGGGTGAAACTGCTTACGGGATCGTCTATCTCTTCACCGGACAGACGCATCGAGTGCAGCTCGCCTACACACTGGAGCTGCCGGCTGTTAAGCGCCCGACCGACGCGAGCTTCAACGCAGATTGGAGTCGCAACTAACCAGGACTGCCGAATATCCTGTGGCGCGGCGCGGAGGGTGTCTTCTGAGCAAACAGGAAGAATGGCCAGGTGAATTGGCGAAATCGCAGCTTCCTCAAGCTGTGGGGTGGCCAGACAGTGAGCGAGCTTGGTTCGACGATCACCCAGATCGCTCTGCCCACTGTCGCGGTCTTTCAACTGCATGCCGGTCCGTTCGAGCTGGGTTTGCTGTCAGCCTTCGCGCGCCTGCCGTTTCCTCTCCTTGCCCTGCCGATCGGCGTGTGGATCGATCAGCTGCCGCGGCGCCGCGTCATGATCCTCGCCGACATCGGCCGCACCATCGCCCTGGCGTCGATTCCAATCGCCGCGACCGTCAGCAGCCTCACGCTGGTACAGCTCTACATCGTGGCCGTGGTCACCGGGCTCCTGACCATCTTTTTCGACCTCGCCTATCTCGCATATGTGCCCACGCTGGTCGGGCGCGACAATCTGGGCGACGCGAACGCGAAGCTTCAGCTGAGCAGTTCGGTCTCAGACGTCGCCGGCCCAGGCCTTGGCGGCCTACTCATACAGGCGTTGGGCGCCGGCCAGGCGATCGCCTTCAACGCCGCTTCGTACCTCGTGTCTTTTGCAAGCATTGCCTGGATCCGCGGTGTGGACGTCTCACCCGATCGCAGCGGACCTCGAGCAGGCGCCTTTGCTGACCTCAAGGAGGGTCTGGCCCACGTTTTCCGGCATCCGTTGTTGCGCAGCCTGATCCTCACATTGGGGGCGGGCATCGTCGTCGGCCACATGGAGGAGCCCAACCTGTACCCATTTCTGTACAACATCCTTCACCTGACTCCAGGCACTGTCGGCCTGGTGTTGAGCGTCAGTGGAGTGGGCAGCATTGCAGGCGCGATCGTCAGCAGGCGAGTGGCTGCGCGTTTCGGCCCAGGCTGGACTCTGGCCGTCACGGGGGCAGTGGTCGGGATCATGATCATGCTTCAGACGACCGCTCGCTTCGGCCTGGCGATTCCAATTCTCGCGGTCACGTTCCTCATCATCGGGGTGATGGACCCGATTCATGACGTGACCCAGGTTTCGCTCCGCCAGATGCTCACGCCGGACCGGCTGCAAGGCAGGATGAACTCGGTCTTCCGGACCGTGTTCTGGGGTGCCTGGCCGATCGGAAGCCTGCTCGGAGGCTACGTCGGTTCCGTGCTCGGTCCGGTCCCGGCGATCCTCATCGGGGGCGCCGGCTTTGTGGTTTTCGCAATCGCCGTTCTTTTCACTCCGCTACGCACAGCTCGCGTGTAGGCGGCGCCCGATGACGCCCTCGATTGTCGGCAGAATCATTGGCGTTCCTCTACGCCGGAAGGCGGCACGCTGGTGTCGCCCCCGGCAGGCGGTGGCGATAGCGGGCGATCACCCTGTAGGCGAGGGCCGCAACCCAGGAGATGGGTGGCACGGAAAGAAGCCGGCCGGCCGGCCGAAGCCACCCACCGCAATGACGCAGCGTCTGGCTAACTGCCAGGTGCCCGCGATATCTACGGCCGGCAGGACTGATCCACCAGGCGGCTGAGCTCGCGTCCTCTGCTTTGAGGCCATGAGCCGCCAGGTCGAGGCGCTGCCAGGGAACGATTTCGACCGCACCGGTGACGTGACGGCGCGCCCACTCGGCGCACGAGGTGCACACTGCGCAATCTCCGTCGAAGATCAAGACTGCCGGCGCTGCTCGGACGTGCTCTGTTGATCTCATGACGCTTTTGGTTTCAAGATTCCGGCCGGCGCAACGCATTCAAAAATACAAGCTGATCCCCGCTTTGGGCAAGAGAAAGGCCGGCTCCGCATTGGAACCGGCCCTGGACTTCTTAACTAAAGCTGGAGAGCTTTACTCGTCCTCGATCTGGTTGTACATCAGGCAAAGATCTGACAAGGCTCGGGGGGCGCTTTTTGAATTGCGGCGCACCATCTGATTGTCAGAGCATATGCAGTACTCGGCTTGATAGCCTCAATGAAAACTCAGGAAATTTGAAGCCTCGGGTCAGGCTGTTTACCTGGTAAGGAAAAAGGTCCCCCGTTCGAATCCGGGCATGGGCTCCACGTGGCGGGTGGGGTTCCACGTAGACGCCCACGCTTTCAGGCACACATTTGCAACGGTCGGATGCCATGCGGGTTGGAACCTCGAGCGTCCACGAGCGGCTGCGTGCACGCTGACTATGCGGTGCTGCATCGGTATGTTCGCTTGAGCAGTGACCGAGACCTGGGCTCCCTAGCTGACTGGGCTAGTTTCATCGTTGTCGGCGGGGTGCCTGGGCGGGTGCCGAGCCTACGGGAGCTACCTGGTAACGCTTGTAAGGCAGTGGACTTGACCACAGCCTGTCTCTAATAGATGCGCCAGAAGAGGCGATAGCTGTACGAAACGGTGTTTCCGCGGTGCGTTTCTAAGATTCGGTCGGCGACCTCGGTGGGGAACTCGATCCTGACCACCGCCTCCAGGTCCTCGCGGGTATCGAACGACCAGCTGCTATCGATCTGTTGCGCCGAGAAGCCATTTGCGAACCAGAACTTATCGATGACGTCGGGAGTATCAAAGCGCTGGGCAACCGGCGCCGACCTCAACCACTCCGCGAACTGCCCATGACGCCAGTCGTTGTCCACGACAAAGAACGCCCCACCTGGACGGATCACACGCTCGATCTCCCGGAGGCCAGCCTCACATCCAGCGCCGAAGAAGTAGGCGAACCGCGCATGCACGATGTCAACAGAGTGGTCTGCCAGGCCGGTGAACTCCGCGGAGCCAGCGACCACGGAAACGTTGCCGGCTTCCTGCTCAATCACTCGCCGCATGATGGCCAAACGCAAACGATCGATCGGTTCAACAGCGATGACGTGCGCAGCGGTCTTGGCATAACGGACCGCATGGAAGCCGGTACCTGCCCCAATATCGGCAAGCACCATTCCCTCCCGCGACTTGACCCTCTCCATCGCCGACTCGATCAGGCA
>JAYUFT010000177.1:0-4978 GCA_043738605.1 Candidatus Dormiibacterota bacterium | reverse complement strand
GCGCCGCCGGCTCGATCGGCTCGGAGCTCTCCAGGCTGGTGGCCGAGGCCGGGCCTCGTCGCCTCATTCTGCTGGACGACAACGAGAGCGGCCTCTTTGACATCAGTGAAGAATTGCTGGTGGACGCGAAGTTCGACTTGCGCAGCGCACTGGTTTCCATCGTCGAGCGCGAGTCATTACTCGGCGTTCTGGCCGACGAACGGCCGGACATCGTGTTTCACACCGCCGCCTACAAGCACGTCCCTCTGCTCGAGAGTCATCCAATCCAGGCCTTCAACACCAATGTGCTCGGAACGCAGAACCTGATCCGGTGCGCGGAGGCTGCCGGGGTCAAGAACCTAATTCTCATCTCGACAGACAAGGCCGTCGCACGTCACTCGGTCATGGGCTGCACGAAACGCTTGTGCGAACAGATGATCATGGCCTACCAGGGCGACATGACGTGCTGGGCGGTTCGTTTCGGAAATGTGGTGGGAAGCCGTGGCAGCGTGGTGCCGCTGTTTGAGAAGCAGATCCAACACGGCGGGCCGGTAACGATCACCCATCCCGAGATGACGCGCTACATGATGACCATCCGAGAAGCGGTGGCATTGATCGTCTCTTCGCTCATGATCGCGAAGCCGGGCCATCTGTACATGCTCGATATGGGCAAACCGATCAACATCGCCAGCCTTGCCCAGGACCTGATCAGGTCGCGAGGCCTGCGGCCGGGCGAAGACATCAAGCTTGTCTATACCGGTCTGCGGCCAGGCGAACGCTTGACAGAAGAGCTCTTGGCGGCTGACGAGGGGGTCCGGCCCACCGTCAATCCCGCGATCATGGAGGTTGTTTCGCCTGCGAGCGTCAACCAGCAGGACCTCGACTGGGCGATCGAGCGTCTCACTCAGCTGGCCCGCGACGGCCGCGCCGATGACCTCGAAAAGGCGCTCAAGAATGCGGTGCGAGAGACCGGGCGCCGCCGCACGGCAGAAGAACCATCCCCAAAGCGCACGAAGCACCCGGAGGTGTCACCCGGCGACAGAGGCTGACACCCTTCAATCACCGGACTTGGTCTAGGCACGCCTCGGCCTTTGAGTTATTGGCTTTCGAAACAGCTCTTACAGTTCAGCGGAGCTGCAAGGTCGCGCAAGCCGAAGTTGCAGGGCATCGTCTCGGTCCAGACGTTGGAGACTCCGATGAAAGGCTTGTCGATGTCTTCGGGCCTTCAGGCCAATCGCATATAGAAAGGAGCGGGCGGCGGCGCGATCGCGACCGTGATAAAGCGCCCTGCTGGGAAGGTCGGGCCTCGGCATAACCCGACAGATGATCCCACTTGACACCCTGCTGGCAGAGCGCGGTACCCTGAGCCGTTGTTTCACTGGGCCTGGGCCCGGGCCGCGCGCCTGTTGCCCATCTTCCTCCTCGTGGCTTCTATCCAGGCGGTAAGTGCAGGCACGCCCGCACCCACCGCTGCTAAGCGCAACGTCGCCCCGCAGGCGATTGAGCGGGTCGCTGGCTCAACTGGCGCCTCCATATACGCCGCTCCGCGGCCGCTGGCGCGGGAGAGCGCAACCATCAGCACACTCAGCCCAAGCAAGGAGATCTTCGGCTACGCCACGGCCGCCAGCCTCGGCGATCCGACCGTCGGCTATCAGAGCTGGAACTTCAACCTGCTCTCGACGGTTGCCTTCTTCGCCATCCACGTTCAATACAACGGCATCCTGGTCGCCGATTCGACCTGGAACGTGTGGAACTCGAGTGTCCTGACCGGCCTTGTCGCCACTGCCCATGCGCATGGCGTCAAAGTCGTCGTGACGATCGTTGGGCCGCACATCGTGGCAGACCAGTGCGACGCCCTGTATAACGGCGCCACCACCGTCGCTGAGATCGTCAACCAGGTACAGCTGAAGGGCGTTGACGGCGTCAACATCGACTATGAGGGGCAGCTTGCGCAGTGCAAGAACAACAACCCTGCTCTGAACCAGAGCAATCAGTCGCTGTTGACCAACTTCGCAAGGCAGATGCGCGAAGGGCTGGATGCTGCGAGACCAGGCTACTACCTCTCAATCGCTACGTACTCCGGCTCTGCGGCCGGTAACGACGGCTACTTCAACATCCCGGGTCTCAACCAGTACGTCGACTCGTTTTTCGTCATGGCCTACGACATGGATTACGGGAACGCTTTGCACGCGCCATTGAGCTGCACGGGGCGCCTTGGCCTGAAGTGCCTGAGTCCGGTCTCACCGCTGACCAACTACTACTACAACGACACCCAATCGATGGTCCAATACGCTTCGGTCGTCGGAGCCGGCAAAACTATCCTGGGCCAGCCCTACTACGGGCGTGTGGCGTGCGTGGCCAGCCCGGTGGCCCATGCAGCGCCGATTTCACATTTGAGTGCTGCGACCTACCTTGATGCAGTCGGCGTCGCATCATCTCCCGACGTCAAGCCCGGCACCTTCAGAGCACATCGCGATGCCAACGACCCGACGGGCTGGGATCGATGGGACACTTGGTACGACAACGTCCTGCATTGTTGGCGCGAGATGTATTGGGGCGACGTCACCGAGCTGGGGACCAGATACAACCTCGTCAACCAGATGAACCTCCGGGGAGTTGGCTTCTGGACCCTCAACTATGGCGGCGGCTCGCCGGCACTCTGGAATGCCCTGCAGGCCTACTTTGTGAGCTGCACAAATGCGGGTGTCAGCGCTAACCCAGCTTCGCCGCAGCTGTCCGCCACCCAGGTCCAGCTGGTCGCCACCTCTAGCAACTGCAACTACCCGCTTTACGAGTTCTGGTTCCTGAGGCCAGGCGGGACCTGGACGCTGGCCCAGCGTTACTCCAGCAGCCCCAACTTCTACTGGAACACCGCGGGCAAGCCCGCCGGCAATTACCGCTTCTCGGTCTGGGCCCGCGCGGCACAGACCCGCGGCCTCGTCGGTACGCCTCCGAACACCTACGACTCCTTCAGCACACTCAGCTATGTGCTCACGACGGCGCCCTGCACCGCTACCACGGTGTCCGCCTCGCCGTCGTCAACCACAACTGTTGGCACGCAGGTGACGATCACGGGCGCGGCATCTGGCTGCCCCAACCCGCGCTACGAGTTCTGGATCCGTCCCCCAGGCCATGCATGGAGCGTGGCGAAGGCCTACTCGTCGACCCCGACGTTCACCTGGAACACGATTGGTACGACCGCCGGGACCTACCTCTTCTCCGTCTGGGCCAAAGACACCAGCAGCCTTGGCACAGCCGGCACGAGCCCGAACTCGTATGACTCCTTTGGCTCTCTGTCGTACCCGCTCACGTGGCCTGCCTGCACGGCGATGAGCGAAGCCGAGGTGCCCCCTGCCACCGCAGCCGCGGCAACCACAGTCACCATCACCGGGCTTGCCGCTGGTTGCCCCGAGCCACTGTACGAGTTCTGGATGCGGCCGCCGGGTGGAACGTGGACGCTGGTCCGGCCCTATTCCACGAGCGCGGCGTTTAGTTGGAACACCACGGGTAAGCGGGCCGGCGCGTACAGCTTCTCGGTCTGGGCGAGGGACGCCAACGGTCCGGGCACCAACGGCATCCGTCCAAACACGTACGACGTTTTCTCCGCCTTCGTTTACACGCTGACCAACTCACCGTGCACCGCCATGAGCGCTTCGTCGTCTCCCGCTTCGACGGCGACTGTGGGGACCCAGGTCACCATTACCGGCAGCGCGACTGGTTGCCCCAACGCGCAATACGAATTTTGGCTCCTGCCCCCGGGCGGGACCTGGGCGCTGGTCCAGCGGTACTCATCCAGCGCGAGCTTTAGCTGGGCGACTGTCGGCGAGGCTGCCGGGGCGTATCTCGTGTCTGTTTGGGCTCGCGACGCCAGCAGCACGGGGACTGGTGGAACCGCTCCGAACACTTATGACTCTTTCAGTACGGTCCAGTACGCGCTGAGGTGATCCCACACTTCGCCCGGCCCCGTGCGTCGCACCATCGCGTGGCGACTCCTTGGGAGGGGCTGCCGGCGGGTCTTTAACTGCTTAAATTGTCATCCTCGCGTGGGGCCGACGTACCCTGATGGCGGTGTCGCGCTGGGCCTGGGCTGGGGGCATATCAATCCTGTCACTCCTCCTCCAGATTCCTTCCACTCAATCGGTGGGCGCTGCCACGCCTTCGTTCGCGAGTGCGATGCGGGTGGCAGCCGAGAGCCGCGAGGTCCCAATAGCCCTGGTGGAGGCGACCGCTTACGTGAACACCAGCTGGGAGTGGGTAGGCACGCCCGCTCTCAACGGCGGAATAGGGCCCATGAACATACGTCCGGGCCAGGTGCGCGAGGCTGCCCAGCTAAGCGGTCACAGCGTCGCCCAGATCGACACCGACCTAACCGCCAATCTAGATGCAGGCGCTGCCCTGCTTGCGCACTACCACGCGAAGGGCACCGATCTGACTTCCTGGCAACCTGCATTGGTCAGCGTCCTGGGGCCCTTCGTCGCCGCGGAGATCTTCGATGTCTTGCGGGCTGGAGCCGCACGCACGACAAGCACCGGCGAGATCATCACCCTCCAGCCTCAAGCGCTTCCGTCGATCAGTCCGAGCCCCATCAAGGGAGCGCCGTCCACATCAACCGGTGTAGGAACGTCGGGCACCGCCCCGGCGACCGCGTCGACGGACTATCCGGGTGCTGCCTGGGTGCCGGCCTCGTCTTCGAACTACACGGTCGCGAACCGGCCGCACGATCTCCCTGTCGACATGATCATCATCCACGACATCGAGGGCAGCTATGGAAGCGCCATCCAGTTTTTCCAGACAGCCGGCTTCGCAGCATCAGCCCACTACGTCGTCTCGTACCGCGGCCTTATCACGCAGATGGTGGTAGAGAAGGACATCGCGTGGCATGCCGGAAACTGGGACTACAACACTCGCGCGATCGGGATCGAGCACGAGGGCTTCGCCTATACGCCTGGGCTGTATACGACTGCCGAGTACAACGCGAGCGCGGCACTGGCGGCGTCCA
>JAYUFT010000176.1:0-4997 GCA_043738605.1 Candidatus Dormiibacterota bacterium | reverse complement strand
CTTGCCCTGGCGACCGCGGTCTGCGGATGGAGCGGGTTGCCGTGACACGACAGTGCGCTGATCTCGAGGCCACGTGACTCGACGGCACCACGGAACCGCTCGAGAGCGGCGTCGTCAGCGAGCAGCTCGGCCGGACGGCAATGGGCGTCGCCCGGATAGTTGCCCGTTCCGATCTCGACGCAGTCCAGTCCGGCCCCGACCGCGCGGTCGAGCGCGGCCTCGAACGGCTCGCTCGCGAACAGGACGGTGAAGACGCCGAGCTTCACCGGGCGATCACGGCATATACGCGCGGACGTACTCGGCCGACCCGCGAAGCTGCTGGCTGACGTAGTCGAGGGCCCACCCGGAGGTACCGTGGCACTTCAGGCTAGCGATGCCCTGGTACCCCACGTCGGAAAGACGTCGCAGGAGGACCCGGTGGTCGAGGGTACCGTCCGGGCGCGGGAGTTGCTGCTCGCCCGGCCCGAAGTCTAGGCCGTCCTGCCCCCGGTGGTACCGGCGGTCGATGTCCCAAACGTAGTAGAAGAATAGTTTCTTTCGTTCGGCGAGGTACGTGATCACCTCGCTGATCGTCTCGTTCACCACCCAAAGGTGCGGGGGCGCAAGGCAGATACCTAGGTACGGCGAGTCGATGTCGGTGAGGAGCCGCTTGATCTGGGCCAGGGTGTCCACACCTTCGGACCAACGGTCCGCCTCGTGCCCGCCGCTTTCGAAATCCTCGGTGAAGGGGACAGTGAGGTGGTTCTCGACCGCGATCTTTACGCCTTCTCGCTGGCAAACGTCGAGAAGGGGGGGAAGGAACTTCGACACGAAGTCCGGATACGCGGCCTCGCAGTCGAAGACGACTGTGTCGATCCCAAGCTTGGCTGCGAACTCGATGCGCTGGCTCATCTCATCCTGTGTCTTGCCGTACAGCGTGAGCGCGGTTGGCGTCATGCCATATTTCGTGAGCAGGCGCTTGATCTCACCGACGTCGTCGCCGGGATTCACGTGATGTGCGAGCGGAGCTCGCGAGGACCAGAGGTTCACGTGGGTGAACCCAAGACTCGCGAGCTCCCGGAGGGACGTCTCGAGGTCGTAGTCGTGATACGGGAGGATCTCGACGCCGAGGGTGAACACGGGTGTTTCTCCCTTCCTGCCTGGAAAGTCGATCGTCGCCACGACTGTGTCGGCAATATTTGGCGCAGGGTTACGAGACGAAGAGAGCCTTCTCGGTCTCGCGAGCGTTGAACGCTCGAAACGCTTCAGGGGCGTCGTCGAAGGAGAAGCGGTGGGTCACGAGCTTCTCGACTGGCAGCTCGTGATCGACAATGAACTTCGCGATCTCCGGGTACTCCCAGAGCGCGAAGTACCATCCGCCGATCACCTTGAGAACCTTGCGGATGATCTGGTCGCTCGGATTGATCGTCGTCGAGCGAGACTCGCCCACGAATGCGACCGAACCGAAGCGCCGCGCGGCGTCAAGGGCGGCATTCTGTGCCCCGGGATTCCCTGAGCACTCCACTGCAACGTCGACACCTTCGCCGCCGGTCAGCTCGCGGAGCCGCTGGGCGGCATCGAGCGATCGAGAATCGACCAACTCGTCAGCGCCGAGTTCTTGTGCCATCGCCAGCCGGCTGTCGAGAACATCGACCGCTATCACCCTGGCCCCGCGGGCCTTGGCGACGAGGATTCCGGCCCCTCCCATCGGCCCGATACCGAACACCGCCACCGTGTCGTTGCCCGACACACCCAGACGCTTCTGCGTGCTGTACTGCGTGCCGATCATGTCCGTCGACACGGCGGCAACGTCGAAGCTCATCGAATCCGGAATCGGCATCGCGTTGGCGGAGGGCACGACTAGGTACTCAGCGTCGCCACCATCGATGTCGAATCCAACGCATTTCCAGTTGTGGCACAGCATCTGATAACCGCCCAGGCACCAGCGGCAGCGACCACAGCCGACGGCCAGGTTGACCGCCACTCGTTCGCCAACAGAGCGCCCCGCCACTGCCGGGCCAAGCGCTGCGATTTCGCCGGCGGGCTCATGCCCCGGGATAATTCGCCCAGTGCCTGCGACGTCGCCGCCCACGATAGGCGTGCCCTCATAAAGCGACATGTCGCTTCGACAAAGGGCGGAGGCGCGGACACGCACAAGCACTTCACCGAAGCCCGGGACCGGGTCGGGTCGTTCAACGACATGCACCTGACGGGAGCCGGGTAGGAGGACAGCTTTCATCAGATTCCGACCCTTCCGTGGTCGCGGCCCGCGACATTAGGGACCCGGCCGCTCCGAACGCGTCGCCCAAGAGCGATGGCCATGCCCCTCGCGGACATCGAGGCGACCCTCCACAGATCAACCCCGCTGCGCCCCGGGCCACTGTTCCTGCGTCCCATGCTGTTGCGGGCGCCCCTCGGCGGTCGAGGAGACCGCATTACCGTCCACCGGCGTCATTGAGGAGTGCTGCAACCGCCGAGTCGATGATCTCCGTATCCTGTTCGACGGTACCTCCGCTCACGCCTGCTCCAGCCACGATTTCACCATCGACGAGCAGAGGTGCGCCGCCGCCGAATGTGACGAAACGCCCTCCAGCAACGGACGTGATCGTGTCCAGAGGCTTTCCCGGCTGCGCGAGCGCCGCTACTTCCTGGGTCGTCATGCGCAGCAGTGCGGCCGTGTACGCCTTTCGGTGTGACATCTCAAGCGATACCAGCGGCGCACCAGTCATTCGTTCTGTGAAGACGAGATTCCCGTGGATGTCCACAACGGTTATCGAAACCGACACGTTCATAGAGGCAGCGCGATCCTCAGCGATCTCCGCGAGGCGCTTCGAGATACTCAGTAGGCTTCCCAATCCGGTGTTCTCCAAAGAGTTCGGAACGCCATCGTCGCAATGTATGGAAATCAGACTCGGAGGAGAGAGAAAGGCGGGCAGCCCTTCTCTCTCCTGCAACTGTGTTGTGAGCCTTAGCCTGGCCACTCGTTCTTTAGCACTTCTGGAGCGTTGTCCTTCGTGATCAAAGGGGGCTGGGTCAGGAGGAATGCATGAGGAACTTCGGATGCCCTACCGGTTACGAGGTAGATCATGGCCCGGAGGGCGAGGTCACCATGGACCGGCGACCACGGTGCGACGCCCGTGAAGGCACCATCAATGACGGACTGGGTGGCCACTTTTCCGTCGACGATCGTGAAGTGGGGAAGATTGGTCAGGTTATTGTCCTTCAAGGCCTTGTTGATGCCGAAACCGATCTCGCTGTATTCGTCATACCAAGCCTGGATGTCTTTGCCCTTGGGGGATTGCAGGAAGTCAGTCGCGACCTTGTACCCCTGCGCACGCGAGTAGTCCGTTGGTGAGGTGAAGACCACCTTGACGTCTGGGCACATGTACTTGAGTGCCCCGACGAATCCCTGCTGGCGCAGAATCTGCGGCGACGAACCTGCGGCCCCGTCTGTCTCGGCGACCGTTCCCTTGCCGTCAAGCGCCTTGCAGACGGCGGCCGCCACATCGGCGGTGGCCTTTGCATTGTCGAGGTAGATCCAGCTGCTGTACTTACTCGTAGCCACCGTGCGCTCCATCCCGATGATCGGGATGCCCGCGTTGTAAATCTTCTCGATCTCAGGGGTCAGTGGAGCAACCGAGTGTGGCCAGACGAGAATCCCGTCGACCTTCAGCGCCACCGCGGTCTCCAGGTCTGCGACCTGCTTCAGCGGGTCGTTGTTGGTGTTGTAGGCGAGAATCTTGACATTGGGATGCCTCGCGGCCTCGATCAGCACGCTGTCCAGCTGTGCGGTACACCACGTGCAGGTCAGTGCCTGCGAGAAGGCGAAGGTATACGTCTTGGTCGGGTCACCAATCGGCCCGTCTGGCAGTGGGAGCACGTACGACCATGGCAGTGACATCATGCCGCCACTTGTGGGAGCCTTCAAAGGCGTGCCAGACTGGGCGTCGTAGGACTTCGCGCCGGGCGGTTCGATCAGGTTCGCGTCAACTCCCGAGTACACGGTGATCGCTGGGTTGTAGACGTATTGGGGCTGGGCGCTCCCTACAGCTTGGCTGGCTGCAGGCTGCGCGCTGGCCAGCGGCGTGGCTTGTTGGGTTTGCTGGGTGGTGGTCGTTGCGCCGCCGCATGCGACGACAGTCAGAGCCGTCGTAAGGACCAGGGACAGGGTCGCCCGTCGACGTCGATCATTGGTTAGCACTCGTGCCTCCTCTGCCTGCTGGCGCTCGTTGCTGGCACGTGGACATCGCGTGCCACAATGAGCGTCTCATTGCCTCAATTGCAGGACCTGCCTGACGGCTGGCCCCGTGCCGCTACTTCCCGAAGAAATCCAGGAGTATGGCGGCCAGCTTCTCCGGGCGCTCCAGAGACAGGCTATGGCCACACTCGTCCAGTTCGACATATCGGACGTCCTTCGCCACCCGATCCATCTGGCGCCGGCTTTCCTCACCGATGAATGCCTGGCTGCCCACTGCCAACACCGGCATCTCGAGCTTGACCTCCGCCCACTTTGTGTCGAGCTCGATATTCTTGAAGGTGGCCCGATAGACCTCGAAGATCGGTCGTAGACCGCCAGGCTGGGAGCAGCCCCGGACGACCTCGTTGACGACTTCGTCGTCGATCGAACTGGGATCGTAGGTTTCGTTCTTCATCCAGGTCGACCAGAACTGCCTTTCGCGGCCCTGGATGAGGAATTCGGGGTATTCACGCAGATGGAAGAAGCTGATATGCCACAGCCAGTGCCCGGAGTCCACATTCTCAGCCGTCAGATGCCCCCAATCCTCGAGGCCGAAACCCGGAAGCAGCATCTCGGCGTAGGAGAGTTTCTTGACTCTGTCGCGGTTGTCCGCGGCAAGCGCGTAGGCGAATGCGGCTCCCCAATCCTCCCCGTGCAGGTAGAACGTATCGAAGCCGAGCTTCTTGGTGAGCTGGGCGACGTCATCGGCCACCGTGCGCATGTCGTAACCAGTGTCGGGGCGGCTCGAGTCACCGAATCCCCGAACGTCGGGCACGATCAC
>JAYUFT010000175.1:0-14592 GCA_043738605.1 Candidatus Dormiibacterota bacterium | reverse complement strand
CGGCTCGGCGAGGCGGCCCCGCACGGTGGTGGCCAGCCAGGGCTGCATGGGCTCGTCGCCAATCGCGGTGTGCATGAGAGCTCGAAAGCGCGTTTCGTCCATCACCCAGCTCCTTCGGAAACTTCGATCACCGGACGCAGTCGCCGAAGAGCTCGGTGCACGCGAACTCGAGCAGCGGCCGCAGAAATGCCAAGAGTGCGACCCACCTCTTCGTTTGAGAGGTCTAGGTAGAAACGTAAGACCAGCACCAGCCGAGTCTTACTGTCGACACGACCAAGCGCCCAGCGCAGCTGCTCAGCCTCGTCCGTCTCGGTTCCTGGCAACCCCTGCCGCTCCTCGTTGGACCTGAGACGGTCAAACAGAAGCCAGACTCGACGGCGCCGCAACATTCGGCATTCGTTGGCAACGATGGCCAGGAACCAGGGTCGCGGCTGGGCCCCAGCGCGAAAGGTGGAACGCTTCCGCCACGCTTTCAAAGCAGCCTCCTGAACCGCATCCTCAGCGTCGTCCCGGTTCCGCAGCATCCCGATTGCCAGGCGGAACGCAATGGGAAGGAGCGGTTCGATGGAGCTCGCGAAGGCCGCCTCGTCGTCAAACGCGAGAGCAGCCGGGCTCGCGCCGGCAATGATCAAGTACGCGTCGCTACCGGGCGATCCCACATGTAAGTAATATGCCGAGGCGCCTCATTTCGTTACCCGCTTGGGATTCGACTGTGCGCCCGTCACGAGTAAGTTGTGAGCTAGGTGGGAAATATGATCAAGAGATGAGTGATCCGAAGGTCATCGCCTGTCCCAGCTGCGGGCAGAAGAACAGGGTCCGGGCCGACGTCACCGGTGTGCCCTTCTGCGGCCAGTGTGGACAGCCCCTTCCCTGGCTGGCCGAAACCCATGGCTCCGACTTCGAGGCGGTGGTCGAGAGGTCGCCGATCCCCGTGCTCATCGACTTCTGGGCGCCCTGGTGCGGACCCTGCCGCATCGTTGCGCCGGCCGTCGAACGCCTGTCCGAAGAGCTTGCCGGCAAGCTCAAGGTGGTAAAGCTCAACACCGACGACGAGCCCGCCCTCGGCCA
Organism: Candidatus Dormiibacterota bacterium; assembly: GCA_043738605.1. Taxonomy (GTDB): domain Bacteria; phylum Chloroflexota; class Dormibacteria; order Dormibacterales; family Dormibacteraceae; genus Palsa-872. The sequence goes on along the minus strand of JAYUFT010000175.1, from coordinate 13,524 downwards.
GCGGTTCGGCGTCCGCTCAATCCCAACCCTCCTTCTGATGGACGGGGGAAAAGAGCGAGATCGAGTGGTCGGAGCGCTAAATGTGAATGCGCTGAGGAGCTGGGTCCAGGAGCGACTGCTATCGCCGGCCGCCAAGCCTCAAGCCTGACGAAACCGACTCAGCCGGCGTAGATCCCGCCGTGCGCGTGGAGACTTCCGAGCGCTTCTCCTGCTCACGATGTGACCTTAGGCAATTGACAAATGCGGCATCTGGCCATCGTTTTGCGGGCCTCTGCGGAACCGAGGAACGAGGTCGAGCGAGGGGTATTGCTGACTTTGTTACGGGCTACAGACGACTCTGACGGTGGCCCGGAGCGGTCTCCAGATTTCACCCCTGAAGTACTGGCATGCTCCCAGCGGCCTGAGGAGACACGCAAGCATGAGACGTTTGATTTTCAAGGCCCGATTTTTAGGGATTGTCGCTGGTGTCGCGTTGGTGGGCATGTGGCCTATGGCCGCCCAGGCCGCGACCGCTCCATCGTTGGGCGCCGCGGCGAGCTTCGCCGTTCTGGGCGCCTCGACAGTCACCTGCACGGGTCCGTCCTCCATCGTCGGCGATTTGGGGGTCAGTCCCGGCTCCGCGATCACGGGCTTTCCTCCCTGCAAGCTGACGGGGACGTTTCACTCGGCGGACGCGGTTTCGCTGCAGGCTCAGGCTGACGCTACCACTGCGTACAACGCGCTAGCCGGCGCTCCCTGCGGCACTGACTTGACTGGTCAGGACCTGGGCGGCTTGACTCTCTCGCCGGGCGTTTACTGCTTTTCCTCGTCGGCTGAGCTGACGGGAACGCTCAATCTCAGCGGCGGCGGAATCTACATCTTCCAGATCAAGAGCACGCTCACGACCGCGAGCGGCTCATCTGTCTTGATCAGTAACGCGCAGCCTTGCGATGCGTCGACGAACGTGTTCTGGCAGGTCGGCAGCTCCGCGACGCTCGGGACGACGACCGCCTTCGCGGGCAACATCCTCGCGCTCGCCAGCATCACGATGACCACCGGGGCGACCTTGGACGGTCGAGCCATCGCGCTGAACGGCGCGGTGACGATGGACACCAACACGATCTCCACCTGCGGTCAGACCGGCGGTGGCGGCAACGGTCACGGAACCCACTGCAACCAGGGTGTGGGCAACGGCCCCGAGGGTTGCGATCCAGGCAACTCAAACCAGGGCAACCCGGCTCGGTCGAACGACGAGCTTGGCGGAACGCCAGGACACCCTGGTCGCCAGGGCGGTAACCACAACGCTCCTGCAGCCGTCAACAGCAACGGTCACGGCCGTAGCGACGGCTAGTTCGACACCTGTGAGCGGATACCCATCGGGGAGGGGACGCGCGGCGTCCCCTCTCCACTTTTCTGAGCCAGCGCCATGGTGACCAAAGTGCAGATGATGCCGAGCCTGGAGGCGCGGTTGATCGTGATTCGCCGGCGCCGCCGTCATCGATACCTCAAACAAATTGCGATGGTGAGCTCCGCAGTTTTTGCAATGTCCCTTGTGCTGCTCGCCGCACTCGGAGGCATCGCAGGCTTCCGATAATTAACTCTGTTCTCCCCGCCTAAACTTGGTACCGAGGCGGGGTTCGATGGTTCGGGATTCGGAGATTTGATCTATGGCTGCGAAACGAGTGGTGATCGTTGGGGGAGGCGGAACCGGTGATTACGCCGCGTTTGCCCTGCGCAAGAAAGGCTTCGACGGCGACGTGCGGATTATCAGCGCCGACCACAATCGGCCGTACGACCGCCCCTATCTTTCCAAGGAGTTCCTTCGCGGCGAGGTTGAGCTGCCCAAGGTCTTCCTGCATGACGAAGATGACTATGCCAAGGAGCGAATCGACCTCGACCTGAACCAGCGAGTGGTCGGCGGCTCGATGTCGAGCCGCACCCTGACACTCGAAGGCGGCGGCGAGGCCGGTTTTGACATCCTGGTCCTTGGGCTGGGCGGCACACCTCGATGGCTGCCCGGCGTTCCCCATGCCGACAACGTGTTGACGTTGCGGGCGCTTCGCGACAGCCAGGCGCTGCGTAAGGCGATCAACGAGAGCTCTCGCTTGCTGTTGATCGGCGCCGGTTTTATCGGCGCGGAGGTTGCGGCCTCCGCTCGCCAGCTCGGCAAAGAAGTGTTGATGGTGGAGGCGGCGCCGGTGCCACTGTCACGTGCACTCGGCACAGAGGTCGGGGAAATCTACGCGTCGATCCACCGCGACAAGGGTGTCGACGTGCGCACTGGAACCAAAGTCGAAAAGTGGCACGAAAAGGGCAAGCGCGTGGCCGGGGTCACATTGTCGGATGGGCGGCGCGAGGAGGTCGACCTCGTCCTGCTTGCGGTCGGCATCGAGCCAAATCTCGAGATCCCGAAAGCGCTCGGGCTGCCGATTGAAGGCGGAGGCGTCCGCGTCGACGAAGGGCTCAAGGCGGTTGACGGCGTCTACTGTGGCGGCGACGTCGCCTTCCACCCGCACCCCGTGCTGGGCCGCGGGATCCGCGTCGAGCACTGGGAGGTTGCGAAGAACCAAGGTCGCGCCATCGGCGCGGCGATCGCGGGCGAGGACGCGGCGTACTCGAGGCTTCCTTATTTCTGGTCGGACCAGTACGACGTCAGCCTCGAATACCGGGGCCATGCGTCAGGCGACAGCCAGGCCGTGTGGCGTGGCGACCGGAAGGGACTCGCCTTCTCGGTTTTCTACTTCACTGACGGTCTGATCGATGCCGTGCTGTCGATGAACGACAAGAAGACGAACGAGCTGGGCGGCAAGCTGATCGAAAGCCGCAAGCGGGTCGACAAATCAGCGCTTGCCGATACCGACGTCGATCTGGCGGACCTGGTCCCGGCCCCCACCACGTAATCGCCACCCAGCCGGTGCGCCGGCCGCCTGTCTAACTACTCGGAGGCAAGCCACGGCAGGGCTTCGGCCATGGGTCGCTGCATGGTCGCGCGCTGCTCCCTGGTGATCAGGTTTCCCGCGACCAGACCCAGGGCCGCCGCGAGAGCGGCCCTCTCGGCTTTGTGGCCGATCTCGCCGTGCTCGGCTTTCCACGACACCAGGGCGTCACCCGATTCTGTCAGCCCGAAAAGCGAGCTTCGGACCAGATCCCAGGCAGGTCCACGGTCCGCCTGCTCGATGGCGTGCGTTGCCGCTTTCTCCGCGTCGTGAAAAGCCTGCAGCCCTTTGGTGCCGACGTGGTCATCCCAACCCATTGCCACTCTTTCGACACCGGCGGGAGACAGGACGCGGATGTCGTCCATCAGGCGCGCGAGGGTGCGCTGGTGCTCCGGGAACCCGTAACCCTCCGCGTCTAGGCTCATGCGCCGTCTAGAGTAACCCGGCTCGGGGACGCGACATCGCTGCCGCGCTCAAGCCCGGATCCGCCGGCCGACCACCAGGGTCGCGGGCGGGCGCCCAGCGACACGCCGCCACATCGCCTTCACGCGCCCCTCGGTCTTGAGGCCGACCAGCGCAAAACCGGAATCTGCAATCACGGCCCTCAGCTCCTTGATGCTCACCGGGTGATAGCCGCAGGCGAGCTCGGGATACCCTGCGGCGGCGTAGTAGGCAGCGGAGCGGTCGGCGGCGTGTACGCGCGAACGGTCGTCACCATAGATCGGGCTGTCGACCACGAGCAACATCCCGCCCTGCCTCAGGACGCGCGCAGCCTCGCCCACCGCTTCGGCCAGCGGCACGTAATGGATCGAGGCGCTGTAGAAAGCCGCATCCACCGTCGAGTCGCGCAGCGGCAGCCTCCGCATGTCGGCGCGCACGGTGAGCGCCTTGCCTGTCGGCAACGTCGCCAGGATGTCGAACGCGATCACGCCAAAACCGACGAACAGCGGGTGTGCCCATCCCGTGCCCGATCCGATGTCCGCCACCACGCGGCCTGCCGGGATGGGCCACTCGCGCGTCAGAATCGCCGCAGCTCTCGACGCTGATCTCAATCGCCCCCACAGCTCAGGCCGCCCGCCTTCGGGTGCCTGGCCCGTTGGGTCGACCCAGCCCTCGCTCAGTCGAAGCGCGCGATAGCTCTCGGCAAATTCGTCTGCCGCAGGTCTGGAGGCATCGTCGAGAAGGTCGAGGCCGCCTCCTGCCATCGCGATGCGACGCCCGCAACCACCACACATCGCAAGGCCGGGTCGCGGAGGGGTACCGCAGGCTGGGCAAGCCAGCAGGTCGTAAAGAGGCGCGAGCTCAACTGCCGTGAGCTTCAGCGCAGGAACGCCGGCACCCACTTGAATCGGTCCAGCGCGATCGGGCCGGCCCCCGAGACGATGACCTGCGCGTTGACCAGGACCGCGAAGTAATACAGCCAGCGGAAACCTGGGTCCGCAACCTCGAACGCCACCACCAGTGCCAGGTTCGTGGCCAGCAGCAGTCCGCCGATGCTCGCCCATCGCGTTGCGAGGCCCAGGATCAACAGGATTGCGACCAAGGTTTCGGCAATCGTCTGCGCGACCGAAAAGACGAACCAGTTCGGCGCCACCACGTTGGCCAGGAATTCTTTCAAGCCGGGAATCGGGTTGGCAGCCGCCGCCGACTGGATGAGCCCACGAGTCCAGTCGACGCTCTGCCATTTCGTGCTGGCAAAGTAGAGCCAGAAGATTCCCACGATGAAACGAAAGGCGCTGGCCCACGTCTCACTCATGCGAGTTCGTTACCACCACAAGCAGATTGTGAATCGGGTCGGCGGCGAGGCCGACGGCGCCAATGCCCTGCGCCCAACGCATTGTCGCGCCGCCCTCGATGACCAGCACATTCTCGTCACCGTGGGCCGCCACGAAGACCTGCGAACCGGACAGGACCACCTGGTCTGGGTCGCGCGGTGTGGCGAGGGTGGTGAACTGCAGCGTCGCGGTGTTCAGGTCGAACACGCCGCCTGGATCCGAGTCCTCGCGCGCCCCCTCCGCCGCGATGAGCAGATGCCCAGGGCTCCCGGCTGAAAGCCAGAAAGGGAACACCGGGAGGGGCAGGCCAACTCGGCGCCCGCCGGCGCGCACAAGCTCGGCGCGCTCGTAGTCGGCAGTCCAGATCTCGTCCCCCACCACCGCAATCCCGAACCCGGCGCCGCCGGGAAGGCTGGCGCCGTCCAGGTATTCGACATGACCGCCGGTGCCCGCCACGATCACACGCCCGTTGGCATCCACGCTCATGGCGGCCGGCCGCGGGGTGATCGGCACGCTGCGCACCTCTGCCCCCGTGGCTGGGTTGAGCTCGACCACGGCGCCTCCGTCGTAGAGGCTGACGTAAAGGCTGCCCGATTGAAGCAGCAGGCCAAACGGCGCGCCGCCAACGTGCTGCTTCCAGGCCACCTTGAGGTCCGGAAGCGCCACCGAATAGACATCGCCGGGCGCGCTGTCAGCGACGTAGGCGAACGCGCCGTTCGCCGACACGATCACGGCGACGGGGTCTGTGCCGACGGAGACCGAGGCGTGCTTCGATCCATCGGCGAGTGAGAGGAGGACGAGGCCCGTGGCCGGGAAGGCATGGTCGGGCGCGGCCGGAGCCGGCGCTGACCCTCGGCAGCTCGTGAGCGCCACGAAACAGGCTAGAACGAGAGCTACCTGAGGACGCGTAGCAGAGGGTCGGTGGCGAGCTGAAAAGCTCTGGCGGCCGGCCGCAGGTGGAGCTGGTTGAGCTTGTGTTGGATAGCTCCTTTCATGATCGCGGTCCGGAGCTTCCTCTCCGAGAAGTCGGTGTTGAACAGAAGACGATTGTGGCGGACCTTGTGCCACTCGCCGTGCTGGCGGCGCTCGCGAACGCGCTCGTAGAAGCCGGTGCCCGGCAGCGGGTACGCGATGGTGTAGCTGACGTAATCGAGGGGCAGGCTGCTCGAGAAGTTGATGCTCTTGATCAACGATTCGGTGGTCTCGCCAAGGTAGCCGACCATGAAGAAGCCGGCAGCTTTGATGCCGGCGGCAACGCAGGCCTCGACCGCTTTTCTGGCCTGGTCCGGTGTAATGCCCTTCTTCATCTGCTTCAGCACCCCCTCGTCGCCGGATTCGATGCCGAAGAAGATCCGCTTGCACCCTGCGCGATGCATCTGCTCGAACAGCGCCTGGTCCACGTGAGTGACCCGGCTCAGGCATTCCCACGTGAGCGGCAGGTTCGCGGCTTCGATCGCCCGAGCGAGCTCGAATGTTCTCTTGTAGTTGAGGGTGAAGAGGTCGTCCGACATCCAGATATGGTCATAGCCCAGCTCCGCGATCTCGCGCATCTCGGCGACCACCGACTCGACCGGGCGCGCGCTGAAGAGGTCGCCGAACACGGACTTGTGGCAGAAGTCGCAGCGGAAGGGGCAACCACGCGTTGACATCAACGGAGTCGTCGCGTCCTTCCAATGTTTGCGCCAGTACGCGACGTACTCGGCGTTCGGTATGTCTTTGCGATATGGCAGCGGCAGGTCGCTCAGGTCCTTGCTGCGCGCGCGCGCCTGTGACCTGACGATCTCGCCGTCGCGCTTGAAAACAAGTCCTGGGATCTCGTCGAATTGCCGATCGTCGAGGTGCTGCATGATCTGGACGATCGTCTCTTCGCCTTCACCGACGGCGACGAGGTCGAACTGGTCGACGAAGGTGTCGGGTTCGCCTGACGGGTAGGGACCGCCAACCACAGTCAAGGCTCTGCCCCGGACCTGCGCCGCCAGAGACAGCGCCTCGTCCTGCATTGTGATCATGCAGTAGATGCCGATCACCGACGGCTGTAGATCTTCGATCTGCTCCAGCACCTCGCGGCGTTCCAGGAAGGTGTGGTCGATGTGCCGCACGCTGTAGCCCGCCCGCCGCAGCGCAGCGCTGAGATACATGAGTCCGAGCGAAGGCATGATCCAGTGCCGGCCGTGGGCGGGTGCCCGCTGCGGGTAGACCAGAACCACGTCAACGGCGCCTGGCTTTGTCACTTTGCCTCCTGGATATTTATGCGGTAGCTGGTGCCAGTGAACGGGCCCGGGAAGATGTAGTCAAGACCGGCCCAGTTGAAATCGCCGTCGACGAGCTCGCGTCCGGCGTCAAGCTGTGCGCCTGGAAGCGGTGGCACCGACCACTCGAGGCCGAGGCTGCCTGAGCGCAGCCGCGCATAGTCGCCAGTTGCCGGAGTCCATATGCCGAAGGCCGCGCCAGTGAAGGTGTGGCCGGGTTCGGCGAAGTCGTTGAACGCTGCGGACTGCTCGTTGAGGATCCCCATCTCCGTATAGCCCGGAGCAAGGTTGAGCGCGCGCACAGCAACCGTCACACCTGTCGCTTCCACCGTATAGGTGACCTCGATGCTGCCCCTGGACGCGATCGGCGCGAACTCATAGCGATGGGCCGCGTCACCCCCGATCTCGTCAAGCGCGAAGGTTCGCTGCCAGATTGTTGTCGTCGTGGTGGAGACATCAACGGTGACGGCAGTGCGCGAGTACACCCACCCGTCGGGGTAATGCGCGATGGGGGCGCCGAATCCCATGCCCTCACCGGTGATGTCATTGCCGCCAACCCGCAGCGACAGCCCCTTGGCGAGCGGCGCGGTCTTACCCTCGGCCGGCATAGGTGAGATGGCCGCGGTCACCCCGGGGAAGATGGACTGCATCAGTAGCCCAGCGCCCAAGCGGTACGCGAAGACCGGCTTGCCGCTTGGCACCCGATAGCTCGTCTGGTCGCCCAGCGACTCGAACGGCGCGTTTGCGGTACCAGATGCGAGTCGGGGAAACACGGCAGTCGCTTTGTAGTAGGCGATGTCTTCGAGGATCAGCTCCGTGACCCCTTTCGCGCGCATCCAGTCGATCGCCTGCGAGGGGGCGGGTGGAAGGTTCTGCGACCCGACGAGCTCAGACGGCGGCTTGGCGCTGTAAAAAGCGGCCACGGGCGAGTCGGTGACGAGCACGCCGGGAATGCCGCCGGCCGCCTTGCCGGCTGCCATGAGCCCCGTGTTGTCGGCGGCGAAGCTCGCGAATACCGGGATGAAGGCAATCGCCAGTAGCCCACCGGCCGAAACGGCGGCCAGGCGAAACGCCACCGCGTGCCGTTCGAGAGCCGCAGCTGCCAGCAGGGCGAGCGAGGGCAGGGCGGGATAGAGGTAGCGATGGCTGCCGGTGTACGCACCGAACGTGACGAGCCCAACGACTGCGGCCAGGTACACGAGCGCAGGGACGTGAAGAAAGGCGAGCGAAGCGCGGTCTTGCGGCCCGCGCCTTCGAATCGCCGCGACAAGTCCGACTGCGCCCAGCACAAACAGGGGAAGGGCCGCCAGACCAAAGGTGCCGGCCAACTCCGTCAGCCGCCCCATCGGGTCCCCGGCGATGCTGCCGCGGGCCGTCGCGGAGAGCACCTCTACCGATCCTCGGGCCAGGGAGTGGCTTGCAGGTGAGAAGCCGAGCTGCAGCACGACCAGCAGGGCGATCGCCGGCAGCGCCCAGACGAAGGCGGCTTGGCGCCGCGGCAATTGCCGGCCGGCTTCTATGACCTTTGAGCGGACAGGGAATCTCTTGACACCCTGCTCCACGACTGTGTAGACGATCGCCGCCCCGACCCAGATCCATGCCTTGGTGGCCGTCACGCAGGCCAGCGCTGCGAGCGTGGCCGCCAGCTTCATACGACCCCGGACTGCCGCCAGCGCGCCGGCCGTGAGCAGCGTGGTCATCAGCGGCTCGACCACCGCTGAGCCGGACGTGAACAGAAAAACCGGATTGAGCGCCAGCAGCGCCACCGCCAAACGGCCCTGACGGCCGGTGGGCGCGAGGGCATACACCAGGGCGAGAGTGGCAAGGCCAAGCGCGGCGCCAAGCGCTTTCAAAGCGCCCAACGACCACAGGCCGAAGAGCTTGAGCACCGCAGCCGCAAGGACGTGATAGCCAGGCAACCACGTGTCCTGCATCCCGAAGATCGGGTCTTTCAGCTGTCCTGTCGACGCCAGGTTTGCGGCGATGAGCCAGTGGCCGTATCCGTCCTCGAACGGCTCAGGCATCTGCGCCGCCACCAGTAGAAGCACCCCGCACGCAGCCATCAGAGCTAACGCAGGAGTCGCGACGCGAAGACTCGCGAGCGCGCGACGTCCCAGGCCGCGCAAAGTCATGACTTCGAGGAAGTCGACAGCTGTCCACCCGGCGACTGTCAGGAATCCGAGCGCGAAGAGGCTCGAGTAGACCGCGACCAGCCACTGCGCCTGCGCCAGGGCGAACGGCACCATCGTCAGCGACCCGGCTCCGAGCAACGCCTCTCCAATCGCTCTCGGGTCGCCAACCCGAACGTAGGCCTGGTCGCGCCACTCCTGACCCCGCTCCACGATCTGGTACTTCGGAGTGCGCACGAACTCGCCGCCGCTGCGGGTCGCCCGAATCAGCGCGAGGATCACCGTGAACGACATGCCTGCGCCCACCAGCTGGCAGAGCAGCGACGGCGCTGCCGCCCACCAAGGCCGCCCACGCCGGATCTGGGCAACGCTGAAGCCTATCCACGGCGAGATCCCCATCACGACGAAAAGAACGCCGGCGTCGGCGACCTGCCAGGGCAGCGCCTCGAAGCGGGGCCCGATCAGCAGCAACGGGTAGCACGCGAGCTGTAGAGCCATGACAGGTCCGACGGCATACGCCAGGAGGTGCATGGTCGCCTGCAGCTTCACCGCCGGCCGGGCGCTGCTCCGAAGGACCGGGATCAGCAGCTTGAACGCCGACTGAAAGCTGCCGGTGGCCCAGCGCGACTGCTGCCGCCGGTAGGAGTCGAACGAGACAGGCAACTCCTCCGGCACCACCACGTCCTCGAGGTAGGCAGACCGCCAGCCCCGCAGCTGTGCGCGGTAGCTGAGGTCCAGGTCTTCTGTCAGCGTGTCGGCGCTCCACCCACCCGAATCGTCGATGGCGGCCCGCCGCCACACCCCGGCGGTGCCGGTGAAGTTGGTGAAGTACCCGTCGGAGGACCTGACAGCCTGCTCGATCAAGAAATGGAAGTCGAGGGCAAACGCTTGCAGTCGTGTGAACCACGAGTAGCCCTCGTCCAGATGTCCCCATCGCGCCTGCGCGAAGCCGATGGTCGGATCGTCGAAGACTCCGAGTGTGCGGCGTAGAAAGTCCCGCATAGGCGTGAAGTCAGCGTCGAAGATGGCAATGAAAGGCGCGCTCGTGAGCTTCATGCCATGCGCCAGCGCACCCGCTTTGAATCCCTCGCGTGACGCGCGCCTGACATGACTCACTGCGATTCCCTGGCGACGCCAGTGAGCCGCCCGACGGGCGACGATCGCGACAGTCTCGTCGTCCGAGTCGTCGAGCACCTGCACCTCGAATCGATCGCGCGGCCAGTCCAGCTCACACACGGCGTCGAGCACCCGCTCGGCCACGTAGCGCTCGTTGTAGATCGGCACCTGGACGCAGACGCGAGGCTCCCTCCCCGTGGCGACCGGTTGATGAACGCGCGGATGGAGACGAGTGGATCGCCACGTGAGGAAGAGGAGGTTGGCTCCAAACGCAAAGAGCGCGATGCTGGTCAGCCCGATCGTCGCGATCGCGATTACGGTGATCACCAGGCGGGCTCGTCGAACAGCGTGTAAGGGCGCATGGTCGAGCGCACGTAGGCCACGCGCGCCAGCGCCTCGGGATGTCGGCGCCGCGTCCATTGCATGTACCGCCAGGCCGCGAGCCCGAAGCGACGCGCGGCGCCATCCAGCAACGTTGGAAACAGAGAAGTGGGCAGGCGCCACTGCGGCCGATCGATGTGCAGCGGCGCGCGCTTGCTCGCCAGCTGCGGAAAGTGATCGACAAGCGCCGGGTTGGAATCGAGGACCCTGGCGATGGTTTCCAGGCCGAAAACCGGCTCGGCGACGAGCAGCTCGTAGGCCATGTCCACGTCCTGCCGCTCGAGCGGATGGCACTGCGACACCTCGAGGATCAGGTTCGCGGTCATCAAGCGAGGCGCGATCGGCCGGCGTGTGAGATCGTCGACCGGTTTGGCGCGGTGTGCGAGCGCGTGCAGCAGGCCGAGCACGTTCACCGCCACATAAGCGATGTGGCGGTGCCCGTCATCGACGATCAGGTTGAGGTCGACGTCGTCCGAGGCGCGAAAGCCGCCGCTGGCCAGCGAGCCCGCCACCGATACGCTGCGGATGAATGGGGCCACCGCGACGAGCGCGCTGACGAAGCGCTCAGTCATCGGCAGGTAGGCGGCGGAGTCAGACTCGTGCGTGGCTGCACGAGCGCTGATCTCGCCAACGCGTGCCATCGCAGTGCGCTCGACAACGAGGCCTTCGGCGATGGTCAGCCCCGGGGAAGCGGCGACCGCCCACCGGACCTCGTCTTCCGAAAGGGGACCGCCGAGGCACAGGCCGCCAAGGCGCGACGGCGTGAGAGCGTAGCCCCGGCGCTGAAGCAGCCCTACCGTTTGCCCGACCCGATCCGACACGCTCGTATACCGAGCGGGGAAATAGCCGACTGCCACCGCTTGCCTCCAAGAGAGTACTGACGCGGTCAACGGGGATACGGCTCAGGGTTACGCAGGATTGCGCCCCCTTACGGCGAAACCCTTGTTTCCGGCATCATCGGTGGTGGCGCCGGCAGAGTCTTCTATTCCAGGAGCTGTGAAATGACCGCGGACGGACACTTCAAAGTCCCAACTCCCGTGAACGAGCCGATTCGCGCCTATGCCCCCGGCGATGCGCACCGGAAGAGTCTCAAGGCGAGGCTGGCCGAGCTCACCGACGCCAGAACCGACGTCCCGATGCAGATCGGCGGCGAGAAGCGGTGGGGCGCGTCGAGGAGCGAAATCCGCTCGCCGCACCGAAAGGAGCTCTCGATCGCCCAGGTCGCGGTTGGTGGAAAGAAAGACTTCGCCGACGCCATCGAGGCCGCGCTTGAAGCGCGGCGAATGTGGGCCGCCACGTCCTACCAGGAGCGCGCAGCGGTCTTGCTCCGCGCCGCCTCGCTGCTGGCCGGACCGTGGAGGGACACGATCAACGCCGCCACGATGCTTGGTCAGTCGAAGACCGTGCACCAGTCGGAGATCGACGCCGCCTGCGAGTCAATCGACTTCTGGCGTTACAACGCGTACTTCGCAGACCAGCTCTACGCGCAGCAGCCGGCCAGCGACGGCACTGCCTGGAACCGCCTTGAGTACCGCCCGCTCGAGGGCTTCGTCTTCGCTGTCAGCCCGTTCAACTTCACTTCGATCGCGGCGAACCTGCCCATGGCCGCGGCACTCATGGGCAACACCGTCGTCTTCAAGCCCGCGACGCAGACCCTTCTCGTCTGCCACTTCCTAATGGATCTGCTCAACGAAGCCGGGCTCCCGCCTGGCGTGGTCAACATGGTCAGCGGTAGCGCCGCGGAGATCTCTGAGCAGGTCCTCGCCCACAAGAGCCTCGCGGGTATCCATTTCACCGGGTCGACGGAAGTCTTCCACGGCATGTGGAAGGAAGTTGGCGAGAACATCGACCGCTACCGCACATACCCTCGTCTGGTCGGCGAGACAGGCGGGAAGGACTTCATAGTCGCGCATCCATCGGCTGACCCTGAGGCCTTGCGCACGGCCATGATCCGTGGGGCCTTCGAGTACCAGGGACAGAAATGCTCCGCCGCGTCGCGTGCGTATGTCCCGCAGTCGCTGTGGAAGAGCATCCGGCCACAGCTGGTCGACCTCGTCGAGGCGATCCCGCAGGGCGACGTTGCCGACTTCCGCAATTTCATGGGCGCGGTGATCGACGGCAAGGCTTACGCGAAGCACATGGGAGCGATCCAGTACGCGAACAAGGCAGAGGACGCCAAGGTGATCGCCGGTGGCAAGGGGGATGACAAAGTCGGCTGGTTCGTGCGGCCAACCGTCATCGAGACCAAGAACCCCGATTTCAAGCTGCTGCGCGAGGAGCTCTTCGGCCCGATTCTCACCGTCTTTCCATATCCGGACTCGAAGTTCGAAGAGACGCTCGACCTGTGCGACCGGACCAGCCCATACGGTCTAACAGGTGCAATTTTCGCGACCGACAGGGCGGCCATTCGCAAGGCTTCGGAGAAGTTAGTCAACGCGGCCGGCAACTTCTACATCAACGACAAGCCGACCGGCGCCGTGGTTGGGTTGCAGCCCTTCGGCGGCGCGCGCGCGTCGGGCACCAACGACAAGGCGGGCTCGTTCCTGAACCTGATCCGCTGGACCAGCCCTCGCACCATCAAAGAGACGTACGTGCCGCCCACGGACCATCGTTATCCATACATGGACGCGGAGTGATTCGCTGACCGACAGCAACCTTTTGTGGCTCGTAGAGGCGGAGTTTGACGGTCCAGTACCAGGTGAACGGCGCGGTGGTGAACGTCACCATCGACCGGCCGCAGGCGCGCGTCGGTTCGCCGAGGGCTCAGGCCGGCACGGCAGCTGACGCATTAGCTTCGTGCCGCGGCATGAGGCTGAGAAGAACAAGGACAACCAGCTCGCCGGCGATCAGAGGCAGCGGACCCCAGAAGGGGATGCCCTCCGCCGCGATGACCAGAGCGATGACGACGATCCAGCTCCAGCCCGGTCGTGGCGACGTTCGCAGGAAAAGCCAACCGGCA
>JAYUFT010000174.1:0-14751 GCA_043738605.1 Candidatus Dormiibacterota bacterium | reverse complement strand
CCGAGAGGGTTGTCCATCGCGGTGACCAGGGCCACGGTTCGCCGGCCTGCTCCCTCGCCCAGCCACACCATCTCCTCTGCGAGGGCGATGGCGGACTGGACATCGGGCATGAACGCCCCGCGCCCAAACTTCACGTCGAGAACGATTGCGTCTGCGCCCGCCGCGATCTTCTTCGACATCACGCTCGAGGCGATAAGCGGGATCGACGGGACCGTGGCAGTCACATCACGCAGCGCGTAGAGGGCTTTGTCCGCCGGCACCATGCGCGGGGACTGCGCCGCCACCGCGATCCCGATCTCCTTGACCTGGCGGATGAATCGCTCCGGCTCGAGATCGACGGTGAGGCCGGGAACCGACTCCAGTTTGTCCAATGTCCCCCCTGTATGCGCAAGCGCGCGCCCGCTCAGCTTCGGCACCTTGACGCCGCACGCCGCAGCGAGCGGCGCGGCGATAAGGGTGACCTTGTCCCCGACGCCGCCGGTCGAGTGCTTGTCGACCTTCACTCCCTCGATTCCGCTGAGGTCGAGCACCTCGCCGCTGCGGACCATCGCCATCGTCAGGGCCAACGTCTCGGCGCGCGTCATGCCGCGGATGCAGATCGCCATCAGCCACGCGGCCATCTGGTAGTCGGGAACGTCCCCCCGCACGTAGGTGGACAGCAAGAACTCGATCTCGTCCGGCGAGTGCTCGCCGCCGTCTCGCTTGCGGCCGATCACCTCGAGAGCGTTCATCGGTTCAGCTCTTCTTGTACGGCTTCCCGTCCGCAGCCGGCGCAATCGCGCGGCCCATCGCACCTGCCACGACCACAATCGTGAGGATGTAGGGGATCATGCCTAGGAACTGGAGAGGGATCGGCACGTGGAACACGCTCTGAAGGCGGCTTCCGATCTGATCTGACCCTGCAAACAGCAGGGACGCAAGGAAGGCGCCCACCGGCGTCCAGTGGCCAAAGATCATGGCCGCCAGCCCGATGAATCCCCGGCCTCCTGTCATGCCTGGTAGAAAGTTGCCGATCTGCTGCAGGCTGAAGTAGGCCCCACCAAGCCCTGCGAGCGCGCCCGAGGCGATCACGTTGACGTACCTCACGAAGTAGACGTTGATCCCTGCCGTCTCCGCCGCCAGCGGATGCTCGCCGCATGCGCGCGTGCGCAGTCCCCACACGGTGTGGAACAGGGTGAAGTGCACTAGCACGATCAGGACCAGCATCGCGTAGGTGACGAACTGGTTTTGGAAAAAGATCGGACCCAGCACAGGTATTTGCGAGAGCAGCGGAATGTTCCACTGCGGGAGCGTTCCCGGACCCGCGGTGTTCTGCGACTCGATGAAGTTTCGATAGAACACCCCCGTGATGCCGACCGCGAGGATGTTGATGACAGTCCCGCTCACTATCTGATCAACCAGGAAATTGATCGACAGGACCGCGTGCAACGCAGCGATGAGCATCCCGGCCAAAATCGCGGCCAGCACGCCCAACCACAGATTGTGTGTGGCGAATGCCGCCGCATAGCCGACGAAAGCCCCGGTGAGCATGATGCCCTCGAGAGCGATGTTCACCACTCCCGATCGCTCGGACATCATGCCGCCTAGGGCCGCCAGCGTCAGCGGGGTCGCAGTCACGAGGGTGATCGACAGCAGGCTCATAGGGTCCAGCTGGCTGAGAAAGCTGCTCACACCTGCACCTACGATTCGCGGCCGGTGATCTGAAGGGATCCCGCGGCTTCAGGACGTAGGCGAAAGATCCACCGCACGATCGCCGGCGCCGCGACGAAGATGATCACCGAAGCCTGGACGATCGAGATCAGGTCGGCCGAGACGTCGGTCTGCAGCTGCATGAAGCTGGCGCCACTACGCAGAGCGCCGAAAAGCAGGGCAGCAGGAAGGACTCCCCAGGGGTTGGACCGCGCCAGCAGGGCAATGGCGATCGCGTCGAAACCGTAGCCGGCGGCCACCGTGTCGGTCATGTGGTGCTGGACCCCGAGCACCTGGACGATTCCTGCTGCTCCAGCCAGCGCCCCGGATAGACCCATTGCCAGGACCATGGTTCGACCGACCGAGATTCCAGCCGCCTGCGCTGCGCCCGGATTGAATCCGACAGCGCGCAGCTCGAAGCCGGTGGTGGTCCGCTGGATTAGGAACCACACGAGAGGTACTGCGATGAGCGCCACGATGAAACCGAAATGCAGGCGGCTGCCGGCGAAGATGATCGGCAGCACGGCGTTGACGTCGACATCGGGTGTCCGAGGTGTCGATACGTTCGGAGCCAGCATCAGGCCAGGCGTATCGACCAGATAGTTCGCGACGAGAAAGGCGACGTAATTAAGCATGATGGTGGTGATCACCTCATGCGCCCCGAAGCGGGCCTTCAAGAACCCTGCAATGCCGCCCCATGCGAACCCGCCGGCCATTCCTGCAAGCAGCGCGAAGGGAACCTCGATGATCGCGGGCAGGCCATGGACGGAGTACGCGATGAACACCCCGGTCAGCGCGCCGATGTAGAACTGGCCCTCCGCGCCGATGTTGAAGAGGCCGGCGCGAAATCCAAGCGCTACCCCGAGGCCGAGGAAGACGTAAGGCACCGTCGATACCAGCGTCTCCGGGAATGCGTTGCGATTCGTGATGGCTCCCTGGAAAAGCGCGGTGAAGGCGGCCAGCGGATCCGCACCCGTGGCGGCGACAGCGACTCCCGCGACCACGAAGCCGGCGGCCACCGACGCGAGCGGGACGAAAACCGCGTTGATCAGCCAGTCGATCCGCTCTCGCTTCACGCGGCTCCGGCCATCAAAAGGCCTATACGGTCCCTGTCGATCTCTTCCCCAGTCAGCACCGCGACGATGCGGCCCCGATACATCACCGCCACGCGGTCGGCGAGAGCGAGCACCTCATCGAGCTCTGCCGATACGAGAAGAACTCCAAGGCCTGCGTCCCGCTGGGTGACGATCTGGCGGTGGATGAACTCGATCGATCCCACGTCCACGCCTCGCGTGGGCTGGCTCGCGATCAGCACTTTCGGACCTGTCCCAAGCTCCCGCGCCACGACCAGCTTCTGCTGATTTCCGCCGGACAAGGACGCCGCCGGCTGGTCAGGTGATTGAGTTCGGATGTCGAAGGTCTTGATCAAGCGCTCGGCGGTGGCTCGGATGGCGCGGAACTGGCGCACCGTCCAGCGCTCGTAGGGCGGTAGGTCGTATCGGTTCAGGATCAGGTTGTCTGAGATCGGCAGCTCGAGGATGATCCCCTGCCGGTGGCGGTCGGCGGGGATCAGCCCAAGCCCGCTGTGGAGGCGGGTGCGCGTCGATCGGCGCGTCACGTCTTTGGCGCCGAGCCGGACGTGCCCGGCCCGAGCCGGGCGTAGGCCGACAATCGACTCCACCAGCTCGATCTGGCCGTTGCCTTCGACCCCGGCCACACCAAGGATCTCGCCTGCCCTCACGTCCAGGCTGACGTGATCGACCGCAACATGACGGCGGTCCATGACCACGAGGTCCTCGACGCGCAGGAGCACGTCGCCGGGCTTGGCCGGCTGCTTCTCGACCCGCAACAGGACCGACCGGCCCACCATCATTCGAGCCAGGTCGGGCGGCTTCGATTCTTTTGGGGTGGTGGTCGCGACCACCTTGCCGCGGCGCATCACAGTGATCTTGTCGGCGATCTCCATCACCTCAGCCAGCTTGTGGGTGATGAAGATGATCGCGTTGCCTTGCGCGGTCAGGTTGCGAACGATCTGAAAGAGGCCTGCGATCTCCTGAGGGGTGAGGACCGCAGTCGGCTCGTCGAGAATGAGGAGGCGGGCGCCGCGGTACAGCGCTTTCAGGATCTCGACTCGCTGCTGGATCCCAACTGAGAGATCCTCGACCCGCGCCCTGGGGTCGACCTCCAGGCCGTAACGCTCCGACAGCTCGCTCACTGCCTTTGAGGCGCGGCCGAGGTCCATCACGCCCGCGTTCTGGATCTCGTGACCCAAAACGATGTTCTCGGCGACGGTCAGCACGGGGATGAGCATGAAGTGCTGGTGGACCATGCCGATACCGAGACGGATGGCGTCCGTCGGACTGTGGACCTGCACCTGTTTGCCGTCGAACTCGATGTTGCCGGCGTCCGGGCGCACGAGGCCGTAGACGACGTTCATCAGGGTTGACTTGCCGGCGCCGTTCTCGCCGAGCAAGGCGTGAACCTCGCCCCATTGGACGTCGAGGTCCACGCCGTCGTTGGCCCTCAGCTCACCGTAGGTCTTGACGATCCCGGTGAGTCTGAGGGCCGCAGACGTGGACAGTTACTTAGACCCCGGTCTTGAGTGAACCGTCCTTGAGCTTGGCCTGGATGTCGGTGATCTTGGCTTTGATGTCGGCCGAGATCTGGGAGTCAAAGTTGTGATAGGGGGCCAAACCGACCCCGTCGTTGGTCAAGTCGAAAGTCACCACTCCGGCCGTCCAGGAGTTGTGGACCATGTTTGCGACCGCCGCCTTCACCGCTTGGCGCAGGTGCTTCTGCGCGCTGGTGATCAGGCAGGAGTCCACGTCTGGGTACGAGACGTACTGGTCGACGTCGACCCCGATGCACATCTTTCCCTTTTCCTTGGCCGCGATGAGACCGCCGTTCCCGGTGTTGCCACCGACGCCGAAGATGATGTCCGCGTTCTGCCCAAAGAAGGTCAGCGCCTGCTGCTTGCCCCAGTCAGGGTCGTTGAAGTCCTTGGCGCCGCTTTCGGGCTGGTAGATGCTGAGGACCCTGACCTTGGGGTTGGTGTACATGGCTCCGGCCGTGTAGCCCTTCACGTAATTGACCACGGCCGGGACTGTCTTCAGGCCGGCCACCGCGCCGATCACGTTCGTTTTGGTCACCAAACCGGCCAGCGCCCCGGCCAGGAAGCCGGGCTGGTCCTCTTTGAAGGTCAGGCCGACGAGGTTTGCCGGGTGCGTCGGCTTGCCGAGCTCCGCGAAGTCGGCGAAGTCGACCATTGCGAACTTGACGTTCGGGTTGGCCTTGGCGGCCTTGATGGTGGCGTCACCGAGCTTGAACCCGACGGTCACGATCATGTTGTAGCCGGCGTCGAGGAAGGTCTGGATGTTCTTCGGGTAGTCGGCTTCTACGCTGGACTCGATTGCCCTGCCGCTGACACACAGGGAGGTGTCCGCCTGAGCGTCCTTGACGCCATTGTAGGAGTCGAAGTTGAACGATTTGTCAGAGAGCTTGCCAACGTCGGTCACCAGGCCGACCTTGTAGGTCTTAGCGCAGCTGGCGCTCGGCCCGGTCGTCGTGCCGCCACAAGAAACTATAGCTATCACCAAGGCCGTGATAGCCACCACACCCGCCCATGGTTTCATCCGTGTTCCTCCAGATTGTTCCGCGATCGTTGACAGTACGAGCGGAGTCTAAGCCAACTCAGGCCTGGCGATACCGACCATCTGGCGCCCCCCCGCCGGCCCGCTATGCGGGGCGCAGATCGATCGACTCCAGGAGCGCCATGAGCTCGCCGATCTCGGCAAGCCGGTGCCAACCTGTGGGCGGCAGCTCATCGTCCGGTAGGTGCTCGTGATTCCAGGTCACGTGGTACGGGATGTGGACAGCCCGGGCGCCCAGCCCAACCACCGGTGCGATGTCAGAGCGCAGCGAGTTGCCGACCATAACGAACTCGGCCGGCTCGATGCCACGCCTCTTGAGCAACGAGCCGTAGGTGGCGGCGGTTTTGTCGCTCAGGATCTCGACGCCCGCAAACAGGTCGCCGAGACCGGAGCGCGCCAGCTTGCTCTCCTGGTCGAAGAGGTCGCCCTTGGTGATGAGCAGCAGCGAGTAGCGGTCGCTGGCGTGACGCAGCGCGGTCTCGACTCCATCGAGCAGCTCAGTCGGCGCGGTGAGCATCCGCTTGCCCCAGTCGAGGATGACCTGGAGGTCGGTCGCCGGGATTCGTCCATCGCTGAGCTCGATCGCGGTTTCCAGCATGGACAGCGTGAACGCCTTGACCCCGTAACCGTACAGCCCAAGGTTCCGCATCTCGACCTCGAACAAATGGCTGTCGACGTCGGCGTCAGGGACGTGCCGGCGCACCAGCTCACGCAGCTCGCCCTGCGTGACGTTGAAGCGAGACTCGTTGTGCCACAGCGTGTCGTCGCCATCGAAAGCCAGCACCTTGATCGGCATCGAGCCCGATGATAGGGCGGCCTGAGCCCAACCCCGAGTGGCGCTTCCATTCACCATGTTGCGATGGCTCAAGCCGCGGACCGCTCATCCCTGACGCGCGGCGGGGACCCTGTGATTCTGCCGAAGGCTGCGCTTGCGGGCATCGCCGCAACCTTCCTTCTGATCGGTGCGCTGGCGGCTTCGTACGGCCCGCTGCTCGAACACCTGGTACGTCGCTTCGGTATCAGCCTGCCAGAAGCCGGCAGTGTGTTCAGCGCTCATTTCGCCGGGGCGCTTATCGGCGTGTTCGTCTCGATATGGGCGATGGAACGTGTGTCCGGCCGCATGGCAGTCTGGGCGGCGTTGGGCTGCCTCGCCGTCGGCGGCGCCGGGGTCGCGCTCGCGCCGTCCTGGCCCGCATTCCTTGCGGCAGTTCTGATCGTCGGCCTGGGGTTCGGAGGCCTGGACCTCAGCCTCAACCAGCTCGTCGCCCACAGCGAAGGGCCCAGGCGAACGGCCTTGATCAATGCGCTTAACAGCGCATACGGTTTCGGTTCAGTCGCCGGACCGATCTTGATCTCGAGGCTCGGTCAGGACCACTTGACTGCGCTATACGGCGGCGCGGCAGCGCTCGCTATCGTGCTCATCCCAGCCGCCGCCGGGATCCAGGGCCGGTTGCCGGTGGCCCACCGAATGTCCGATCCCGCCGCGGAAGCGCGTGCCCGTTTACGGCGTGGTGGCGTCCTGGTCGTCATCTTTGTTGTCGGTTTCATCTTTTATGTTGGCGTCGAGACGGGCGTCGGCGGATGGATGCCCTCGCACCTCGAGTCCGTGGGTTTTCCATCGCTCGAGGCAGCGTCGATCACGTCGGGTTTCTGGCTCGCCCTGGCAGTTGGAAGGTTGCTGGCCGCTCTGATTCCGGACAGGGTGCCTCCGCGGGTGGTCGTCATCTCAGGCGCAGCCATCGGCGCCCTGGCGTTACTCGTGGCTCTGAACGGCCGAGCCGCGCCCGTCGCATATGTCGTCACGGGCTTTGTCATCGCGCCTATCTTCCCCACTGCTTTCGTCTGGTTGGCCAAGCTGAGGCCGGGCGATTCGCGCGCCACGTCGTGGATGTTTCCGGCGACCATGGTGGGTGGCGGCGTCATCCCACCCGCCATTGGGATCGGGATCGCATGGTTCGGCATCGCCTGGTCCCCGGCCATCCTGTCCGTTGTTGCGGTTATCTGTCTGGCGGCGTTCCTGCTTGCCGCCAGACGAGGCCGGGAATAGCGCCGTCCGGGCTTCAATTCAAGTTGGTATGAGTCAAACCCAGGCACCCTCAATTCACGAGATCGAGCTGCCGATGCTGAACGGTAAGCCGGCCAGCCTCGCGACCTATGCAGGCAAGGTGATCCTTGCCGTCAACACCGCCTCCAAGTGTGGATTCACGCCGCAATACCGAGGTCTTCAGGCGCTGCAGGATCGGTACTCGGCGAAGGACTACACGGTGCTCGGTTTTCCATGCAACCAGTTCTTCCGGCAGGAGCCCGGTAGCGCCGAAGACATCCAGAGCTTCTGCAGCGTCAATTACGGCGTGACCTTTCCGATGTTCGCGAAGCTCGATGTGAAAGGCGCGAATCAGCACCCGCTCTACGCGATCCTGAGCCAATTTCCCGATGGCGCCGGCAAGGCCGGCAACGTGGCGTGGAACTTCGAGAAGTTTCTGGTCGACAAGGACGGGCACGTGGTGCGCCGTTTCCGCTCAAAGGTCGAGCCCGAATCCCCCGAGGTCGTGAAGGCGATCGAGTCGCTGCTATAGCGCTCACTTAGCGCTATCGTCCGAGCCGTGAGCGTGTCCGGCATCAGGCTCGAGTCGGTCCGTCGCAAGAGCGGTGGACGGATTCACCTCACCCCGCGAGTCCCGAGCAGCGGTCCGGTGACCACGCTGTGCGGCCAGAGCCTCGCCGCCGGCTCCTATGCCGCTATCGAAGTCGACGCCGATTGCGCCAATTGCATCCGGCGTTCTCGTGACCCAAGTCGCATCTCTTCAGCGTTTTTCGAACAGGAGGAAGGCTCTGAGCTGCTCCGCCTGTCGCTCGAGCAGGCCCGTTTCCGCAAGCCGGCGCCGCGGCCCGCGGCTGATTCAGAAAAGCCGGCCAAACCTGTAAACCGGCCCATGGTGGAACCGCCGCCCCCGCCACCGGATCAGATCGGGGACCTGATGACCAGCGACTTCAAGGCCGTTGGCAATGGCGTTTGGCGCAGCCCTCGCGGGGTGGTCGTGCGGATGGGAGGCAAAGGGCGAGACCGATTCGACGAGCTCGTTTTCGAGGGCGCCATCGTGGCCACCCGACTCGAGGACGGTATGCGCTTGCGCGCCGGTGATGTCGAGGTCACAGCTGCCGGCGGCGAGGTACAGGTACGAATCAAGCGCTGAGTTTTGCGGGCGTTGTACGGTTGGGGTGATGTCCCGGCGCAAGCGGAGAGCCACTGATGTGCCGCCGACTGCCAAGCCGAAGACCAGCGACCAGGCACCCGGCGAGGAAGTTGTACAGGTGAACGACCGGTATGCGGGTGGCGGGCCGGCACCCGAGGTTGAACCGTCGGAGCACGCGCAGCATCCAACTGGCGGCTAGTCAGCGAGGTTTCGCGAACCTGACGTCCTTCGTTTGAGAGTCCGCGGCGACGAAGTCAAGAAGCCGGGCGCCTTCATTCGATACCGCCACCACATCCTTCTTTGACAAGCGCGCCAACGCTTCGATATTCAGGATGGCGCGGCCGCCTTCGCGCGTCACCTTCCAGAAGCCGATTGCGAAACCGTCGACGAGGACGGTCGGCCTGCCCACCGGCCGGCGATGCTCATGAGCGAGGATGCGGGTGCGGTCGTCGTGTGCAAGGAGCGCGTTGTCGTAATCCGGTAGGAAACGCGGCGGGGCTTCTGTCTCCGGGTCGGGCAACAGTCCACGTGGCACGTCGAACAGCTCCCTCCCTTTCTCGTCGCGAAAGGTGCGCAGCCGGGGTCGCAAACGCTGGGTAAACTCACGGACGCGGACCAGTCCTGACCACGACTGGATATCACCAATGGTTGCCGGTCCGAAAGCCGCCAGGTATCGCATCACCATTTCGTCCGGAGACGGGCCTGCGGCGAACGACCTCCCGAGCCACGCCCCGCAGGTCGTGAATGTGGGCAGGCCGTGGCCGGACCAGAGCCCGCGGGGTGGTATCTGCACCATCGGAACCAGGTAGTGGACTGCGTAGGCGAGGGAATTGGCGTCGTAGTCCGGCCACCGCTCGCCCAGCAGCTTGCGCAACTCTGCGGTGGTTCGCGGTTTCTCCTCGAGTGCCCCCCGGCCTGCCGCCAGAAGAGCGTCGACATCGATGCCTTCGATTCGACGCGCGAAAGGGCTGCCCTTGTAGAAGCCGCGCTCTAGGACTGCCTGCATGACCGGGCGCAGGGCGAGACAGTCGCGGTCCGTGACCAGATGGATGGTGCAGCGCATCAGTGACATGCGCACCGTGCGCCGCGAGCTGATCAACCGACTCAAGTCGTCAGGCTGGAAACCGTCTAGACGCGACCAGAGGCCGACATACGGCGAGCCCGGTACCTGCGCCTGCATGCCGACCAGGCGCTCGATCGCCTTAGTGGCTGAAAGGTTCGAGCGATTGAGCAGCATCTGCCGCGCGAGCAGCGCGCGGTTGAGGGCGCGCTGGCCGAGCACGGCCTGACCATCGGTGCGGGGCACGAGTCAGGAGGTTAGAGGGCTTTGAACATCTCGGTGAGAACGGCTTCGCCCCCGCCCTCGGCGGTTATCGTGACAACCGCCCCGTCGCGAACTTCGAAATGGATCCAGGCACAGCACTCGCGCTCCAGCTCGATGAGCTCGAGTAGGGAGGAAGCCGCTGCGCCGGGAGCGGCACTTAGCCGGATCCCGCCGGGTACCTCGTCACGCTGCACCAGGCCGCTCGCCATCAACTTAACCCAGGCGCCCGCCCGGTCTCGAAGGTCCTCAGACGAAAGCGTGCAGGCGATCGGCGGCGAATCGGCCATCGCTCATGAGAAGCCGAAGCGCGCCGTTGCTATTCCAGAGCGGCGCCGACCGTAAGGTTGGCCCGTGAACCTCGTCGCGGCGTCATTCGCTTGGCCCTTTCGCGGTGACTGGCGGCCGCGGTGGTTGGTCGGCTTAGTGATGGTAGTCCTGCTGCCAATCGCATTCATCCCGCTGCTCGGCTATGCGATCGCCGCCACGCGTTCGGCTTCGAAAGATCCGGACCGCGGACTCCCACCGTGGTCACTCTCGCGCCGGCTGCTCGCCGACGGATTCTGGGTCGCCGTCGCGATCGCTCTCATCGCGGCGCCGTTCGCGCTGGCGCTCGGCCCCCTTTCGTCGCTCGTCGACCGCGCCCATCTCTGGCAAGTCAGCGATCCGAGTTTGTCGAAGGTGTACGCAGAGCTCGCCGCCCTCTTCATCCTCGCTCTGCCATGGGGCCTTGTCATGCTCCTGTTGATGCCCCATGCGACCAACCGCTTTGCGTTGAGCGGCCGGCCTGCCGACATCTTCGATTTCCCGACCGCACTTCGAAGTGTCTCGCGAGACTTCGCCACCTGGAATCTCGCTGCCGCCGCGATCGTCACGGCTTGGGCTCTGGGCGTTGCCAGCGTCGGGCTGCTGTGCGTCGGCATCGTGCCTGGCATCTTCTACGCGATCCTGGTCAGCGCACATGCGACAGCCGCGCTCAGCAGCGCGCAAGCCACACCGGTCTAAAAGATGCGAATCCAGCCGCTTGGCGACACAGCACTGCTGGCTGAGCTGAGCACACGGCTCGACACTGCGATCAACACGCGCGCCATTGCGCTCGCGACCGCGTTGAAGAAACGGCGCGACGTACGGCAGGCGATCGCCGGCTACGCGAGCGTGACCGTTCAATTCGACCCGGAGCAGACAACCCATGACTCGCTCGGGGCCGCGATCAAGAGGCTGGCTGCCAAGCGGCCGCCGATGGCCGAACCTGGACGGCTGCACCGGATCCCGGTCAACTACGACGGCCCCGATATCGCGGAGGTGGGCGAGCGGCTTCAGCTCTCCCGCGAGAGGATCATCGAGATCCACTCACGACCGATCTATCGCGTCTTCCTTGTCGGTTTCGTTCCAGGGTGGGCATACCTGGGGCCTCTCCCCAACGAGCTGGTGTTGCCTCGCCGAGAGGTCCCCCGGACCCAGGTGCCTGCCGGCTCAGTGGCCATCGCCGGGCGGCAATCGGGCGTCTATCCGCTGCCGACCCCTGGCGGCTGGCACCTCATCGGGCGCACCAGCGTCAAGCTGTTCTTGCCTGACTCCGACCCACCTTGCCTCTTTCGCGCCGGCGACCGCGTGAAGTTCTTCTCAGCACAGCCGTGACGCCGGCTCTCATGGTCGAGGCGCCGGGACTTCTGACCACGGTGCAGGACCTGGGGCGTCCAAATGCAATCGTCGCCGGCGTGCAGGCAGGGGGAGCGATGGATCGATTCGCCCACTCCGCGGCGAATCTGCTGGTCGGCAACGATCCCGGCCTCGCCACACTGGAATGCACGCTCCGCGGACCAACTCTCGTTGCCGAGCAGGCCTGCCTTCTGGCGATCACCGGAGCCGATCTCGATCCGCGCGTTAACGGCGTCCCGGCGCCGGCGTGGACCAGCCTCCTCCTAAGTCCCGGCGACAGATTGACATTCGGAGGCCGGCGAGAAGGCGCGCGCACGTACGTCGCTATCGCCGGGGGCTTCGAGGCCGACCGCTGGCTGGGATCCCTGTCCACCAACCTCATGGCGGAGCGCGGAGGCATGCACGGCAGAGCCCTGAGGGCGGGGGACTCATTGGCCATCGCGGGGGAAGCGACAAGGCCGGCGGTCGCCGGTCGCCGCGTGCCAGAGCAGCTCCGTCCCTCGTACAGCAACCACACCCTGTACGCAATCGCCGGACCGCACCTGAAGAGGCTCGACCTGGAAAGCCGCGCCGCGCTGTTCGAGGCTTTATACCAGGTGAGCAGCATGTCGGACCGTATCGGCTACCGGCTCGAAGGGCCCCGGTTGGCAGCCACCGGCGAGGAGCTTCTGTCTTTCGGGCTCGTGGCGGGGGCGGTCCAGGTGCCGCACGGCGGGCAGCCAATCCTGCTGATGGCCGACCATCAGACCGCGGGTGGCTACCCGGTTGTGGCCACAGTGGTGAGCGCATCGCTCCCGATCGCCGCCCAGCTATTGCCAGGTGACGAGCTGCGGCTCGAGGCCATCACGCCGGAGGGAGCGCAAAAGATGCGAAGAGCGCTTGCCGCCGCTCTGGAAACCCTGCGAGGCGCTGCCTAGCTTTCGGCTACCTTCTTGGCCTCGGCGAGCACCAGGTCGAAATCCGGAAGAGGTTGCTCTTTCGACCGCTCCCATGCCCAGCGCACGACACCGGACTTGTCAATCACGAACACAGTGCGTCTGGCCATGCCCTTGTACCCGGCGACGTCATCGCGTCGCACGCCGTAGTCGGTGACCATCGTGCGCTCGAAGTCGGCGATCAGCTCGAAGGGAAGACCGCCCAACTCTTTGGCGAAGGCTTCGTGCGAGAACACGGAATCGACGCTGATGCCGTAAATGCCAATGCCATCAGCCACTGCTTGTTCGTGCCTGGACCGAAACTCGGTCAGCTCGGTTCTTCAACCACCTGTGAAGTCCAGCACGTAGAAAAGGAAGACCAGCGCCTTGTGCTGGTCGAGCGCCTCGGCGAGCGTGAGCTCGTGACCACCAGTGGTCGGCAGCTTGAAGTCCGGCGCGCGATCTCCGACGGAAAGCACACCCCGAAGTCTATCTGCGTCGACAATGTGTGAATTCGCTAGCGCGCCAGCACGTACCAGCCGGCGCGGGTCGCTCCGCTCAACCGATAGCCGGTGGCGAATGCCTCGACCATCGCTTTGCGCAGGGCCAGGCGCCAAGCGCGAGCAAGCGCAGGAGCCGCATGCCTCATCGCGACGATGTCCTCCGGCACCTGGCATATAAGGACGCGCGCGCCAGATGCCTTGCCGACCACTGGCTCACCTGCAGCACCAACCGAGACAATTGCCGCAGCGCCATCTCGAAGGAGACCTCCGATCTCAGGATCGCCAGCGCGGCCTTCGGCGGCGGCCTTGGCGCGTGCCGAGTCGAGCTCCCAGCTGATGAGGAGGCGGTCCGATTCCTCGCCGGCGTTGAGACCATCGCTCATGGCTCCGTAGAAATTGACCAGGTAGTCGCTCGCGCCGGCGCCGAGCTTGGTCAGGTTGAAATAGGCGTTGCGCCGAACCAGTGGGTCGGTCGTCCATTCGACGGTCTTGACTCCACGTTCCAGGCACCAGCGGCGTTGGTCCTGCTTGAGCTCAAACCCGACGCCCCCCACCTGGACGCCGGCGACCACGCCAAGAATGTGCGAGTGCAGGTGGAGCTCGTTCGCGGCCCTGGCGCCCAGCCAGCCGACCAGGCCACCGACCAACCGCTCACCGACCCGAGCACCCGCGACGTAATTGCCTGAATGGGCCAGCGCTCTCAGTAGTTCGGTGTTGATCGGCGGATCGTCGGGCCTCTCCCAGATCGCCGCCAGCAAAGCTTCCAGCTCGGTCAGCTCCCCGAGCTCGTGCAGCTCGCTGATGACTGCGCCGCTCGGGCTCAACTCGCGGCCAGCGCTTGCGTTTTCACACCTGCATCGCGCAAAGCCTGCCGCACCGCCGCAGCGGTTTCAGCGGCGCTCTTGGTGTCGCCGTGCACGCAGATGGTGTCAAAACGCCCGGACTGCGCGAGCCGGACGGCCTGTTTGGCGGCCGAGGCCGGATCCAGCAGCGCGCCGGGGTGGGTCCGCGGCGCAAGGCTGCCGTCCGGCATCATCAACCGGTCCGCGTAGCCCTCGCGGTAAGCGGGTATGCCCGCGCGTATGGCCGCCGCGAGGATCTCGAAATCCGGCTGGCCCAGCAAGCCCACGCCGTGCGCTTTCGCGACACGCGCCACGGCGTCAGCGGCTGCCGGATCGTGCTGGCATCGGTGATAGAGGGCGCCGTGGGGCTTGACGTAAGCAATCCGCACGACCGCAGCGAGGCCGGCAACCTGGTAGGTGACAAGGGCCTCGATCTCAGCAGCCGAGAGCGCCGTCTCCACGCGGCCAAATCGCGCAGGGTCGTCGTAACCGGGATGCGCCCCGACCTCGACTCCCAGCTGCCGGCAGCGCAGGGCGGTTGCGATCGCAATCGATATCGACCCCGCATGCGCTCCACAGGCCACGTTGGCGCTGTCCACGAAACCGAGGATTGCCTCATCCGCGCCAGCACCCTCACCGAGGTCGGCGTTCACGTTCATTCGAAGTGAATTAGTGCGCCGTGTCGCCGTGCAGCAGCTTGACCGCGTGGTCGAGCATCGGCATCACCGCTTCGAGCGACTCCGTCGCTCCCTTGAAGCTGCCCGGCACGTTGATGATCAGGACCTGGCCGCGAACCCCAGCCAGCGCGCGCGACAGCGCCGCCATCGGAGTGCTCACAAGGCCGACGCGCCGCATCTCCTCCGCGATTCCAGGCACCTCATATTCGATGAGCGATGCCGTCGCTTGGGGCGTGACGTCTCGAGGCCCAAGGCCCGTTCCGCCTGTGGTCACGACGACGTCGGCCCCCAGCGTGATTGCC
>JAYUFT010000173.1:0-1556 GCA_043738605.1 Candidatus Dormiibacterota bacterium | reverse complement strand
CTTTGGCCCTCGTCCGGTTGTAAACGGCCACGTCACAACCGCGTTCGAGGAGCCTGGTCACCAGGGCGTACCCCATCCGGCCGGTGCCGATCCAACCGAGCCTGTGCTTTGAGGGCTTCATGGTTTTGGACACTGCCTCCCGACTCAAATCAATGCGTCAGGGTGACGCGCAAACGTTTGTCTACCATACCCATTTTTCGCTCAAACCTCCACTTACTCCGCCGGGCTTCGCTGCGACGGGCGTCCAACCAGCTGCTCATCGGCGCCGGCCACGCTCGACCCCCGCACCACCAGCTGCGGCGCGAACACCACCCGCCTCGGTGTCAGCACTCCGGTCTCGATCTGCTCGAGCAGCATGCGTGCCGCCACGCTTCCGAACTCGTGAATCGGCACGTGGACCGTCGTCAAGCCGGGGATCAGCCGGCCCGCGAGAGGGATGTCGTTATATCCGACGATCGCGAGATCCTCCGGGATGCGCAGGCCCCTCTTGCGCGCCACTCCGTAGGCGCCGATTGCCGTCATGTCGGTCACCGCAAAGATCGCTGTCGGGGGTTGGCTCAGCGACAGCAGGCGTTCCATGGCCTGGGCTCCGCCCTCCTCGACAAAGCCTGACTCGACGACCAGGTCAGGGTTGGCGGGAATCCCTGCCTCCGCCAGGGCGGCGTGATAACCCTTGCGGCGCAGCACGCCGGTGCTGACCGTCGGCTGGCCGGCCAGGTGGCCGATTCGAACGTGGCCGAGGCCGATCAGGTGCTGGGTGGCGAGGGTGGCGCCCATCACGTCATCGGAGCCGACGAACGGGTCTACGCCTTCCTCGCTGAACCGGTTGACGAGCACGTAAGGCGTGCGCTGGTGGCGCAGCCAAGGCACGGCTGGGTCCTTCAGAAACGTGCTGGCCAGGATCACGCCGTCGACCCGGCGGGCCGCCAGGCTGTGCAGGTGAGCGCGCTGGCGCTCGGGGATGCCGTCGGTGTTGCAGAGGAGCACCTGGTAGCCACGCGGCGTCGCGCCGTCCTCGATGCCGCGGAACAGGGCTCCGAAGAATGGGTTCGTAATGTCTGGGATGACCACAGCCAGCACCAATGTCTGGCGCAGCTTCAGCCCGCGGGCGACGCCGTTGGGTCGATACTCGGTCTCACGGAGAAGGGCTTCGATTCGAGTCCGAGTCGTCACTGCGATACGCAATCCGGGGTCGTTGTTGGCGACGCGCGACACGGTCGAGGGGTGCACATTGGCCCGGGCCGCGAGCTCTTTCAGGGTTACCGGCATAGCTCGCAGGATTGCATTGACATTCGTTTCGCCCGTGCCTAACATAGGGCAATCGTTTGTTCACCGCAAGCCGCGGCGCTCCACCAGCGCATGCGGATGAGAGGAGCGAAGCCATGCGAAGGGCCTTGATTGCAACCGTGGCGGGCGCCGGTCTGGCCCTCACTGCCTGCGGCAGCGGAGCCGCCACCGCAACCCCGTCACCCGGCACCCCGATAACGATTGGTGTCTCGGTCTCGCTCTCCGGCGACTTCTCGAGCGATGGACCTGCCCTGGAGAAGGGCTACGAC
>JAYUFT010000172.1:0-1557 GCA_043738605.1 Candidatus Dormiibacterota bacterium | reverse complement strand
AAGCGAACTCTAGGTGCGTCTCGCCAGGGCGGTGGCCAGGGCGACCAGGGCCGCCGTGTCGGCGCGAAGGTTGCGGGGACCCAACGTGGCCTGCCGGGGAACGATCGCAAGCTCGCGCTCCGACCAGCCGCCTTCAGGACCGATTAGGAGGGTCAGGTTTTGGGGCTCGAGCAGGTCGGCCAGACGGGTGGACGCGGACCGCGCGAGCATCACGGGGTTTTCGTTCCGGGCGATTGCCTCCTCGAGGGACGACGGGCCCAAGACCTCGGGGACGGCCAGCCGGCCGGCCAGCATCGCTGCCTCGCGGCAGATGGTGCGCCAGCGCTCGGGCTTAGAGCCACGCGCCACGCTTCGGTCCGCCTGGACGATGTGAAAGGCGAAGGCGCCGGCCTCGGTGCACCGAGAGAGGACGAGCTCGAGGGCCGGAGCGGGAAGGTGAGCGATGGCGATCACGATTCGCGCTTGAGGCTCTGGATTGTGCGGGCGCTCAGCCACGACAGCTCCCTCCACCCGATCGTCGGAGACGCGATCGAGGCGCAGTGTGAGCATCAGTCCCGCGGGGTCGACGACCTCGATCTCCTCCCCCACCTTGGCCCTCAGCGAGCGAGCCAGGTGGCGAGCGTCGTCGCCAAGGATTACCGCACGCTCGCCGTCTCGCTCGACAAAAAAGGAAGGCAACCTTTACATCGCGTTGAAGGTTTCGTAGACCGCGATCTCGCCGCCGCTCCGGATGATGGGACACCCCTTCGCCAGCTTGGTCGCCTTATCGAGCGATGGGGCATCGATGATGCTGTAGCCGCTCGCGCGCTTGCCAATCGGCCCTTTCGCGGTGGTGCCGTCAGCCCTGATCTTGTTGACCGCTCCGGAAAACGGATTGCCGCCATCCACCATCGCCGGTCCGACCTTTGCAAACCACTTTTCCCATTGCTTCAAGACCCGCGCCTGCGCAGCCGGAGTGTCGGGCATTCCTCCGCCGTAATAGACGAGCAAGTACTTCACGCTTCTTTCTCCTTGTCGATGGGCCGCTGCGACCGACGCGCAGGATGCTTGTGCAGGCTACCTGTTACGCGCAGCAGTGCTGAGAATTCTCTTTGGCGGCGGCGAATAACGCAAACGGAGATCGGCGATGAGCTCGAGCGCCTCGGCGAGCCTCTGGCGATTTGCCGGAGCGTTGAGCCATCGGCTCGTGCCCGACGGATGCGGCAGTGGAACGACGACCGGCCTTTCGCCAAAGCGCTTGCCCACGCGGCCTTCCAGGGACCCGGGGCCGAGGAAGCGGTTGATGGCCATGAGCCCGACCGGGATCAAGACGTTGGGCTTGAGGATGCGCAGCTCGGTATCGAGCCAGCGCGCGCAGTTGGCGACGGCGGCCGGTGGCGGACGGAGGTCGCCGGTGCCGGCCGCGTTCCGACCGGGAAAGCAGCGCATCAGCGCGGCGATGTAGGTCAGCCGCCGGAACTCCTCTGCGCTGACGAAGCCGGCGCGCAGCATCCAGCGGTCGAGCTCTTTGCCGGCGCGGCCGGAGAAGGGCCGGCGCGACACTCTCTCAGTTGGGCC
>JAYUFT010000171.1:0-1560 GCA_043738605.1 Candidatus Dormiibacterota bacterium | reverse complement strand
GAGCCGCAATGCAGGCGGCCAGTGTCGAGGGCGAGAGACCGCCCAGGTCTTCCCAGCGATCGAGCTGCGTGAGCGGGCCTTCGCGAATCAAGAACTGCGCCGCTGGGCGGACCATCACCGGATACGGGTCGTGGTCCAGGAATCCGGCGACGCCGAGGCGCCAGGCGAGAAGGATAGGCAGCGCCACCTGGTCGAGCTCGGTCGAGGTCCAGTGCGGCGTCCCATCCACGAACCAGTTCTGAAACCAGCCGCCGTCGGGGCGCTGTCGCGATTGCAGGTGGCGGAACGCGCGCAGGGCCGCGGCGGTGTCGCCCGCATCTAGGAGAGCGGTGGCGATGCGGCAGAGGTCGCGCGGCCAGACGAGGTGATAGACGTGGTTGCCGTTGTGGTTGGTCTCTCCCCATGGAGAGCACGGAGCAGCAACGAATGCGCCGGCGTGCGACTTGTCCTCGAGGCAGCGAAGCACCGCCAGCGATGAGCGGGCAAGCATCCCCTCGTCGCCGCTGACCTTGCTCAGGGTTTGAGGAAGGTCGGTCTGGCTTTGCCACGCGCGCTCGAATGCATAGCGCACGTTGCCCGCGCCCTTCTGCAAGACATGGCGCGCGACCTCCTCGGCATCCGCGCGCGTGTGCGCGAAGCCGATTGCCATCTGGAACGAACCGGCCCTGATGCCGAACTCGGCGCCGACGGCCACGTTGCCCGGTCCGGCTCGGTCGTAGAGGTTGGTGAGGTAACCGTCGCCGTCGTGCAGGTCGACCTGGAGGTCTGAGCTCTGGAAGTAGCCGATGGTCGCCCGACTGAACGGGCCGACGATGCAGATCCAAACGTCCTGCTGGCGCATGAGCAGCGCCGGTGGATGGGTGTCGAGGACCTGGCCGAAGTTGCCCTCGCTGCCCGGCTGCCAGTGAGCCGAGGCCTGCATGTAGAGGCGGACGTCAGGGAGCTCGGGGGTGAAGGTCGCGGCGATCAGGAGGGCGTTCTCCTCGGGGTCCGAGAAATACTCTTTGGTCAGCCGATACTCGTGGTGCGTGCTGTCCACGATGAAGCCGGGCGTGCCGGGTGCGAACCACGTGACACGGTGCTGGCCGTCACCCGCGTCATCGACTGGGGGCGAGCCGCTCGCCGAGGCGAAGAAGCGCAGCTCGTGCAGCGCGACCCTGTCGATGGAGGGAAAGAAGACCTCGCTCAGGGCTCCGTCCACAAGCGTGTACCAGAGCTTGCTCTTGGAGCCAGGCGCGGCCCCGAATGCCATCTTGCGACCGGGACCCCACATCGGGGGTGCTCCTGGGCCTCCTGGTGCCTCCATCGGCCGTTAAGTATGCGGAGAGGTCACGGCCGATAGAATCGAGCGACGATCCCGATCGACCGGGGAGGTGGCTGAGTGGCCGAAAGCACCCGCCTGCTAAGCGGGTAGGGGGTGTAAAGCTCCCTCGAGGGTTCGAATCCCTCCCTTCCCGCCAATGTCCTCTCTCAGGACATCGTTCCCGCCTGTGGCAAGACATTGTGCGCTGGCCACCGTCCACCGAGTGGGTGGTAGACGCGTGTGGGGTCAAGAGTCAG
>JAYUFT010000170.1:0-1570 GCA_043738605.1 Candidatus Dormiibacterota bacterium | reverse complement strand
CATTCATCGGCGTGCGGATCTCGTGGCTCATCGTCGCCAGGAACTCCGACTTCATCCTGGTGAGCTCCTGCAGCTCCTGGTTGCGCTGCGCCAGGTCCGCGAGCAGCTCCGATCTCGCGCTCTCGGCGGTGGCGGCTGCGCTTCGGTGCGCATCCTGCTCCTGGACGACACGTCGCACGAGGATGCCAAGAGAAACGAGAAGCAAACCTTCGAGGAGCGCGGCCGCCGGGTCGCCGGTCGCCGGGTTCACGCCGGTGACGAGGATCAGGTCGGCCGCGCCGAGCGCAGCGCCGATGGCGAACTCGACGGTCGTGTAGTAGAGCGCAAGGAACATGAGGAGCAGCAGCACGAAGGGGAAGGCGCGGATGACGCTCAACCCGAACTGCACCTCGAGCGCGAAGGTGACTGCGAGGCCGCCGATGGGCGAGATCGCGTGGAGGAATCGGGGGATGCGCTCCCACGGCAGGAGGACCAAGGCGCCGGCGAGCACGACCAGGACGAGCGAGGCAAGGATGCCGAACGCGGTCCCCATCTTCCAGAGTGGGTAGAGGGCGAGGCCGAGGCCGACGACCACCGGGATGGCGGCGATCGGCTGGCCGACGGCCGGGAATTTGACCGGGGCCAGAGGCGCGAGCGCCAGGAGCATGCCGACCACCATCGCCGCCACCAATGCCGGGGACGCGGTGAGCTCTGAATATCCGTGCAGGCTGACCAGACCGACGATGGCCAGCCCGATGAAGGGATAGACGCGCCGGCTGAGTCCGTCCGCTTGCAGTGGCGTATTCATGTGCTTCAACTCGACCGGGCGGCTAGCTTACGGCAACGTCGCAGGGCTTAAGAGGGGTCTGATCTGACAACCGCCGTCTACACTTTGCCTCTTGCGCACCTCAAGCCCAGCCAGGGGGGGTGAGGGAATGAAGGTGTTGCCAGGACCTCGTCCGAGGCCCGAATTGAGGCCGAATCGGACTCGAGGCTTGGTCCGTCGCGCCACGCCCATAATCGCCATCGTCGCGGTGATCGCCGTCCAGGTCGGACTGAAACTGGCGCCCGTGCTCGTTTTTCCCCTGTACCTGCTCGTCGTCCTCCTGACGGCTGTCTACTCGAGCCGTTTCGACTCGCTCGCCGCCGCAGCCCTTGCGGCCCTGGGGCTGGCTGCGCCCCCGATCGTGGCGGGTAGTGGGTCGAGCGACACCGCTGTGGCGCTGCTTCTGGCTGCGGTGCTCCTGGTGGTCGCCGTCACCGTGCACGAGATGGTCGGGCGCATCCGCGCCGAAGCCGTCGCAGCTGAGCGCAGGGCGATCGAGTTGCAGGCACGTGAGGAGCGACTCCGGATCACGGTCGAAGCGGCGCAGGTTGGCCTGGCCCTGGTCGGCGCCAACGGCGGCTGGCTGCTAGTCAACGAGAGGCTGTGCGTGATCCTCGGTCGCAGCCGCGCCGAGCTTCTGCACATGACGCTTGCGGACGTCACATCGGAGCACGACCGCAGCGCGATCACGGAAGCGCTGTCACTGCTCCGAACAGGCGACATCCTCCGATGGGAGGCCGAGCTGCATCACGTGCGGGGTGACGG
>JAYUFT010000169.1:0-5103 GCA_043738605.1 Candidatus Dormiibacterota bacterium | reverse complement strand
TGACGGCCACCGCGGCCACGGGGAGCCCGAACCCGGCGATCTGGAGGGACAAGGCGGGGGCCGTGATCCAGAGCGTGGGCCACTTTCCCGGGACCAGTCCGAAGCCGGCACAGAGCCCTAAACCACGCTCGGACGGCGAATCGACCGCGAATCACCCGACGCCGTCGGGCGGCCACGAGGCCGAGCCGAAGCAGTCGCCAGAGCCGACCGAGCGGCCAGAGCCTTCGCCCAGCCCCGAGCCCACCGAACGCCCCGAGCCGTTACCGACACCGGATTCATCAGGCGGGCACGATTCGTCTGGCGGATCCGGGCCGTCTCCGACCGCATCCAGCAGCGAGGGACATTAGGCGACGCCTTCCGACTTTCGCAGGCGCGAGCGTTATTAAGCATCGACCGGCCCAAAAACCGGCATACCGAGGAGGAACTCGAATTGCGTAGAACGGGGTTTATCAAGGTTGGAGCTGCGGCAGTCGCGGCCGGAGCAGGTGTCATCCTGGCGCTCACTTCGGTCATGGCACACACGTCGCAGGCTGCGGCGCTGCACGTGCCGAGCAAGTCCGGGGTGGCGAGCATCATGAACACCTTCGAGGACAAGCAGGACGCCGCCGAGGCGGCCGCGCTGCTGGCGCGCGAGCAGGCGAAGGCGGCAAGGGCTGCCGCGAACCTTCAGCGCGAGGCTGCCGCAGCCGCGGAAGAGGCTGCTGAGTCGCCGGCGACCGAGGCGGCAGAACACGCGACGGTCACCGAAACCGACACTGACAACGAGACCGAGGACAACGACGCTACCGAGGTCGACAACGACACGGACCAGAACGAAACACAGGACTCGCAGGACTCGCACGACGCGACCCACTCAGGGTCGGGCGACTAACTAAACAAGTTTCCGAGGAGGCCGGGCTTCATGCCCGGCCTTTTCTATTTCTTCCCGCGCCGCTGCACGAACTGAAAGCCAAACCGCCCCTTCACACACAGGTGCCCGGCGGTGACGCTGTGGTCGAGGGGAGACGTCACCTTCACGATCGAGTTGTCCTGCACGTGCAGCTCGAGCATGCAGCCGACGCCGCAGTAGGGACACACCGTCTCCGTCACCTTCTGCTGCGACTCGTCCCACGTGCCGGCCTGGCGCATGTCGTACTCGCTCTTGAACATCAGGGCGCCCGTTGGACAAACACCGATGCAGTTGCCGCAATACACGCATGCCGACTCAGGCAGCTCGACTGTGAACTCGGTGGAGATGTGGGCATCGAACCCGCGCCCGGCCACTCCGATCGCAAAGGTGTTCTGCGCATCCACGCCGCAGGCCTCCACGCACTTGTAGCAAAGGATGCAGCGCGAGTAGTCACGCACATAGAGGTCGTTGTCGATCTTCACCGGCTGCGCCACCGTGGCCGCGCTCGGCCCGAAGCGCTGAGGCTCGGCGCCGTACTGCGTCATCCAACCACGCACCTCTGGTCCGCAGAGGGACATGTCGACTGAAGACGCCAGCATCTCGAGGACCATGCGGCGGCTGTGTCGCACCCGCTCGGAATCGGTGAGGACCTTCATGTCGGCCTCGACCTTGCGGGAGCAGGCGGGCACGAGCACGCGAGAGCCCTCGACCTCGACGACGCACACCCGGCACACGTTGACGGGGGTCAGATTCTCGAGCTGGCAGAGGGTCGGAGTATCGATGCTGAGGCCGCGGCAGGCCTCCAGGATCGTCGTGCCCTCGGTGACCTGCACGTCCTCGCCATCGATGTTGACGGTGACCATGCGCTTGGGCAGGCCGACAAACACTCCGTTCGCCATCTAGTTCATACCCGCGATCTTGAGCTGGACCAACGCGGAGCCGATCGCGCTGGAGGCAGTCTGCCCGAGCCCACAGATCGACGAGTCGCGCATGGCGCGCGCGATGTCGCTGAGCAACGCGATGTCGACTTCACGCAGCGACTGATCGCGCTCGCTGAGGATTCTCTTGAGCGCCTCCTCCTGCCGGACCGTCCCGACGCGACAGGGGACGCACTGGCCGCATGACTCGTCGCGAAAGAAGCGCGCGATGCGAAGCAGGACCGACTCGAGGTCGGCGGTGTCGTCGAAGACGATGACCGCGCCAGAACCGAGCGTGGCTCCGATTGCACGCGTGCCTTCGAAGCTCAGCGGCACGTCGAGCTGCGACTCCGTGACGAAAGAGCCTGCCGCGCCGCCGAGGAGCACGGCACGGAGCGATCTGCCCTCATGAAGGCCGCCGGCAAGCTGCATGAGAGCGCGCAACGTCGTGCCCATCGACACTTCGTAAAGGCCGGGTTCGCGCACGTGGCCGGAGATGCAGAACAGCCTGGTGCCGGCCGATTCGGGCGTGCCGACCCTGGCGTACTCCGCGCTGCCGTGGTTGAGGATCTCGAGCACGTTGGCCAGCGTCTCCACGTTGTTGACGAGAGTCGGCTTGCCAAATAGACCGATGGCAACCGGAAAGGGCGGCTTGTTGCGCGGCTCCCCCCTCTTCCCTTCGATCGAGTTGAAGAGAGCTGTCTCCTCACCGCATATGTAGGCGCCGGCGCCTCGCCGCACCTCGATGTCGAAGGTCATGCCAGACCCTGCCACGTCGGCGCCGAGAAACCCTTTGGCTCGCGCCTCCTCGATGGCGTTCTCGATCCGTTCGCGCGCCAGCGGATATTCGGTGCGGACGTACAGATAGCCCTGCTCGCAACCCGTCGCGAGGGCGGCGATGGTCATGCCTTCGACCACCGCGAAGGGATCGGACTCCATCAGAACGCGGTCTTTGAAAGTGCCGGGCTCTGACTCGTCGGCGTTGCACACCATGTAGTGGGGTCTGGCCGCCGCTTTCGCCACCGCGTCCCACTTGCGTCCTGTTGGAAACGCAGCGCCGCCACGGCCGAGCAGCTTCGCGTCGGTCACCTCGCGAATCACGCCTTCGAAACCGAGCTCGAGCGCGCGCCGCAACGCCGCGTACCCACCCGCTTGCACATAGCTGTCGATACTCGTGGGCTCCACGACCCCGACCCGGCGCAGCAGCCTCGATTCTTTTCGTGGCTGCGCATGTATCGAAGCCTCGCTGTCAGGCCACTGGCCGCGGAGGATCGCGCTGAGAGACTCATAGCCGGCGGGCGCAACGCGGGCTTCCGCATGGTGCTTGCCTGCTCGCTCGATCAATGCTGCGGGCGCGCGATCGCACAGACCGAGGCATGGGCTGCGATACCAGGCGGCTGAGCCAGAAGCGCCGGGCACCCCCGCGGGACCGAAGCCCTTCTCGAGCGCGTCGCAAAGCGCATCGGCACCGGCGCACTTGCAGGCGATGTCGTCGCATACGTGGACGGCAAGCGGCGGCCGCTCGTCAAGCGCGAAGCGCGCATAGAAGCTGGCGACGCCGTAAGCGTCAGCGGGTGGGATCGACAGGCGCCTGCACGCGTACTCCAACGCGCCGCGACTGACCCAGCCCGCGTGATCCTGCACCGCATGGAGCACAGGCAGCAGCAGGTGGCGGCGCGAGCGCGTCGCGAGGCCGCCGTAGGCAACGTGGTCGTCCGCCTCAACGCGGGCGCCGCCCTCCCACAGGGATTCCGGCGCACCCAGGAAGCCATCGACAGCGGCGATCTCCTCGGCGCTCGGCGGTCCACCGGTGGTCCGAATGTCCAATTACTTGGCCGGAACCGCGACCAGCTTGTCGATCCGGATCGCGCTCGCCTTGAACTCGGCTGTGCCGGACTTGGGATCGGTGGCGTCGATGGTCAGGATGTTGGTGGCCACCTGGTCGGGGAAATGGAGGGTCATGAAGGCGAGCCCGGGCCGCAGGGAAGCTTCAAACCGAATCGGCGCTTCAACCGACCCGCGACGCGAGCTGACGCGCACCCTCTCGCCATCCGCGATGCCGAGGCGAGCTCCGTCAGCGGGCGAGATGAGGATGGCTTCACGGGTGCGCAAAGG
The DNA here is from genome assembly GCA_043738605.1 of Candidatus Dormiibacterota bacterium. GTDB lineage: Bacteria > Chloroflexota > Dormibacteria > Dormibacterales > Dormibacteraceae > Palsa-872. The sequence goes on along the minus strand of JAYUFT010000169.1, from coordinate 1,182 downwards.
GGACGTATAGCCGCCCGTTTGCACGCCGGTGTTGAACGAATCGAGCCTGCGCCCAGTGGTGAGCCGGATCGGAAATTCCTCCGTGAGCAGGTCGACTGGAGGATCGTGCTCGACCGCGTGGAACGGCGCAGCGGGCCCCTCGATGGGGTCCATCCACAAGCGGGCGTGAAGGAACTCGGTGCCGGGATGCGATTCGTCGGGGCAGGGCCACTGAATGCCACCGAGCTCGTCGAGCCGCGCGTAGGACATGCCGGCATGCATTGGCGACAGGCTGCGGCACTCGTCCCAGACCTCTTCTGCGGTCGGGTGGCCCCAGTCGGTGCCAAGGCGCTTGGCGATCTCGCAGATGAGCTCGACGTCGTCGTGCGCGCCTGATGGTGGTTCGAGCGCACGTCGCACTCGCTGGACGCGCCGCTCGCTGTTGGTGACGGTCCCCTCTGACTCGGCCCAGCCTGCGGCCGCGGGCAGCACCACGTGCGCCAGCTCGGCGGTCTGGGTCAGGAAGATGTCCTGCACGACGAGGTGGTCGAGGCCGCTCAGGAGACGGACCGTGCGAGTCTGGTCCGCTTCGCTTCGCGCTGGGTTCTCGCCGATTATGTAGAGCGCTTTCAGCTCGTCGTGGTCCATCGACTCAAACATCTGGCTGAGGTGGTAACCCATCTTCGAAGGAAACTTCGCTCCACCCCAAGCGTTCGTGAACTTGGCGTGGATCGCGGGCTCTTCGAGGTCCTGGAAACCGGGGAACCTCGCGGGAATGGCGCCCATGTCTCCCCCGCCTTGCACGTTGTTCTGCCCGCGAAGTGGATTCAGGCCACAGGCGAAGCGGCCGACCTTGCCCGTGAGGAGAGCGAGGTTGATGAGGGCGAGGACGTTGTCTGTCGCGTTGTGATGCTCGGTGATCCCGAGCGTCCAGCAGATCATCCCGGTCTTTGCGCGCCCGAACGCGATCGCCACGTCTTTGATCGCCTCAGCCGGCACACCGGTCTCGCGCTCAGCCCGCTCGAGGGGATAAGCATCGACGCAGCGAGCGAACTCGTCGTAGCCGGTGGTGGCGCGGGCGATGAAGCCGGTGTCGGCGAGGCCCTCGTGGATGATCACGCGCGCCATCGCGTTGGCGAGCGAGATGTCGCTGCCGACATCGAGGCCGAGCCAAACGTCAGCCCACTGCGCCGAGCCCGTCCG
>JAYUFT010000168.1:0-14943 GCA_043738605.1 Candidatus Dormiibacterota bacterium | reverse complement strand
CGCTGATGCCAAGCGCTGAAGCTGCCGCGCTCAACAGCGCGGGCCGGAATGCGCCCAGGCCGGGTCGGGGCTGGAGGGGGCCTGCGATCGCGCAGGGCGCCTTGCCGGCGAGTCGCTGCTTGATCGCGTCGGCCCTGGCCTGCGTCAGCTTCCCGCTCTTGACCTCGTCGGCGAGGGTCTCGCCAATCGCCTTCTGGTAGGCGGCGTTGAGTGCGGCCCGACTGGTGTTCAGGTCGGCGGAGAGGTGAGTCAGAAAGTCGGTGCACAGTGCTGAGGGTTGGCCCGCCTGCAGATCGAACGAGGCGGCCGGCGCTTGGGTTCGTGGCGAGGACGAGGAGAGAAAGGGGACGTTGTATCCCGCCGCCGACGCGGTGACGAGAACCACCGCGCCGGAGACGGCCGCGGCACCGGCCGCAAGGCCCGCGATTCGTAGAAAGCTCAGGTTCGTCAGTCTGTTGATCATCGATTCATTAACGGCCAAGGGGACCACAAGGGTCCGCAACCGGGCGTCAACGTTTTGTAAACCCAGTCACGCGCAAGCGGAGGGCTATATTCGCAGCGATGGAAACTCCCCCCAAAGTCGGGTGGACCGGCAGGCATGCCGTCGAGCTCTATGTGCGCACGTACACGACGATGCTGCAGAGCTCGGGCGACATCAAGATCGAATCCCTCGTGCAAGCCCATCTGGGCATGGGCTCCGTCCTCCACCCGCTGGCGGGCGAACCGCAGTCGGACATGGGGGCTCTGCTCTACGCGGTTAGGCGCCTGCCGGCGGCGATCAGCCGCTGCCGTCACGTGGTGATGGGCCAGAGCCCGCAAGGTTTTCGGGCGGTGCTCGGGGCTGACATCCTCAGCTGGAAGGCGCTGAAGGCCCCTGCCCGGCGCCGCCGCTGGTACCAGGACGGCACGACTCTGGCCGTGTTGATCGCCTCCAACTCGGACATCGACGACCTCGTCCCAACGCTGGTCGCCTACCAGATCGAATGGAACAAGCTGCACACCGCTCTGCAAGACGTGGAGCTTGACGATGATCGGGCGCGCATGGCGGCAGGGGCCAGCGAGGACGACTGGCGGAGGCTGCACGATGCCTGGGGCGAGAGCTTCGACGAGACCCTGGCATCGATCAAGCGCGAGGAGTGCAAGATCGTGATGCGTCTCGTCGGCGGGACCCATCTGGGTTACGCGCGTAACGCGAGCCGTTGGTGGCTGCCGGTCGCGGCGGCCATGGACGAGCTGGGCGTGCGCGAGGCGCCCGTCTACTTCGTTTCATCCAACGCCCACAGCCTCGTCAACGTGCTGACCAGTGTCGCGCGGCAGTTCGACACCGAGATCCGCGACTGGGTTCGGCGGAACCATCCTGAGCTCGACGAGGAGAGGCGCAAGCTCGAGGCCGGCTCCAGCCGCGCCTCGCCCGACAACTGGCTGTACTACAGCGCCCGCCACCTGTTCGACACGCACCCGGAGCGAGAGCGCCAGCGGCAGCGGCGCGCCGAGATCGAAGCGGCCATCGGCATCCGGCACGTCCCCGCCAGGGCAACCGGTGTCGACTCCGCGGCGCAGATCTTCAAGCTGTCGCAGCTCGACCCGTCGGCGATCGATCCGAGGGTGGGCAAAGTGGACGAGCAGAAGCTCCGTGCATCGGACGCTTGCATCCTCAATGTGGACTACCCGCTCGGCATGGCCGCGTACCACATACTCCGCCAGGTCGCCGAGCAGGCCTCATGGATCGCCGGCGTCTACGTGCTCGGCAAGGCGGCCACCCTCAACGCCGACGTGGGCGACGTGATGATTCCCAACGTGGTGCACAACGAGCATTCCGGCAACACCTACTGGCTGGATAACTGCTTTGCCGCAGGCGACGTGCAGCCGAACCTCGTTTACGGGTCGGCGCTCGACAACCAGCGCGCCGTCGCGGTGCGCGGCACCTTTCTCCAGAATCGCGACTATCTCGACTTCTACTACCAGGGGCGCTACACGGTGGTGGAGATGGAGGCGGGGCCCTACCTCGACGCTTGCTACGAGATCGCCCAGCCGGACCGGTATCCCCTTGGTGAGAGCGTCAACATGGCGGGGGTCACGTTTGACCTGGGCATCGTGCACTACGCATCAGACACGCCTTACACGCAGGCGCGCACGCTCGGCGCGCGAGGACTCAGCTATCGCGGAATGGACTCGACGTACGCGTCGGCGATCGCGGTGGCGCGACGGATCCTGCAGCAGGAGGACGCTCTGCAGAGCTGACCACTCGCACGTGATCGTGCGGGTGGTTGTGCGCGCCGGCGCCGTGGTTTATCTCCCCACATGGGTGGCAGCTTTCGACCTGAATCGTCGTGTGCCCGATCGCAAACCGATCGCAGAGCCTTTTCTCCAGGTCTCGCACGACGTGCTCGGCCTCGCGAAGTGGGCGGTCGTCGACCACGACGTGGACGCTGAGCGCCGTCTCGTCCGATGAAAGTGCCCAAACGTGGAGGTCGTGCATGCTGGTGATGTGCTCTGTGCCGGTGATCTCCGCGGTCACGGCGGCCAGGTTGATCTCGGGTGGCGTGCCTTCCATCAGAAGGTTCACCGTCTCGCGCACGATCCGCCAGGCGCCGTAGGCGATTAGAACGGCGATGGCGATCGAGAGCAACGGGTCGATGTAAAGCCAGCCGGTGAGGAGAATCACGACCCCGGCCAGCACGACTCCGACGGAGGCGCCGATGTCACCCGTCACGTGCACGAGCGCTGCCCGCAAGTTCAGGTTGTGCGCATCACCGCGAAGGCCGAAGGCGACGTATGCGTTGATGGCGATGCCGATCAGTGCGGCGACGATGACGATCCCGCCCTGGACCGGTTCCGGATTGGCGAGGCGGCGCAGCGCCTCGTAGCCGATGGCGATGACGATCCCGATCAAGACGACCGAGTTCACAAGCGCGGCCAGAATGCTCACGCGGTGGTAGCCGTAGCTCCGTCTCAGGTCGGCCGGTCGGTTGGCCTGGGCGACGGCGAACCAGGCCAGGCCGAGGGCGAAGACGTCCGTGAGCACGTGCCCCGCGTCTGAAAGGAGGGCCAGCGAGTGCGAAGCCAACCCACCGGCGAGCTCGACCAGCAAGACGACGCACGTCAGCCCGAGCGCCACCTTCAGCGTCGTGCTGCGATCCCTCACGGAGTTCATGACTTCACTTTACCCAGGGTCCGCGACGGCCGAACCCGCCCGAGGGGGCTACTTCCACCAGTCCTCCCCACGCTCCAGGTAAGCCAAGAGCATCCCGTGGCGCAGCCCCTGGTGGCTGACGTGGAGAACCGCAAGGCCGTACCAGTCCAGCAGCAGCAGCAGCACCTCGACCCCTGCCCGCATGGCCTTGACGCGGTTGGGCGGCAGTTGGACCCTGGCCGCGACGTCGGCCGCCTTCCCCGCATCGAGGCGGCTCTCGCACGTGAGCAGGTCGGCGGTGGTGAGGACGGCCGGCGGATTGCGCTTGGCCAGCACCTGGGGCAGGTTTGAAGCGGTCCCGCCGGTAGCGACCAGGCGCTCGACGTCAGCATCGGGCGCTTGAGCCAGCTCACGGAGGGCAGCCCGGCGCATCCGCGCGCGCTCCTCGGGTTTGGGAGGATCCGAAAAGTACGTGCTGGCGAGAACACCGGACCCGATGGGCAACGTGGCCGAGCGCACCATCTTGCGAGCGTTGCCGACCACGATCTCCGTCGAGGCGCCCCCGAGGTCGACCATCAGCCATTCACGCCTCCCTGCGTGGTTGGAGGCCACGCCCTCGAAGCTCAGCTCCGCTTCGCGGTGGGCGCCGATGATGCGCAGCGGCACGCCGATGGCATGGCCTGCCTCACGAGCGAAGGCCTCCCGATCCGAGGCTTGACGGACGGCCTGGGTCGCGCCGGCTGTCAGCACCTCGTAGTTGTGCGTTTTAGCCTGGGCGACGACCGACCTCAGGGCGCGAATCGCGGTCTTCGCGCGTGGTCCGATGGCGCCGGTCCGAGCGACCTGCGTCCCAAGCTCAGGCATCTCCACGTAGTGGGCGACGTCGACCAGCCGCCAGCGGACCACGTCGGCCACAAGGGCATGGACAGTGTTGCTGCCGACATCGACCGCAGCCAAGCGCATAGCACAGCCACTCTAGAATCTCCTTGAGTGCCAGCGAAGCAATCGGCCAAGCCCACCCCGCACGTGCCGGCGGCCAAAGCGCATGCGGCAGCGTCCAAAGCGCACGCGGCAGCGACCAAAATCCGACTGGAGCGCGACTCAATGGGCGAGGTTGAAGTGCCGGCGGACGCTTACTACGGGGCCTCGACGCAGCGCGCCGTCCTGAATTTCCCGATCTCCGGCGTGCGCTTCCCCCGCCGCTTCATCCGCGCGCTGGGTTTGATCAAGAAGGCGGCTGCCCAGACCAACCGAGAGCTCGGCCTGCTTTCGAGAAGGCGGGCGCGCGCGATAACGGCTGCGGCCCAGGAGGTCATCGACGGCAAGCTGGACGACCAGTTCCCCATCGACATCTATCAAACAGGCTCAGGGACGTCGACGAACACCAACGCCAACGAGGTGATCGCCAACCGCGCCATCGAGATCCTCGGCGCCGAACGCGCGTCTAAGGCGGTACACCCCAACGACCACGTGAACCTCTGCCAGTCATCTAACGATGTGATTCCGACAGCGATCCAGGTCTCGTGCGCAGTCGCGATCGCGGATGAGCTCATCCCTGCGCTCCGCCTGCTCGAGCGAGCGCTCGAGGCGAAGAGCAAAGAGTTCTGGCCGGTGGTGAAGACAGGACGGACTCATCTCCAGGACGCGACCCCGATCCGAATGGGGCAGGAGTTCAAGGGGTACGCAGGCCAGGTGGAGGAGTCGATCCGCCGCGCGCAGGCGGCGATCGACGAGCTTGCGAAGGTGCCACTCGGCGGCACCGCCGTCGGCACCGGGCTCAACTCGCACCCGCAATACGCCCGCATGACCTGCGCGCACCTGGCCAAGGCGACGCGCATCGCCATTCACGAAACGCGCAACCACTTCCACGCGCAGGCAACTCTTGACGTCCTGGTCGCGGCGCACGGCGCCCTGCGCACCATCGCCACCAGCCTGTGGAAGATCGGGTCGGACATCCGGCTCATGGGCTCCGGACCGATTGCCGGGCTCGGTGAGCTGCGGCTGCCCGAAACCCAGCCGGGCTCGAGCATCATGCCCGGCAAGGTCAACCCGGTGATCATCGAGTCATTGACGATGGTGGTGGCGCGCGTGTTCGGCAATGACGTCACCGTCGCCCTCTGCGGGCAGTCCGGCAGCCTGTTCGAGCTGAACGTGATGATGCCCGTGGCAGGCGTCACCTCGCTCGAGTCGATCACGCTCCTTGCGGCGTCTGCGCGCAACCTCGCCGAACGCTGCATCGAAGGCCTACAGGCGACTGACAAAGGACCCGAGCTGGTCGAACGGAGCCCAATGCTCGCGACCGCCTTGAACCCACTCATCGGATACGACGAGGCGGCCAAGATCGCGAAGGAGTCGATGCGAACGGGCCGCTCGATCCGCCAGTTGGCGCGGACGAAAGGCATTTCCGAGGCAACCCTCAACAAGGTCCTGGACCTTGCGAAGATGACCAAGCCTGGCCTCGAAGGCCCGGGCGGAGGCGGCTAGCACTAAAAATTGCGGGACCTCAGGCTCGAGGTCGTCGGTGGCGTGGCGATGCTGGTGATCGACCGACCCGGCGCTCGCAACGCTCTCGCACTGCAAACCATGGACGAGCTCGATGAGGCACTTGAGATGGTGAGGCTCCAGCGCGCTCGCGTACTCGTCATTCGCGGCGCCGGCGACAAAGCCTTCTGCGCCGGGGGCGACATCAAAGAGCTCGAGCGCTTGCGGTCGGAGGGCGAGGCAGCTGCAATGGCGCACCGGATGCGCGCGATTCTCGATCGCATACCGCAGCTGGCAATCCCGGTGATCGCAGGTCTCAATGGGGATGCATTGGGCGGCGGCGCAGAGCTCGCGATCGCTTGCGACTTCCGCATCGCAGCGGAGCACGCGCGCATCGGATTCCCTCAGATCACCCTTGGCCTCATGCCCGCATGGGGTGCGTCGGAGCGCCTCGCGGCCCTCGTCGGCCGCGCCCGCGCTCTCAGCATCCTGCTCGGCGGGCAGCCGGTCGCCGCCACGGAGGCGCTGCAGCTCGGCCTCGTCGAGATTGTGGTGCCGAGCGCGATGTTCCAAGGCCGCCTGCATGAAGTTGCAGTCGCGATTGCGTCCGCGCCGCCGGCCGCAGTGGCCGGCATCAAGAGCTCGGTCAACGCTGTTCATCCCCACCGAAACCCTGAGCTGGCGGATACGACAGTCGAGGCGTTCGCACGCACGTGGGCGGACCCGGCTCACTGGGAAGCGGTCGAGAGGATGGAGAAGCGGCGCCGAGAGAAGCGGTGAGGACATCGCACGTCCCCAACCCGTTTTTGCGGTTTCGCCTGCCGGGCGTGCTGCTGGCGGTCGTCATCACCATCGGCATAACCGGCTATGCCCTCATCGATCGATGGGACTTCCTCGACTCCTTCTACATGACGATCATCACCATCAGCACGGTCGGCTACACCGAGGTGCATCCGCAGTCCCCGGCCGGGCGGATCTTTACGTCCGCACTGATCGTGGTCGGTGTGGGTACGATGCTGTTCGGTTTCGGCGTGTTCGCGGAAGCCCTCACCGAGAACAACTTCGGCACCTATAGGAGACAGCGTCAGTTGGAGCGCCAGCTCAACCACCTGCGCGACCACTTCATCATCTGCGGCTATGGCCGCATCGGCACCCAGATCGCGATCGAGTTCGACGACCACAAGGTTTCCTACGCGGTGATCGAGCAGAACCCCGAGGCGCTGGAGCGCCTTCGAAACGAGAATCGCCTGCACATCGAAGGCGATGCCGCAAGCGAGGACATCCTGAAACAGGCGGGGATCGAGCGAGCTCGCGGGCTGATCTCGGCGGTGGACTCGGACGAACGCTCGGTCTACATCACCCTCTCGGCGAGAGCGTTGAACCCGGGGCTTTTCATCATCTCGCGCGGAGGGCGGCCTGACTCGACGAGGCGCCTGGAGCTGGCCGGCGCCAACCGCGTCATCTCCCCATACCGAATGGCTGGACACCGGATGGCCGAGCTGGCCGTGCATCCGGCTCTCGTCGACGTACTCGACACTTTGCACCACGGCGGATCCGAGATCGGTGTCGAGGAGATCCTGGTCGGCCCAACGACCACAGGGCTCGGGCGGACGCTTGCGGAGGCAGGCCTGCTGGACCCGTCAGGAGCGAAGGTGCTGGCGCTCCGGCGCCGCGACGGCACGCTGCACGCGAACCCAACCGGTGATCTTCGACTGGAAGAAGGGGACCTTGTGATCGCACTGGGCACCGAGAGCCAGCTCGTCGCCACCGCCGCGATGCTGAGGTAGCGACCCCAAAGCCACCGTAAAGTTCGCTGGATGAAAGCCCTCGGCCGTAGGCCGGAGCTCGTTGCGCTGGCCTCAGTCTTCATCGGCGTCGCCCTCGTAGTGGGCAAGCTCGCCGTCGGCCTGCTGACTGGAAGCCTCGGCATCCTGAGCGAGGCCGCGCACTCGATCCTCGACGTGGTCGCGAGCTTCTTTGCGCTCGCAGCGGTGCGCACCGCCCGCAAGCCGGCCGACACTGAGCACCCCTACGGACACGGTCGAGCTGAGAACGTGGCCGCGTTCGCCGAGGGCGTGCTGATGATCATCACGGCCCTGGGCATAGCTTTCGAGGCCGTGCGGAGATTGACACTGGGCGGCGGTGCGGTGAACCCGGCCGGCTACGCGTTTGCCCTGTTGATCGGAACTCTCATCGTCGAAGCCGGGCGCGCAGGCATCCTGCGCGGCGTGGGCCGAGCTGCTGACAGCGAGGCGCTGCGAGCCGACGCGACCAACCGCCTTGCAGATGTGCTCGCCACCGTGGCTGTGCTGATCGGGTTGGTCGGGGTGACGATCGGCCTGGCCTGGGCGGACTCCGTAGCCGCGTTAGTGGTCGCGGGGATCATCGCTCGCGCCGCCATCAACGTTACCTGGCGGTCGGGCGACATCCTCATGGATCGCGCCCCGGCCGGAGCGGCGCGGCAGCTTCGCGCGGCGATTCAGGGCGTCGATGGGGTGCGCGAGGTGCGGTCCGTCCGGGTCCGCCGGTCGGGGCCCAACCTGATTGGAGACGCCAGCATTGCGACCGCCCGGATGCTCTCGCTCGAAGCGGCAGGGACGCTCGTCGACGAGGTCAAGCGGGTCGCGGAGGAGGCGTTGCCGTCGCTGGACCTCACCGTCGCCGTCGAAGGCCAGACACGCCCCAGCGACCTGGTCGAACGGGTGCACGCTGCCGCGGCTCGCAACGGCGGGGTTCGCGACCTCCACAACGTGACCGTGGAGCGTGAGAGCGACGGGTCGCTGCACCTGACGATGCACGCAAAGCTGCCTGGAGACATGACTCTCGCCGCCGCCTCGCGGGCCAGCGCCGCCCTCGAGCGCACTCTGCGCACCGAGCTGTCGGATGCCAATCGCATCGACATCCATCTCGAGCCGATGGAGCCGCACGTCGTCCGGGGAGAGGACGTGACCAACCGCCGAACCCAGCTGGCGACGAAGATGCGCCAGGTGGTCGAGTCCCATCCCGAGGTCCGGCGATGCGTCGACGTCGAGCTGAGCGACAGGCACAACCGGATCTACGCGCACGTGGTGGCGGAGCTTGACGGCAACGTCAGCCTGGAGCACGCACACCGGGTCGAGTCCGAGCTCGAGGAGCGGATCCGTCGCGCGCTGCCCGAGGTGCACGAAGTCGTCGCCAGAGCCATCGCATGAGGCAAGGCCGCGCCGAGGACATGGCGGGATCCTGGATCTATGGACATGCGGATGGGCAAAACCCCACCGTCGCGGTCGACGTATACCGCAAGCTTGGTTTTAAGTTGGCATTTGAGACCGAGGTCTGGGAAGCTAGATTGCAGTGAGAACACGTTCGCTGCTAGCAGCTGCCGTCACCGGGATTATCGCCGCCGCTGCCTGCGGTCCAGCCCAGCCGGGAAGTTCCCCGCAGGCGGGGATGCCTGTCGCTCCGGCACTTTTGACGACTCCGGCGCCCCGACCCACGCCCCTGCCGGAGGCGATCCGCCAGGCGGTTTCCCTCGGTCCCGCGAACGCCGCCACAGAGGTCTATCTGAACCTGGGTCTCAAAGGCCGAGACCCTGAGCGCCTCGCGACGCTCCTCGCGGCCGGGCAAACCGTCAGCCCAGCCGAGTACGAGAGCGAATTCGGTCCCGATCCCGTCCTGGCGCGGGCTGCCGTGGCCTTGCTCGTGGCCCGCGGGTTTCACATCACGTGGTCGCCAAGCTCAGGCCTGATCGCCGTCGACGGCCCGGCGCCGGCGGCCGCCTCACTTCTCAATGTGGCGATCAACAACTACCGGCTCGCCAACGGGGCCACTTTTTACGCGTCTCTCGACCAACCGCAAATCCCGGCGCTGCTGGCCGGGATAGTCGGCAGCGTTACCGGCCTCGACAACTACACGAAGGCGTTCAGCCACGCTGTCCGGCCGGGCGGCCTGACGCCGACCGACGTGATGGCCTTCTACAACCTATCTCCACTCCGAGGTCGAGGGCTCGATGGAACCGGCCAAACGATCGTCCTGCCGGAGATCGACAACCTCCCGAATCTCAACGACCTCGACAAGTTCGCCAAGAAATTTGGATTGCCCCCATTCGAGCCGATATTGACGATCAAACGCCATGCCGACTGGGGCACGCCGGAAGCTCCAGCCGGAGAAACGGTGATGGACCTCGAGATCATTCACGAGATCGCTCCCAACGCCAAGCTGGTCATCTACCTCGCCGGACCGCAGCTCGCGCTCGCGGACAGGGCCTTCGACCAGATGGTCACCGACCACCTCGGCTCGATCATCTCCGACAGCATCGGGCAGTGCGAGGCCGGGGTCCCCAGCGGCCATCGCAACCTGGTTGCCACGATCGAGGACCGGGCCGTCGCGCAGGGGATGTCCCACTTCGTTGCCAGTGGTGACCTCGGAGCTTATGGGTGCGGCGATGGCAAGACCCTCAGCGTCGACTTTCCGTCGGCTCTGCCCAACATCACCGCGGTCGGTGGCACCACGGCGTTTCAGGCGATCGACGGCAAGTACTTCAAAGAGATGGCTTGGAACGGGCCGATCGAAGGATCGGGTACCGGAGGCGGCGCCAGCCGGTACTACCCACTCCCGTCGTATCAGAAAGCTGTGGCCCAGTCCGCCGGCCAGGGAATGCGACAGGTACCGGACGTGGCCGGCGATGCCGACCCTGCCTCTGGCTTCAGCTTCATCTTTCAGGGTCAGGCTGGGCAGGGCGGCGGCACGTCCGCTGCCGCTCCCTTGTGGGCCGGCACGATCGCGTTGGTCAACCAGGACCTGAAGAAGAAAGGCCTGCGTGAAGCGGGTTTTGCGAATCCGGCCCTGTACTGGATGGGCCAGAACTCGTCAAAGCTGCCCGCGCCGCCCTTCCATGACGTCACCTCGGGCAACAACCTCGCCACCGGCGCCGGTCCCGGATGGGATTTCGCCACCGGTTTGGGAAGCATGGATGCTGCCGCGCTCGACCAGGCCTGGGTCCTTTACATAAAGGGAGGCGGGGCTTGATCACCAGGCCGGCCCTTGTTCTCTGCCCGCATTGCGCCATGACGGTGCCCGAGGGCGATTTCTGCGGCCACTGCGGCGCGCACCTCACCACAGCAAGCGCGACACGCCGTCACGCCTTCGCCGCCGTGCCTTCGGAGTCGGTCGTGCATCTCTCAGTGGTGACCACCCTGTTTCCTCATCTGACCCACCGGCGAGGAGGCGCCTTCCGCTGGTCGTTGGTCGGCGGGAGCGCCGTGGTCGTGCTGCTCGCGTCGCTTCACCTGTTTGCGCCGGCGACAGCGGTCGCGGTCTTCCTTTTGCCGGCCCTGTACCTCTTGTACCTGTACGAGGTCGAGGTATACGAGAGCGAGCCATGGCTCGTGATCGGGGTGACGATGGTGGCGGGGGGGATTCTCGGATATGCCTTCACGGCAACGCTCGGAGCCGTCTCTGCGCAGCTGGCCCTCAATGGCGACAGCAGCACGGCGTTCCTTCTGGCCGGCGTTGTCGTGCCCATCGGCGCGCAGGTGCTCATGTTGGCCGGCCCGCTGTTCCTTTATCAGTTCAGAAGCAATCTGCGTGAGCCGCTGGACGGCCTCACGTTCGGCGCTGCGTCGGCGCTGGGGTTCACACTCGCCAGCTCTCTCACCGCATTGTGGCCGCTCATCGCGGGCGCTCTCGTGGGATCGGGCTCGGCGACGGACTGGGCGCTAAGGCTCTTGCAGGCGGGGATCTTGATCTCTCTGATCAATGCAAGCACCACCGGCCTGATCACCGCATCCCTATGGCTGCATCGCTATGACCTGCGACGTACGCGAGGCGCCTGGCACGCGAGCATCCTCGCCACGCTGGTGGTGGCGCTTGGCGCCCAGATGCTGGTCGGCACGCTCTCCTTCGCCATCTCCGACCTGGTCACGCAAGTTGTCGTCACTGCCCTGGCGACGATCGGCTTGCTCATGTATCTCCGGCTTGTGATTCACAACGCGCTGCTCGCGGAAGGCGCGCTGCATGAGATCGGACCTGACGCGCCATGCCCCGAGTGCCATCGTGTCGTGCCGACGATGCTGTTCTGCCCGGCCTGCGGCGTCAATCGATCTGCCTCGCCAAAGCACTCGCGACCGCAGGTGACAGGCGCCTGATGGCTGCCCAGGTCCAGTACTGCGGTCGGTGCGGTGCGCCTCTGCTTCCCGGAACTCCTTTTTGCGGGCGATGTGGAGCGCCGCAGCTAGCGGCCGCCGGCGTGCCTGCCGTTGCCGGTGCAATGGCTGCGCCTCCCACGGCGCCTCCGGCTGCCTACGGATATCGCCTCGCTCAGCCCGGCGCCTTTCCTGCAGCCGCAAGGGTCAAGGTGCCGCAGGTCATGGTCATCGGCGGCGTGATCGTCATCCTGGCGGTCGCCGTGGTTGCGATCACCGCCTTCGCACTGTCGAGGGTTATCGGGAACCACCCGGTCTGCACTGCGAACTGCGGCCCACGGGTCATCGCTCCTTTGCCGGAGGCCAACACCTACCACAGCAACGGGTTCGCCTACGAGGTCGACTACACCTCGGACTGGAAAGTGCGCAGCCAGGACGCGAATGGGATTTCGCTCGGCACACGGTACGGAATCCTCACGGTGGTCGGGTCGAAGGCGGGGCCGACCACAGGGCAGCTGATCGACAGCACTGTCGCGGCGCTTCCGTCATCGAAATGGCAGAGCGTCACGAGGGTGACCGACATAAGAGGCGCTCACCTCGGCGTCCAGGACGGCGAGGGAGCGATCTATTCAGCGAACCTCCTCGGGTCGGGTGCGACAGCAACTCCCGTCCGGTTCGCTGTCATCGCCGCCATCCGCGGCAACACGAGCGTCGTCATCTTCGCGGTCGATCCCGCCGACACGAAGGACTCCAGCTCTGGGATACCCGAAGGCGGGGAGTTCGACTACCTGTGCCAGGAATTTCGCTGGCCCTAGCGGGCCTTATGAGAGGGCAGCAGTCGGTTCCCCCTGCGCGCAAAGCGGCGTTGAGGATGGGCCTTACTGAATGCATCGACGGGTCGGCTTCGCCGACGCGTCTGCTCCTCCTCCCGGGATGGGATTAATGACGAATTAGCTTCTCCACGCCGCGATTGGGGGTGGATTAAACAAAGTCATGTCCGGGGGGACCCCGGCCAACCCTGCCACGCTAGTGGGCTGATCGGCTGATCAAACATTCAGAATCTTCTGGCTGTGGACGCGACGCTTTTTGCCTTTGCCGGCATCTCTCTGCTGCTGGCGGTGACTCCCGGGCCTGATATGGCGGTGGTGACCAAGAACGCGCTCGCGCACGGCAGGCGCGGCGTAATCCTCACCACGACGGGCATCGCGCTCGCCCTCGTAATCTGGACCACGGCCACCGCCGCAGGTGTGTCGGCCGTGGTGCGCTCCTCCGGCGAGCTGCTGTTCATCCTCAAGCTCATCGGCGCCGCCTACCTCGTCTATCTGGGGACCAGGACGCTTATCGACTCTCGGCGGCGCCACGCGGATTTGCTGGCGGGCACGCCGCCTGCGGCACCGGCCCACGTGATATTCCGCCAGGGCTTCCTCTCCGCTCTATCGAATCCTAAGCTCGGCGTGTTCTTCGTGACGTTTCTGCCGCAGTTCGTCACGCCCGGGCAGGCGCTGTTCCCACGGTTGCTCTTACTCGGGTCGATCTTCGCCGTGATCGGCTGGACGTGGATGAACGTCTACGGGTTCTTCGTGACACGCATGCGCGAATTCATCACGGCCCCGCGCGTCCGGCAATGGATGGAGCGAGTGACGGGAATCGTGCTACTGGGCTTTGGAGTTCGCCTGGCGGCGGAACGCTTCTAAGCGTTATTCGGACGGCAGCTCGAAGCTGATGTCGTAGACGCCGCCGTTGAGCTTGGCGCGATGGATCCACCCCATCTTCCTGAGCAGGCCAAGCATCTGCTGGTTTTCCGGCAGGACGATGAGAGTGAAGATCTTGATCCCGTGCTCTCGAGCCACTTTGCCCAGGATGCTCAGGAGCGCGCTCCCCAGCCCGCGCCGCTGGTATTCGTCGATGACCGCCACCGCAGTCTCCGCGACCTCGGTCTTGGGAACGCGGTCGTATCGCGCCACGCCCACGATTCGTACCTTGTTCGCCGGCTTGTTGGTGGTCGCGACCAGCGCAAACCTGTCGTTGTAGTCGACTACGGCGAGCCGGTGCGCCAGCGCGTCGGACATTCGCTTCATCGGCGAGAAGAACCTGAAGTAGACGGTCCGTTCCGACATCGCAGCAACCGCTTCGTGGAGCAGCGACTCGTCCTCCGGGACGATTGGGCGCACCAGCACCTTCGAACCGTCGGTCAGCTCGATGGTTCGAGGCTCGAAACCGGTCACCGCCACGACAGGTAACCGTACGCGAACTACCATTCGGCGCGGATGGGCGGAACTCAGTACCGGCGCAACCTCGCTATCGCCGCGGGCGCCGTTGCCGCAATCCTCTTCGCCGCCTTCGATCTGTACCAGTGGGCGCAGGCGTATGTAGCGGACAACTTTCACAACGACCTCACCTTCTATTACGCGGCCGCCAAGATCGGCCTGACCCATGGCTGGCAATCCATCTACGACCTGCAGCTTCAGCAAGAAGCTCTCGATGCCCTCGGCTCGGGAATCCAGATCGCCCAGCTCGCTCGTTTCATCAGCCCGCCCCCGGTGGCCTGGCTGGCCGTCCCTCTGACCCTGCTGCCGTTCCAGGTCGCTTATTTCGTGTGGAGCGCGCTGCTTCTAAGCGCACTGGGCTGGACGTGGTATCTGGCGGCCCCTGGCACGGGTCGCCGGCGCCTGGTCCACCTGGCAGCGGCGATCGGCTGGCTCCCTGTGATCTACGGCTTGCAGCTGGGCCAGCCTGGCCTGTTCGTGGCCCTCGGTGTGGCGGGCTCATATGCCCTGCTTCGCCGCGGACGGCCCTTCTGGGCGGGCGTGGCCCTGGGCGCGCTGGTCCTCAAGCCGCAGCTCGCGTTCCTCGTGCCGGCCGCGCTGCTCGTGAGCGGCCGCCACCGGGCGTTCTGGGGGTGCGTGGTCGCCATCGGCGCCCTCGCGCTGATCGCCGCCCTGCTCGTGGGACCGACAGGAATCAGCACCTACCAGGAGCGACTGAACTTTGCGGCGGGGGTACCCGTGAACAGGGAGCTGACGATTGCCGGCCTTCTTGGAAACGTAGCTGTGGCACGGGTCATCCAGGTGGTGCTCGCCATCTGGGCGCTCGTCCTCGCCTACCGGCTCAGGGGCCGGGGCCACGAATGGGTCTTTATCGCCGCCCTCGTGGGCGGCCTCGTCGCGAGCCCGTATCTCCACCTCGACGACCTGGTCATGCTCGGGC
>JAYUFT010000167.1:0-5142 GCA_043738605.1 Candidatus Dormiibacterota bacterium | reverse complement strand
CGCCACCCGCACATTCGAAATAGTTCAACTTGCCGGTCGGCGCTTGCGCGATTTCAGGGCAGTTTTCGGCGCCAGGGGCGCGCCGCCACCGCGTTAGGGAGGAGTCGTATGAAGCACAAGGTTGCGACCACCGTCAACGGCCAGCAGCGCGAGCATGAGGTCGAGCCACGACTGCTGCTCGTGCACTACCTGCGCGACGTCGTCGGACTGACCGGCACCCATATCGGCTGCGACACGAGCCAGTGCGGAGCTTGCACCGTCACCATCGACGGCCAGGCTGTGAAGAGCTGCACCATGTTCGCGGTCCAGGCCGAGGGCAAGAGCATCACCACAATCGAGGGCATGGCGGCCAAGGACGGCACGCTGCATCCGCTGCAGCAGGCCTTCTGGGACGAGCACGGTCTCCAGTGCGGCTTCTGTACCCCCGGCTTCATCATGGCGGCCTCCTACCTGCTTTCCCAAAATCCCAACCCGACCGAAGACGAGATTCGTCAAGGCCTCGAGGGAAATCTCTGTCGGTGTACGGGCTACGTGAACATCGTCAAATCCGTGCAGAGCGCGGCCAAGGCGATGAACGGCTCCAAGGCCAAGTCCGGCGAGCATTCTGCCGCCGCAAGGAGGAGCTGAGCCAATGGCTGTCACCACGATGATCGGAGCCAAGATCCACCGCCGGGAGGACCCCCGGCTCGTTAGCGGTGAAGGTCGCTACGTTGACGACTTCACCCGGCCCGGCTGCGTCTCTCTCGCCGTTGTGCGCAGCCCCCACGCCCACGCTCTTGTCAAGAGCATCGACATCACCCAGGCGGCCAAGGCGCCCGGAGTGGTCGCCGTGTACACCCACAAGGATTTCGTCAAGGTGCTCTCTGGGACGATGCCGGTCACCCCGTCCTTCGTGGCGGAGAAGAAGCAGAGCCCGCCCAGGTTCCCGATTGCTGATAAAGAGGTCGTCTACCAGGGTGAGCCAGTCGCCGTAGTGCTGGCGGAGACCAAGTACCAGGCCTCGGATGCGTCCAACCTGATCGAGGTCGAGTACGAGCCGCTTCCGGCAGTTATGGACCTCGACAAGGCGCTCGAAGCCAAGAGCCCCACAGCTCACAAGGGAGCGCCCGACAACCTCGGGTGGGATCTGACCTATATACCCGAAGACCCGGCGGTCATGAAAGAAGCCGATGTGGTCATCAAAGTGCGCATTCTTCAGCAGCGGCTCGCGCCGACCTCGATGGAGACCCGCGGCGTGCTTGCTGAGTACTCGAAGCCTGACGGCACATTGACCGTATGGATGTCGAGCCAGAGTCCGCATTTCGTCAGATTGTTCCTCGGCGGTGCGATGGGGATACCCGAAAACCGACTCCGCGTGATCTCTCCCGATGTGGGCGGAGGTTTCGGCGCCAAGATCAGCCCGTATTCAGAAGACTGGCTGGTCCCCGCCGCGGCCAAGCTAAGCGGGCGTCCGGTGAAGTGGATCGAGACGCGCACCGAATCGCTCCAGACCACCACCCACGGCCGAGGCCAGGTCTTCGAGGTCGAGGCCGGCGCCAAGAAGGACGGGACGCTGGTCTTTATCAAAGCGACCCAGTACCTCGATGCTGGCGCGTACATGGGCACTTTCGCGGCGTTCCAGGCATGTGCATGCCTGCTCGCGGGCGGTGCCTACAACTGGAAGCATGTGGCCGCGCGCACCGTCGGCGTTTTGACCAACAAGGTCCCGACCGATCCCTACCGAGGCGCCGGCCGCCCAGAAGCGACCCACATGTGCGAGCGGGCGATCGACCTGCTCGCGGGCGCACTGAAGATGGATCCGGCGGAGATTCGCCGAAAGAACTTCATCACGACCTTCCCGCACACCAATCACTTCGGCCTGGTCTTCGACTCGGGCGCCTATGAGAAGGCTCTGGACATGGCAATGGAGATTGCCGGTTACGAGAAGCTTCGCAAGGAGCAGGAAGAGGGCCGCAAGAAGGGCAAGTACCTCGGCATCGGATTGTCGAGCTGGATCGAGATCTGCGGCTTCGGGCCAAGTGCGGCCACCGCCCCCGCAACCGGAGGCATAGCGCTCGTCGAATCGGCTCAGGTTCGCGTTTTCCCGACCGGCTCGGTCGCGGTTTACGTCGGCACCCACTCACATGGCCAGGGCCACGACACCACGTTCCCCCAGATCGTCGCCGATACCCTTGGCGTGCCCTACGACTCAATCGAGTTGAGGCACGGCGATACCGCGGAAGGGCCGGCTTTCGGCTACGGAACGTATGGCAGCCGCTCATTGGCGGTGGGTGGCATGGCCGTGCACAAGGCGAGCAAGAAGATCGTCGACAAGGCGCGCAAGCTCGCCGCGCACATGTTTGAAGCAGCAGAGGAAGACATCGCCTTCGACCAGGGCCAGTTCTATGTCAAGGGAAGCCCGGACAAGCGCAAGGCGTTCGGCGAGGTGGCATTCGCTTCTTACGGCGCCGGTCTTCCTGAGGGAATGGAGCAGGGCCTCGAAGCTGTCGCCTACTACGACCCGAGCAACTTCGTGTGGCCCTTTGGCACCCACATCGCCGTCGTCGAGGTCGATGCCGAAACGGGCCACGTCGACCTCAAGCGTTACATAGCGGTCGACGACTGCGGCAACATCATCAACCCGATGATCGTCGACGGCCAGATTCACGGCGGCGTTGCTCAGGGTATTTCGCAAGCACTCTACGAAGAAGTCGTTTACGACGACGAATCGGGGCAGATGAGGACAGGAACGTTCACCGACTACCTGCTCCCAAGCGCCAACGAATTTCCAACCTTTGAGCTCGGCCGCACGATCACTCCATCGCCGACCAATGAGCTTGGCGTCAAGGGCATCGGCGAAGCCGGCACGATCGCAAGCTCCATCGCAGTGATCAATGCCATCTGTGACGCCCTGGCGCCACTCGGCATCAAACACGTCGACATGCCCGCTAGCCCGGATCGGCTCTGGAAGCAGATCCAGGAAGCGAGCGGTGGGTCCAGCAACGGAAAGGAGGCTCGTAAGTGATCCCAGCCGCATTCGAATACGCGCGCGCCTCCTCCGTCGAGGAGGCGGTGAAGCTTCTCAAGAACTACGGCGACGATGCCAAGGTGCTGGCCGGTGGCCACAGCCTCATCCCGCTGATGCGCTTGAGGCTGGCCCAACCCAGCGCCCTCGTCGATATCAACGGCATCAAGGGCCTGGACCAGATCAAGGAAAGCGGTGGCAAGGTGCACATCGGCGCTCTGGCCAGGCACGTATCGATCCACAACTCCCAGGTCGTGAAAGACCACCTGCCTCTTCTTGCTGATGTAGCCGGCGAGGTGGGGGACAACCAGGTCCGCAACATGGGCACCATCGGAGGTGTCGTTGCACACGCTGATGCTGCGGGCGATTACCCGACGATCGCCCTGATGCTCGACGCGGACATCGTGACCAACAAGCGGACGATTCCGGCCAAAGACTTCTTCAAGGACATCTTCACGACGCCGCTGGCGGCGGACGAGATCGTCACGGAGATCGTCTTTCCGGTCGCGAACGGCCCGCACAAGTACATCAAGTTCAGGCGGCGGCTGTTCGACTGGGCGATTGTCGGCGCCGCTGCGCAGAAGATGAACGGCGGCTGGCGAATCGGCCTCACCAACGTGGGCCCGACGCCGGTGCGGGCGAAGGCGGTCGAGGAGGCCCTGCATCAGGGCGCCAAGCCGGAAGAGGCCGCACAGCACGCATCCGACGGGCTGAACCCCTCGGGCGACCTGCGTGCCAGCCCCGAGTACAAGAAGCACCTGGCGAGGGTGCTCACGAAGAGGGCGATCGAGCAAGCCGGTTAGCCTCGAGCAGCTTTTTGATGCCGGTCGCGTCCCCCTCAGGTGGACGCGGCCGGTAGTCTTTCGGCGATGAGCTCTGCTCCGCTTTCGATTGACGACGTCGAGGCCCGTCTGCGCGAGCGTCGCTACATCGGCGACCGCGCTTTGGCGACCTCTATCTTCCTGGCGCTCAAGCTCGAGAAACCCCTGTTCATCGAGGGCGAGGCCGGCGTTGGCAAAACCGAGGCCGCCAAGGTCATGGCCGACGTGCTCGGTGCGCGCTTGATCCGCCTCCAGTGCTACGAGGGCATCGACCTGGCCCACGCGGTCTACGAATGGAACTACCCGCGCCAGCTCCTCCACATTCGCCTGCTTGGCGAGCAGGACGACCGCCGCACCGCCGAGCGCGAGATCTTCAGCCCCGAGTTCCTGCTGAGGCGGCCGCTCCTGGACGCCATCGACAACGACGACCTCACGGCCCCGGTTCTGCTCATCGACGAAATCGACCGCTCCGACGAGGAGTTCGAGGCGTTCCTTCTCGAGCTGCTCTCCGACTTCCAGGTGTCGATCCCGGAGATTGGAACCATCAAGGCCAAGAAAGCGCCCTTCGTCGTCATCACCTCCAACCGGACCCGCGAGGTGCACGACGCCTTGAAGCGCAGGTGCCTGTATCACTGGATCGACTACCCGGACCTCGAGAAAGAGGTCGAGATCGTTCGAGCGCGCGCGCCCGAAGCGGCCGCCGGGCTTGCACACGATGTCGCCGCCCTGGTCCAGGGGCTGCGTGGCATGGACCTGTACAAGGTGCCTGGCGTCGCCGAGACGCTCGACTGGGCACGCTCGCTGGCCGCCCTGGGCGCCACGCGAATCGACGCGGCTCTTGTCGATGCGACTCTCGGCGCTGCGCTCAAGTACCAGGAAGATCTCGAGAAAGTGCGGGGTCAGGTGCCGGCGATGGTCGAGAAGGCGAGAGGTGCCTGACCCAGACACTCTCACCCTCGCAACGCCGGACCTTCTCCCCAGGTTGGGAGCGTTTGCCCGGCTCTTGCATGACGCCGGAATGGAGGCCGGGCCCCGCCGGCTGACCGACGCAACGCGTGCGCTTAATCACGTGGAGCTGCGAAACCAGGTCGATTTTCGCAACGCACTGCGGTCCGTGTTCGTGAGCAGGAAGGAGGACATCGACACCTTCGAGGCTGCCTTTGACATCTTCTGGGCGCCGCCCGATCCGCGCGCCTCCGCCGGGCAGGTGCCGGGGCGTAGCCGCGCACTGCCGTTGTCGCCTGAACGCGCCAAGGCATGGTCGAACGCGCTCGGCCTGAACCAGTCTCAGATGAACCGCGAGCAGGACGTGACGGT
>JAYUFT010000166.1:0-1588 GCA_043738605.1 Candidatus Dormiibacterota bacterium | reverse complement strand
CAAGAGCTCACACGGGTTGCTGATCGGACGGCGCCAATCGGCGGAGCAGGAAGGAAGGATGGCGAACCGTCTGGCGTGAGCTGACCCGCTCGGCCGCACTCCGGGCCAAGGGCGGCACGAGCTTGAAGGCGATCAGCTGAAAGAGGACGGCGACGTTCCACAACGGGCCCCAGGGCAGTGAGCTGAAGAATACGAAGCCATAGAACGGGTAGGCGTTGAAGGTCTCGGCACGCTCGATCCGGGAATGTCGCTCAAGAAGGCTATCGAGGTCTGCAGGCGGCACGATGGCATGATCGGCATTGCGACCGATGAATCCCATGACGAAGTTCGCAGGGTTGGCTTCGACCACGAGGCAGACACCGCCCGGGACGACTACGCGGAAGGCTTCAGCAAGGACTGCGTCTCGGTCGGGGACGTGATGGAGAACGTCCTTCAGCACCACGGCATCGAAAGTCCTGGCGGCGAACGGTAGGCGCGATGCGTCAGCACAAACCCATGCCGCCCGTTCGTGGGGAGCACGAGCACGTGGTCGCAAATCGGTCAAGACAAGCCTGGCCGAGCCGGGCAACATGTCGAGCAGCTCTTCGCCCACGCCTCCGTCGCCTGCTCCGATGTCGAGCAGGCGTAGCGGCTGGCCTCCGATCAACGCGCGCAGCTGCGCCGCCAGCGCGCGGCGTTGCAGCCTGATCCACGGATCGCGTGGGTCCGCTGTGTGCAGGAGCCGGTGAGCCACCCAGTAAATGAAGGGCTCGCGCTTGGGCATCAGTTTGCGGTCAGGTAGTGCCAGTAGGCCTGCGCCTCGGAGCGTCGTTCCGGCTGTACGACGGAAGCGAGTGAGAATGCCACGAACCGCGTCGCAGCGCCAACCTTGAGCAGCCATCTGGCCGCGGCGGCCCGCAGGCCGAGGGGGCCGGCTCCCTGGTGCTTGAGGATGAAATGAAGGTAGCTCGTGTAGTAGGCGGAGATGCCGCCCTCGCGATCTTTGCTCACGCTGCGCTCACCCGCGTGTGTGGCGAAGCAACCTGTCGCGAGGGCGATCTGCCAGCCCGCACGGCGTGACCGGAAGCACCAGTCAACGTCCTCGGCAAAGAGGAAGAAGCTCTCGTCCAAGGGGCCGACCGCTTCGAACGCTTGGCGCCGGATCATCATGCAGGCGCCCTTCAGCCAGGCTGCGGGCATCAAGGCCATGCGTTCTCTATCGGCGGCGTTATGGCGCGACCTGCGGATGAAAAGCCACGCGTAGCGCAACCCGGTCAGGTCGAGGACTGCCCGGAGCAAGCCTGGATACAGGTGGTAAGCGCTCGGTTGCAGCGTGCCATCCGAATTCAAGAGTTGGGCGCCGACCGCGGCCAGCTCCGGGTGGCTGTCAATCAACTCGGCCATCGCGTCGACCGTCCCCTCGTGCACGAGGGCGTCAGGGTTGACCAGCAGCAGGTAGTCGCCTCGGGCGCGCCCGATTGCTTGATTGCACGCGGTGGCGAAGCCCACATTGCGAGGGTTGAAGATCCATTCGACCCCTTTGTCCGGCGCCTGGCGCCACAGCGCCCGACCCGCTTCGTCTTGACTGTTATCGACCACGAGGATCTCG
>JAYUFT010000165.1:0-5181 GCA_043738605.1 Candidatus Dormiibacterota bacterium | reverse complement strand
TTGAACCTTTCGTGGAGCCAACCCTCTGCGTCGCCCACCTTCGAGGAGGCGCCGCAGCGCGACCGACAGGAGGTGTCCGCCTTGCACGTTCAAGACATCCAGCCGTCGCCTGACCCCGAGTTCATCGAGTGCCCGCGATGGGGGCAACCGGTCCTCAAGGACAACCTGTCACGGCAATCGAACGAGGCGGGTCAGATCTGCTTTTGTGAGTCATGCGGCTCCTTCAAGGCCGGCTGCCATGCACTTTGACGAGCCCGTCCCAGCGCCGATCCCCGACCTGCAGCGTCTGCCTGACACGACCCAGAGGATGCTCGACACCGTGCGGCAGCTCATTCGGGACCGCACTGGATTTCCGGCGCGCGTCTTCAGGTCAGGGCTCGAGGCCTTGATCGACGAGTTGGTCTCGAGCCTAGTGCCACTCATGGCCGCCGAGGAACGCGTTCTGTGCCAAAGGCTAGACCGCGCTCTCGGTGACCCACTGAGGGAAGACCACCGGGAGATGCGCCGGTTAGTCGAGCGGTTGAGCATGCTGTCGGACGGTCTTGAGCGGCGCTCCCGCCACGCGACCAAAATAAAGCAGGTACTGCTGACGGCTCTGCAGCAAATGACGATCGCCCTGGACGCCCTGCGCACTCACCAACAGGCGGGCCTACGCCACCTCAGTGACACTTTGCCGCTTGACGAGCAGGCGCATCTTGCAGCGACGTTGGACGCAGCCGCACTCGACGCTCGCGAACAGACGATGTTGATCGTCCGGCCGGCAATACCGCCTACGGCCGCCCACGTACTTCGTAACCGGCCGGATCTAAACGCCGCTTACGTTATGAGCCTGGCCGAGATCGAGCGGCGGGTGCATGGAGGCGCAGCTTCCGAAGGAGAAACGAACCATGTCGCAGGACCACCCTCTAGATGAGTTGGCCGGATCGCGGCCGGCCGGCCGCATCTCGATTCCGGTCGTCACCACCAACATCGACTCCGAGCTCGCGGCGCTCCGGCGCTCGGCCTCCTACCGACGCAACGATCACGCGTCGACCACGATCGTGAATCGTCCCGGCCTCGGCGTCGTGCTGGTCGCCTTGCCGAAGGGTGGGCACATGGCCGAACACCGGGCTGCTCGGCCGATCGTGCTGAGGGTGCTGGAGGGCAGAGTCCGCCTGGCGCTCGCGGACCGGACGCTGGAGATGTCGCCCGGTGACCTGACGTCGCTCGCCCCGAACCTGGCCCACGAGGTGAGCGGCGTCGAGGACAGCGCCTTCTTGCTCACGATTGGAGGCGGAGTCCGCCAGACCCCTTCCCAGTAGCGGTCCTCTGCTTTTTCACCGCCGTTTTTCACCGCCAAGGAGAACCGATGCCGCACATCACCGTCGCCGACGCAACGAGCGCAGTCTCGATCCAGCCAGGCGCGATCGTGTCAAAGGTCATCCACCGCGATGGCCAGGTCAACGTAACGGTGTTCGGCCTCGACGTGGGCGAGGAGCTCACAGAGCACCAGGCCTCGAGCGCCGCCATCGTCCAAGTCCTCGCGGGCCGGCTCCGGTTCACCGCCGACGGCGAGGAGCTCGATGCCGGACCCGGGTTCTGGCTTCACATGACGCCGGCAACGCCACACGCGCTGGTTGCAGTAGAGCCGGCCGTAATGCTCCTCACCCTGATCCGGGGCTGACGGCAGCGGCACCTGCTTCGAAGGTTCGCCCTGGCGCCCGGTTGGCCTGTCCTTTACGGGTTCCGCGAAGTAGCCTAAATCAGCCCGTCTGAGGCCTGCTTCGAATTCAGATTAGCCCGTCACCCGTCTAACAAAAGGGTTCCGTTAACCTTCCTATCGACGCCGGCGTAGCTCAATTGGCAGAGCAGCTGTTTTGTAAACAGCAGGTTACGGGTTCGATTCCTGTCGCCGGCTCCAGCGCGCTTTTGCTTGTGCATGGATAGAGTGTCGTATTGATGCCAGCCGACGACGTCTACTACGCTGCGCCGGGGGTGGCCACGGTCAGGTGGGAGCCGGAGGGCAGACTGGTGCTGGTGGAATGGGAAGGCTGGTCGAACTCCCAGGAGTTCGCGGCCCTGCTTGCCGCCGAGATCCAGGCCCTGACCGAGCGTCACGGCTCGCGCATCCTGGCCGACTGCCGCCGCCAGAGGGTCCTCAGCCCGGCCGACCAAGCCAGGGACGAGGAGTGGCTCCCGCGCGCCATCGCCGCCGGTCTGAGGCGTTTCGCGATCGTCCTTCCGACGAGCGGGCTGGCGACGACGAACATCCGAGACCGCCTGGGCAAGGCGCCCGGAGCCACGCTCGATATTGCCTACTTCGATGGGGTCGACGAAGCCTGGACCTGGCTGACAGGCAAACCTCGCTCCCTGACAGCGCAGTCGGGAGACTGACTGGCTCCGAAGCGACAACCGTTGCGCGGGTCCAGATGCATGGCGGGCGGCTATGGCCTTGGGCCGAGGGTCCCATACGATGGTCCGGGCGCGCCACAATCTGCTTTGGTCGCGGACAGCGTTGATTCAGGAGGTAGGTGTGGACGCTCAAGAACGGAAGTCCTTGATCCGGCGGTATCGAGACGGGCATCGCGCGGTTGTCGAGGCCTTACACGGCCTGAAGGACGAGGAGCTCGATCGCTCGGCCAGCGATGAGTGGACGCCCCGGATGATCGCGCACCACCTCGCCGACAGCGAGATGACCTCCGCCATCAGGCTCCGGCGGCTGATCGCGGAGGATGGCCCCGTGATCAGCGGCTACGACGAGGCGCAGTTCGCCAAGAAGCTCACCACCGACCGGCCGATCGAGCCCTCCCTCGAAGCGATGCGCTGGGCACGCGAGTCAACCGCGCAGATCCTGGAGCGGCTCACCGAAGAAGATTGGCTGCGCGCCGGCACCCACAAAGAGAGGGGCCCTTACTCGGTCGAGGACTGGCTCACGATCTACGCAAACCACGGGCACGATCACGCCAAGCAGATCGAGCGCTCGCGGGGGAGATCGTGATGGCCGCCACACACGCGCTCAGAGACGCAGCACTGGCCAAGGCGAAGGCCGCGCGGGACGCCGACCTCGCCGACCTGGTGGAAGAGCTCCGTATCCCCTCGGTCAGCACGTTGCCCGAGCGTCGCGAGGACTGCATTCGCAACGCTGAGTGGCTCAGGGATCGCATGGTGGCGCTGGGCATGAAGGTCGAGATCGTCGACGTGATCAAAGGCGGCAATCCCGTCGTGGTTGCGGACTGGAACGGCGCGCCCGGTAAGCCGCACCTCACCATCTACGGCCACTACGACGTGCAGCCGCCAGATCCGCTCGAGGAGTGGAAGTCGCCTCCCTTCGAGCCTGAGGTCCGCAACGGCCACCTCTACGCACGAGGGTGCGCCGACAACAAGGGCAACCACATGGCCACACTCAAGGCCGTCGAGCACCTCTTTGCGGCCGGTGGCCCACCGGTCAACCTCCGCTTCTTGATCGAAGGTGAGGAGGAGGTCAGCGGTGACTCCTTGAAGGGATACCTGCGAGCGAACGGCTCAAAGCTCAAAACCGACTCGGTCCTGATCTGGGACGGCGGCTTTGACGAGGCCGACAATCCCACTCTAGCCACCGCTCTGCGCGGACTCCTTTATGTGGAGCTCCACGCCAGCGGCGCTGCAGTCGACCTCCATTCCGGAATGTACGGCGGAGTGGCGCCAAACCCCATCAACACCCTGGGACTCGTCCTAGGGGAGCTGAAGGATCGCGACGGACACATCACGATTCCGGGCTTCTACGACGACGTTCGCCGGCCCAGCGACGAAGAGTTGGCGGATTGGAAGAAGAAGGATGAGCACTACGCGCGAATGGTTCAAAAGATGTCTGGAGCACGCGCGTTGGAGGGTGAATCTGAATTTCTCGCGCTCGAGCGGACGGGTAGCCGCCCGACGCTTGACGCCAACGGAATCATCGGCGGATTCACCGGTGTCGGAGAGAAGACCGTGATCCCTGCCCGCGCCATGGCAAAGGTCAGCATGCGCCTGGTCCCCGACCAGGACTGGAAGAAGATCCTTGCCGCCCTTGAGAAGTACGTCAAAACGCTCACGACTCCAGGAGTGGAGATCAGGGTCGAGCTGCTTGGCTCGGCGCCTCCGGTGTTGTGTGACGTCAATCACTCCGCCGCCAACGCGTTGCGAGAGGCTTACAGCGAGGCTTTCGGCAGGGAGACCGCCCTCGTTCGGGTAGGCGGCTCGATACCTGTGTCGGTGGACTTCCAGCAGGCGGTCGGCGCCCCGCTGATGGTCAGCGGAATCCCGCAGGCCGATGATGCCGTCCACTCACCCAACGAGCACCTGGCGATCGACCACTACCACACCGGGATCGAAGCGGTGATTCGCTTCATCTGCAAGCTGGGCGAATGAGCCGCCGCTAAGTTGGCTTGAGCTCCAACTTGAGATCCTCAACGCGCGCATCCCAATAACCGAGGCGCTGGCGGAACCTCTCCGCCTGCGCGACGACGACAGGGACGTTGGTCAGCTCGACCTCGCGTCGGGCGGTGGCCGATTGCGTCAGCATCAGCTCGCGGATACGTGCGAGGACCTTTTCCTCCATCGCAAGGATCTCGGAGTAGACCTGGCTCCAGTAGACGGCCTGTTCGAGGTTCGAATCGCCGGGTAAACCCTCGCCATCCATGCGCTTGGTCCAGTCACCGCCACGTTGCGCGGCATCCATGTCTGGTCGATCTCGTTTGCTCATAGCTTTAGCCATCCTTCGTACGTTGTACAGGCGCCCGCGTAAGAAGTTCAGCAACAAACTCCCCCTAATGCATTTCAAAATTGTTCCGCTGAACGTTGCACGAAGAACAATGGCCGCTTAGAATCGGTCGCTATGGCGGTTCCAACCAGGGCCCGTGCGGCGCGCCCGCTCGAGGGCGAGGACCTCAAAACCAACCACTGGGAAGATGCCCGCCACTGGATGAGCATCTACGCCGACCTTCTCGAGTTCAAGGCCGGGCTACTCGAAAGGGTCAGGCGGGACCTGGCGA
This sequence comes from Candidatus Dormiibacterota bacterium, assembly GCA_043738605.1. Taxonomy (GTDB): domain Bacteria; phylum Chloroflexota; class Dormibacteria; order Dormibacterales; family Dormibacteraceae; genus Palsa-872. The sequence goes on along the minus strand of JAYUFT010000165.1, from coordinate 193 downwards.
ACCTGAGGCCGGAGGCCCGGAAGGCCGCCAGCATCGACCTAAAGATAATCGACGATCAGATGCAGGGCTACCAGAGGCGCCTCGACCTCTGGTACAAGCGCATTTGGGACCTCCAGGGGTTGTGGCTCGACCCGACGGGTCGGATGATCCGGCACAAAGGTCAGAACGTGTCTCTGACCAAGCGCGAGTTCCA
>JAYUFT010000164.1:0-1601 GCA_043738605.1 Candidatus Dormiibacterota bacterium | reverse complement strand
ACGCCATAACCAGCTTGGTCATTGAAAACTCCGGCGAGACGGTAGACGACTGCGTCCAGATCAGGGCACACCAGCAGGCCCCAGAACTCGTCGTCGTCAGCGGTGTTGGCGATCACCGTGAGGTCGCTCGCGCGCAGCGTCGAGAGGAAGCCCGAGGCGAGCATGGCCCCTCCGGTGCCGCCGGCAAGCACGACCACCTTCATCGGAAAAGGTCTTCCTCTGGGCGGCGAACGAGCTCGCGCCCGCTGCCATTCCCGTCGAGCTCGAGACCGCGTGCCACCACGACGGGCGTCCGCCGTGTCTTCCCCATCACAAGGCCTGACGCTGCCGCCACCTCATCGGCCACGGCGAGCACCGTCGCGTGAAGCTCACGGCCCGCATCGTCTGTCCGCCCCCGCATATCGATGAGTGCCGGCATACCGGCCACACCAAGGGCTACGTTGACAATCCCGAGTCGCCATGGGCGGCCGAACGTATCGGACACTATGACCGCGGCCGTCACCCCTGTGATCTCGTGCAGCCGGGCGCGAAGATGCTCAGCGCTTGCATCAGGGTCGACAGGAAGAAGGGTCACCACATCCGAGCCCGGGATGTTTGATTGATCGACTCCACTGTTGGCGCACACGAAACCGTGACGCGTCTGCGTGATCAGGACGCGGTGGGTGCGCAGGATTCGCACGCTCTCGTCGAGGACCACCTGGACAAACCGCGGGTCGGGTTGGGCCACCAGGTCCGGCGCCAGGCGCACAGCTTCATCGCTGGCGGTGACATCGGCGAGGTTGCGGGTACGCCCCTCGGCCTTGGAAACCACCTTTTGCGCAACGACCACGATGTCGCCCGCCACCAGGCTGATCCGCGCGCCGATCAGCTGCGCAAGGTCGTCGCCGGCAACAATCTCGGGCAGGCCGTCGACGCCGATGAGCTCGAGGTGTCTCAAGCCATACGCCGCCGGGCTTGCTCGAGATCGTCAGGCTCGTCGAGGTCCAGGGCCATCGCATCCGACTTGTGGACGGCAAAGTTGACCCCCTTCGCCTCGGCCTCATGCCGGAAAGCGGTCAGCGAGTCTTCGCCGAAGTGAAGCGAGATCGCGTCCGGTGGGCTGATATAAAGGGCGTTCGTGCCGCCTCGGCCGATTGCGGGCGCGGCCACCACCGCCGGTGGCGCAACGCGGCCGGCGACGTCCAGCATGTCCTTCACCGACTTTCGCGTGACCAGGGGCAGGTCGCTCGAGAGTATGAGGACCGCACGAGCATTGCTCTTGAGCGCGTGGGCGATTCCGAGCTTGGCGGCCACGTTCTGGCCTTGCTGCCGCCTTTCGATCACGGCCTCCGCGCCAAGGCGGTCGGCGATCTCTTGTACCTCGGGGCTACCGCCGACGACCAGGCGATGGTCACCCGCGGCGGCGGCACGAATGGCTCGCTCCGCATTGCGAAGCGCCAGCGCTCGACGCGCCGTGGCGTCCAGGACGTTGCCCAGACGCTGCTTGGCCTGATCGAGGTCTTTGACCAGGACGATGACCCAGGCGCCCGTACCTTCGCCTTCCTTTGCGGGACCCCGCTTCAGCCCCATCGAGCGCGAATCCGAGGGAGGATCTGCGAACC
>JAYUFT010000163.1:0-1604 GCA_043738605.1 Candidatus Dormiibacterota bacterium | reverse complement strand
TCGTGAAGCCCTTGAGGTGCGCTTCGTAGATGACGGACTCGTGCAGCGGTGTCTCGGGCGGGCGATCGCGTCCCCAGTCGAAGAGGGGGTTGTGCACCACCGACTTGAAGACGTGCGGTGCACTGTCCTCAAGGTTGGCAGCGAGTTCATCTGTAAGGTCGTATGAGTAGCAGGCAGGGTTCCAGTCGATCTCGCCATCGATCGCACGCGCGTACGGGTCGAGCAGCAGCTTGTTTGGGTTGCAGCGGATTCCCTCTTCAGGGGCATACGGTCCGTGGACACGATAGCCATAGCGTTGGCCGGGCGCGATATGCGGCAGGTAGGCGTGCCAGGAAAAGGCATCCAGCTCCTGCAGCCGGATTCGCCGCTCCGCTCCGGCCTCATCGAACAGGCACAGGTCAACCGCCTCGGCCACTTCGGAGAACAGGGCGAAGTTCGTGCCGGAGCCGTCGTACGACGCCCCAAGCGGGTAGGCGCGGCCTGGCCAAACCTCGGACAGATCCGGACGCGCATCAGTCACTTGCGACAGGCGTCTCCAGGATCACAACGCTCGATGGTGGCAGGCAGATGCTTCCGGCGCTCGCGTTGATCTCAGAAGTGGACGACATGAGGACCCGGTCGCCTTCGGAGATCGAGGAGATCCAGTCGGCCTTGCCCAGGTTGACCCGCACGCTGATGCCATCTCGCTGGAACACGATGGTGCGTAAATCGTCGTCGACCTCAGTGTGGATTCCAGCGCTGTCTCGACGCATCGGAAGCCGGCGGCGCAGCTGGATCAGGGCGCTGTACCAGTCCAGAACACGCCGGTGGTAGGGCTCATCAAGCTCGCCCCAGACCAGTTTCGATCGATCGAATGTAGCGCGATCCTGCGGGTCGGGAACCGCCTCCGGAAGCCAGCCGAACGCGGCGAACTCACGCCGCCGTCCCTCGCGGACGGCAGCCCCGAGCTCCGGATCCGAGTGGTCGGTGAAGTACTGGAAGGGGCTGCTCGCGGCCCATTCCTCGCCCTGGAAGAGCATGGGTGTGAAAGGCGCCGTAAGCAGCAGCGCCGCTGCCGCCTGGAGAATGCCCTCGTCCACGAGAGCATTCATTCGGTCGCCGGCCGCACGATTGCCGACCTGGTCGTGATTCTGAACAGCGATCACGAAGCTGTGGCTAGGCAGGTCGGGGGCCCTCCGGCCACGGGTCTTCTGCCGGTGAGACGACCACTCGCCGTCGTACACCCACGCCTGGCGCAGGGCCTTGCCGAGATTTTCGAGCGAGCCAAAATCTTCGTAGTACCCAGTGCGTTCCCCGGTGAGCGCCGAGTGAAGCGAATGGTGCCAATCATCGGCCCAGGCGGCGTCAAGTCCATACCCGCCCGCATCGCGGTTACGTACGAAACGCGGATCATTGAGTTCGGACTCGGCGATCACGAAGGTCGAGCGGCGCAGGTCGGCCGACAGCCTCTCCACTTCCAGCGCGAGCTGTTCGAGGATGTGCAGCGGCGCCTGGTCGACGATCGCGTGCACGGCATCCAGCCGCAAACCGTCCATGTGATAGTCGCGAATCCACATCAGCGCGTTGTCGACCACGAAGCGCCGCACCTCGTCGCTGGCGGTGCC
>JAYUFT010000162.1:0-15150 GCA_043738605.1 Candidatus Dormiibacterota bacterium | reverse complement strand
CTTGTCCTTGTCGGCGGAAGCTTCGTCAGGGTCCGGGATGATGCCCGCCGTCTCCATCACCTCGGTGGCGACGAAGATCGGGCACTCGACCCGAACGGCAAGCGCAATCGCGTCGGACGGCCTCGCGTCGAAATCGAGGTCGCGACCGTCCTGCTTGACGTAGAGGCGGGCGTAAAACACCTGGTCGGCGAGGCGGGTGACGACGATGCGTTTGACGCTGATACCCAGGTCGCCGAAGGCTGTGGCCATCAGGTCGTGGGTGAGAGGGCGGCCCAGCGGGTTGCCCGAGATCTTGGTGGCGATGGCCTGGGCCTCGAAGGAGCCGATCCAGATCGGCAGGTAGCGGTCCGCTTCCTTCTCCTTGAGGATCACCAGGTGCTGGGCGGTGGGCATGTGGATTCGGATGCTGTCCACCGATACCTCGATGAGGTTTTTCATCCAGGATCACATTACTCCTAGAGCCTGGGAAAGCCGCCTTCTTTGGGGTCATTGCCTACCTGAACGTCCCCTCCCGGCCGGGCACGCTGCGCGTGCCGGGCCACCCTCCCCGGCGAGCGGGGCGGTCCACCTTGTCCGCCGATCTTGCGACCGTAGAATCCGATAGTGCCTAAAGGACGGAGGGGGCGAGTCGTGCTGATCGACGCCCACAGCCTCATCTATCGCGCTTTTTTCGCCTTGCCGCCAATGAGCACCTCGGACGGGCAGGTGACCAATGCCGCGTATGGCTTTACATCAATGCTCGCGATTGTGCTCGCGTCACGTCCCGAGTACGCAGTCGCCGCGTTCGATGTCGCCGCGCCGACATGGCGGTCCAAGGAATACGTGGAGTACAAAGCCGGCCGCCGCGCCATGCCCGACGACCTGAGGCCTCAGATCGAGATGGTGCGCGACATCCTGACCAGCTTCTCGATCCCGATCCATGGGATCGCCGGCTTCGAGGCCGACGACCTGATCGGCACGTTCTCCCGGATCGCCGAGGAGCGGGGCCATTCGGTGACGATCGTGTCTGGCGATCTCGACTGCCTTCAGCTGGTGTCCGAATCGGTCGAAGCCCTGGTGCCGAGGCGCGGCATCACCGACACGTTCGTCTACGGACCCGACCAGGTCCGCCAGCGCTACGGCTTCGAGCCCGTGCAGCTGATCGACTTCAAAGCGCTGCGCGGCGACACCTCGGACAACATTCCCGGTGTTCCCGGCGTCGGCGACAAGACCGCCGCCAAGCTGGTCCAGGACTTTGGCTCGGTGGAAGCGCTGCTCGATCGCGTCGAGGAGCTGCCCGAAGGCCGGTTGAAGACCTCGATCAAGGCGAACACCGACCAGATCCGGCTGGGCAAGAGGATGGTCACCATCGTTCGCGACGTGCCCGTCGATCTCGACCTGGAGACGGCGCGATGGACCAGGTACGACTACGACAAGGCGCGGGCGGTGTTCGACCGGTTCGAGTTCAGGCAGCTCCTCAGCCGGTTCCCTCCGCCCGACCAGGCGCCGGTGCAACCCAGTCTCACGTTCGAGGTGGCGCCCGAGCCGGCCGGCTTGAAGGTGGTCGACGACCCGGTCGAGGCGGCGAGCCTGCTTGACGGTTCTGGCGACGTCGGCGTCTACGCCCTCAGCGAGAGCAGCGCACGCGGCGCGCGAACCGTCGGCCTTGGCGTGTCCACTGGCAAGGAAACCTTCTACGTCGCCAAGCCGGAGGCGATGGACGCCGTCGCGAGCACGCTTTCCGGCCGGCCGATCTCGGGGCACGACGCGAAGGAGACCGAGCTCGCGCTGCGCGCGCTCGGCGGCGGCAAGCGCGAGTGGGCCTTCAGCACTTTTCTCGCCGCCTACCTGCTCGGCGCGGGGTCGCGCGACCCGCGCCTGGAAGACCTTGCCAAAGAGTTTCTCGACGTGACGCTGGTCAGCACCGAGCAGTTCCTCGGCACCGGGCGCGCAGCCCGCAAGGTGGCTGACATTTCGGTGAACGAGGCGGCTGAATTTGCAGCGCGACGTGCTGAAGCGATCCTTAACCTCAGGCCTCGACTGGAGGCAGAGATGCAAAACCTCGGCGTCGATTACCTCTTCCATGAGATCGAGCTGCCGCTGGCCGGCGTGCTCGCCGACATGGAGTCGGAGGGCGTGGCGATCGACGTCGCTTACCTCAAGGACATGCAGGAAGAGCTGGGCTCGCAGCTCGCCGCCATCGAGTCGGAGGTGGAGCAGGTCGCCGGCCAGAAGTTCAACCTCAGCGCGCCGCAGCAGCTGGCCAAGGTGCTGTTCGAGGATCTTCGCCTCCCGGTCGGCAAGCGGACGAAGACCGGCTATTCGACGGACGCCGACACGCTCGAGGGGCTGCGCGACAAGCATCCGATCATCGGGCTGATCCTCGAGCACCGCCAGCTGTCCAAGCTCAAGTCGACCTATGTCGATGCGCTGCCGCAGATCGTCGACCCGATGAGCGGGCGTGTGCACACCTCGTTCGGCCAGGCCAGCACGGCCACGGGTCGGCTTGCGTCGTCCAACCCGAACCTGATGAACATCCCGATCAGGACCGAGCTTGGGCAGCGCATCCGGCGGGCATTCAAGGCCGGGCGTCCTGACCACGTGATGGTTTCGGCGGACTACTCGCAGATCGAGCTTCGCATCGCTGCGCACCTCAGCGGCGATCCTAAGCTGCTCGGCGCATTTGCGGCGGGGCAGGACATCCACACGGCCACCGCGGCCGCGGTTTTCAAGATTCCGATCGAGTCGGTCGATCCGAATCAGCGGAGGCTTGCCAAGGTGGCGAACTTCGGGTCGATCTACGGGCAGGGCGAGTACGGCCTGTCGCAGCAGCTGGGGATCACCGGCGATGTGGCGAGGGATTTCCTCAAGGAGTACTGGTCCACGTATTCGCGGCTCAAGGAGTATCTGGACGAGGTGCGGCTCAAGGCCAGGGAGGAGGGGTTCGTCGTCAGCGCAACGGGGCGGAGGCGGGCGATCCCCGATCTGCGGTCGCCGAACTTTCAGCTGCGCAGCGCGGCTGAGAGGATGGCCATCAACTTTCCGATGCAGTCGCTGGCCGCCGACATCATCAAGATCGCGATGGTGCGCCTGCAGCGCGAGATCGAGGCCGAGCACATCGAGGGCCGCATGCTTCTGCAGGTGCACGATGAGCTGCTGTTCGAGGTGCCGGAGTCGGAGGTGGATCAGTTCGCGGAGAAGGTGCCGCGCATCATGACGGGCGCCTACGAGCTGGAGACGGGGATCGAGGTCGAGACCAAGGTCGGACCCAACTGGGCGGATATGAAGAAACTTGCGGTCGTCCGTGCCTGAGCTCCCTGAGGTTGAAACGATTGCCGCTGATTTGCGGCCGCATCTTGTTGGCCGCACGATCATTCGCTGCGACCTTCGATTTCCGACCATCGTCAGGCATCCCGAGCCCGAGGCATTCATCGATGCGATCGTCGGAATGCGGGTCACCTCAGTTGGGCGGCGCGGAAAATACATCCTCATCCGCCTGGTGGAAAACCTCGTGCTGGTCGTGCACCTTGGCATGAGCGGCCAGCTCCGCCTCGTCGATCCGGCGACTCCGCTGCTCGCCCACACCCACGCCGTTTTCGACCTAAGCCCCGCTGTGCCACATACGACGTCCCCATCCCCCGACTCCGTCAGGGACTTCCCCGGCGAGCGGGGAAGAGCGATGCAGCTGCGATACACCGACCCACGCCGATTCGGGCGCCTGCTCGTGGGCACCGAGGCGTCGCTGCTCGAGGCTGGGGCGATGCCGAAGCTCGGCCCTGAACCGATCGATCCCGGGTTCGGCGCTGACGACCTGTACCAGCGATTTCGCAAACGCAAAGCGCTGCTGAAGGCTGTGCTGCTCGACCAGTCGACAATCGCAGGAGTCGGCAACATCTACGCCGACGAGTCCCTGCATCGAGCCCGCCTGCGACCCGACCGGATCACCGGCAGCCTGAGCAAGAGCTCAGTGCGGCGTCTGCACGAGGCGCTCAGGGTTTCGCTGCTGCTCGCGATCAAGAATCGCGGCAGCTCAGTCGACACATATCGCGACGCGTGGGGAGAGGTCGGGGGTCAGCAGGAGAAGCTGCAGGTCTACGGCCGCGCCGGCGAGCCCTGCTTCACGTGCGGCCGTCCGCTTTCGCTGGTGCGAATCGCGGGCCGTAGCTCGGTTTTCTGCCGCCGCTGCCAGCGTTAGTGGCGCCGCTGGTCCCACGTCTCCTCGTGCTGATGGTGCTCGTCGTCTCTTTCGTCGCCCTGACCCTGGTGGTGAGCGCCGGGTGGCTTGGTTCACTCGATCACCAGGTGCTGGTCGCGATGTCCAGCTCGTGGAGCGAGTCTCTGCACCCGCTGTTCCAGTTCCTCGCCGAGCTCGGCGGCCTCGAGGTGACGAGCATCCTGATGCTCGGCCTGTTCATCTATTTGTGGCGCGGGGGATTTGGCGCGGACGCATTGGTGGTGCTCGCGTTCGCCGGCGGTTTGGCGCTCGAGATCCTGTACAAGGCAGCGCTGTTCCACCCCGGACCGCCGCGGGCGATCGCGCACAGAGATGGGCCGAGCATCACCGACCTGCTGACCAGCGGTGCGGGGCTCAACAGCTTTCCAAGCGGCCACGTCGTCCGGGCCGTCGTCGCTTATGGACTGATCGCCTTCGTGGTGAGGCGCCTGGCTCCGTGGCCGATTGCACGCGCCCTTGCCATCCCGATAGCGCTGGTGCTGATCATCGTCGTGTCGTTTGATCGGCTTTACCTCGACGCCCATTGGGAATCGGATGTGATCGGCGGGCTGCTTCTTGGCGCCATCGCGTTGCTGGCCGGAACCGTCTGGCTGGACCGGCCGAGAAGAGCCGACAATTGACCTGATGAAAGACGGCCGCGACAAACCCGCGAGTAAGTCGACCGAGCGCCCGGTGTTGATCATGGTCACGGCCGGCGGCCGCAACGACGCCGAGCGCATTGGCGAGGGCCTGGTAGAGGGCCGTCTGGCGGCCAGCTGCACGGTGATTCCGATGGTCCATTCCTTCTATTACGAGGACGGCCAGCTCAAGCGAGAGCACGAGTCGTTGCTGCTCATCAAGACGGTCGAATCGCGAGGCCAGGCGGTGCAGGAATACGTCCGCGCCAACCACTCATACGAGGTCCCCGAAATCATCCAGATTGCGATCGAAAGCGGCAGTCCGGCCTACATTCAGTGGCTTGCCGACCAGGTGTCGGTACCCTAAACCGACCTGCCTTTGAACATTTAGACTCTGGGGTGGGGTGGCTACGGCAGTTGATCGTTCTGATGCTGACTCGGGTAGCTCTGGAGGTCGGCGGCGACGTGCCCGCCGCCGCGCCGCTGCCACGGAAGGACTGAGCCTACAGGCCGTCCTCTCCGACATGGCGGCAAACGCGGAACCACCTGCGCCGCAGCCCGTTGTACCGGTAGTGATCAACGAGCCGCGCAAAGCTGAGCGCCGGCAGGCCACACGCCGCAGGGCAAAAGGCCCAGCGGCCAGCGAGCCGACCCCGGCCATTGCCCAAAGCTTGACTGTGGCTCAGGCCTCTACCGCCAGCGCGCCCGCGCCGCCCGAGCCCGTCAGCCCGGCGACTTTGCCGGCGATCTTGCTGACGCCCACCGCCACCCAGGACGACAAGTACGCCGACATCATCGGGCAGGCCGTCGGCCTCCGCATCGATGCTGTCTCGCGCGAGTTCGGCGGCGACGAAGACATGCCCGTGACAGCGCTGAGAGACGTCTCGATCGAGATCGGCCCGGGCGAGTTCGTCTCGGTGGTCGGACCATCCGGCTGCGGGAAGACGACGCTGCTGTCGATGATGGGCGGCCTCGACCGGCCGACGTCGGGCCACGTGTACGCGGCTGGATTGCCGTTGGGTGAGCTCTCCGACAGCGATCTTGCTGATTACCGGCTACAGCGAGTGAGCACCATCTTCCAGTCGTTCAACCTCGTGCCCTCGATGAGCGTCGAGGACAACGTCGCGCTCCCTCTGACCCTGGCAGGAGTGGAGATCGAGGAGCGGCGCCGTCGTGCCCGGCACCTGCTCGAGCTGGTCGGTTTGGAAGGTCGGGCGAGGACTCGGGCCAGCCGTCTTTCGGGGGGCGAGCAACAGAAGGTGGCTGTCGCCCGTGCGCTGGCCAACCGGCCAGGGCTCATCCTCGCCGACGAGCCGACAGGCAGCCTCGATTCCGCCGCCGGCGAGGTGATCCTCAAACTTCTCGCGGACCTCAATCGCCGTGGGGCGACGGTGGTGCTGGTCACTCACGACCACGAGGTTGCGCGTCGCGCCCGGCGCGTCGTCAGGATGATCGACGGCCGCGCGATCGAGCTCGATCAAGGTAAGCAAACAATCCGCAAACAGGACCCGATGATGCCGCCCGCGCGCCTTCACTGGCGCGACTCCTTGAAGGTCGGCCTCGGCAGCGCCGGTCGGCGGCCTTTGCGTACCACCCTCACCACCACCGGTGTGGCCATCGGCATCGCCGCGATGAGCCTGATCGTGGCGCTGGCCGGCGGCCTCCAGAGTGCTCTGAGCTCGCCTGCGCTGGCCAAGAGTCAGCTGCACCAGGTCGTCGTTTATCCGGCGCCCGACGCCAATGCGACGTCGTTCGACGCTGGGACGCTGGCCACCTTTGTCGGGCAGCAGCACGTGACCGCGGCCTGGGGGCAGATGGCGATGAGCGGGACGTTCACCGGCGGACCTGTTGCGGGCACCGTGCCGCCGGCCGGCGCGCTGGTTTCGTTGCCGCCGCGGAGCCAGGCCAACAGCACGTTGCACTTGAGCGCGGGCCGGCTGCCTTCGTCCGACTCTGCCCCCGAGGTGCTCCTCACCGATACCGAGGCGGTCGCGCTCGGGTTCGGCAACCCGGCCACTGCGTTGAACATGCCGGTCAAGTTCAGCACGCTTTACGGCGTCCTCGCGCTGCCAGGTCAGCAGAAAAACCCGGCGGCCAATCACGTGCCTCTCGCGCTGACGGTGGTCGGGATAATTCCCAGCCGCTTCCTGCCGGCGAGCGCGGCGGGAGGCATGTTGCCTTACGCGCTGGCGGGCACCTATTGGAGCCAGCTGGCTCAAGCCAACGGTTGGAGAGGTGGGGAGTTCACGAGCATCACGTTGCTGGCCGATTCGGGCAGCGCTGTGAATGCGCTCAGCGCCTACATCACCTCGCTCGGCTTCCAGACACAGACGTTCGGCGATCAGTTCCGCGGATTCGAAGACTTGCTCTCCAGGCTGCGGCTCGCATTGCTCGGCCTGGCCATCGTGGCGCTGATGCTCGCCTGTCTCGGCATTGCCAACACGATGTACACGGCGGTGCTGGAGCGGACCAAGGAGATCGGGGTGCTCAAAGCGCTGGGCGCACGGCGTCGCGACGTGCTTCTTCTCTTCGTTGCCGAAGCTGCCGTGATCGGGCTTGCCGGCGGGCTCATCGGAACCGTGATCGCTGTGGCCCTTGCCCGGGTCGGCAACACGGCAGTCGATCGGCTCACCCAGGGCATCGCCTCTGGAGGTCTTGACGTCTTCCGAACCGACGCATGGGTCGTGGTGGCGGCGCTGGTCCTGGCGGTGCTGCTCAGCACCGTGAGTGGTCTGCTGCCAGCCGTGCGAGCGGGCCTCCAGGACCCAGTCAAAGCCCTGCGCTACGAGTAGCCGCCGACAAGCCGCGTGAGGGCGTCAACTTATCCCCTGATTGAGGTCGACGAGGCCGCTGCGCTCGTGCTCGAACGGACCCCCGTCCTCGGCATCGAGCGCGTGGCGCTGGCGCACTGCATCGGACGGGTGCTGGCCGAGGACCTGGTGGCGCCCGCTTCGCTACCCCAGTTTCCTGCCAGCGCCGTCGATGGTTATGCGGTGCGCGCGGCTGACGCCGGCAAGCCGCTGCGTGTCGTTGGCGAATCCGCCGCTGGCAGGCCGTTCACCGGCACCATCCAGGTCGGCACCGCCGCCCGCATCTTGACCGGCGGGGTGCTGCCCGACGGCGCCGACTGCGTGGTGATGGTCGAGGACGTGCAGCTGTCTGGCGAGGTGGTGACGACACCCAAACCGCTTCGCGCCGGCACCAACTTCCACGCTCCCGGCGCCGACCTTCGAGCGGGGGAGACCGTGATGGGGGCGGGCACGCAGCTTGGGGCCGCTGAGCTCGGATTGGCGGCTGCGCTCAACTTCCCCAGGCTGCCTGTCCGCAGGCGGCCGCGGGTGGCACTCCTGTCCACGGGCGATGAGCTGGTCGAGGTGGGGGAGAAGCCTGGGCGCGGACAGATCGTCGATTCGAACCGGTGGGCCCTGCTGGCCGCGCTGCGCGAGGCCGGCGCTGAGGTTCGCAGCCTGGGCATCGGCCCCGACGAACCTGAGGCGTTGCGCAAGCTCGTCGTCGACGCGCTGCGCGAGGTCGACGTGCTGGTGACGTCCGGTGGGGTGTCGGTCGGGACTCACGACCTGATCAAGCCGCTGCTCGAATCGCTCGGATCCGTGCACGTCGGCAGGGTGAAGCTGAAGCCGGGCAAGCCCTTCACCTTCGCCACGCTGCCGGTGTCCGGACCTGCCGGAGGGGAGAAGCTCGCGTTTGGGTTGCCTGGTTTCCCCGTTTCCTCCTTGGTCACCTTCGAGGTGTTCGTGCGGCCGGCGTTACGCAAGATGCAGGGCTTCGCCTCTTTGCAGCGCCCGACCCTGCCCGTGCGCCTGGCCTACGACGCACGCGCGAGCGCCGATCGCACCGAATACCAGCGTGTGACCCTTCACCGAGAGGGTCGTGAGCTCGTGGCCGAGACCACGGGCTCGCAATCGTCATCGCGCTTGATGTCGCTGGCGGGAGCCCACGCCCTCGTGCGGGTCCCGCCCGGGGATCAGGGCATCACGGCCGGCTCGATCGTCGACGCTTTGATCCTGTCCCTACCGTGAGCGGTGGTCGTGGTCGCGATCCTTTCGAACGTTAGTTCGCCCTAGAATTAGAGGTCCACATGGCCTCCCGCTTTCGTGTCGACGCACCCTTTGAGCCCGCTGGCGACCAGCCTCAAGCGATCGCCAAGCTGGTTGAAGGCGTCCTGTCGGGCCTGACCCAACAGGTCCTGGCCGGCGTGACCGGAAGTGGCAAGACGAACGTCATGGCGTGGGCCGTCGAGCAGCTCCAGCGCCCGGTCCTGGTGCTCAGCCCGAACAAGACCCTGGCCGCCCAGCTGTGCGCCGAGTTCCGGCGTCTCCTGCCGGACAACGCGGTCGAGTACTTCGTCAGCTACTACGACTACTACCAGCCCGAGGCCTACATCGCTCGGAGCGATACATACATCGAGAAGGACTCGAGCCGGAACGATGAGATCGACCGCATGAGGCACTCGACCACGCAGTCGCTGATGACGCGACGCGATGTGCTCGTTGTGGCCAGCATCAGCTGCATCTACGGCATCGGCTCGGTCGAGGACTACATGGGCGAGTCGCTCCATGTCGAGAAGGGCCAGACGATCCGGCGTGAGGTGTTCCTGCGCAAGCTCACCGAGATGCTCTACGAGCGCAATGACTACGACCTGGCCCGTCTTCGCTTCCGCGTTCGCGGCGATGTCGTCGACCTCGTGCCCTCAAACGAGGAGAAGGTGTATCGGGTCGAGTTCTTCGGCGATGAGATCGAAAGGATCCAGGAGCTCGATGCGGTGACCGGTGAGATCCTGGGACCGCGCAACGAGTTCACGGTCTTCCCTGCATCGCACTACGTGACTCCCGCCGACAAGCTCCGACTCGCGATGGTGGACATCGAGGCCGAGCTCGACGAGCGCTGCAGGTGGTTCGAGGAGCATGGCAAGCTGCTCGAGGCCCAACGCGTGCGCCAGCGGACGAACTTCGACCTCGAGATGCTGCGCGAGACCGGAACCTGCGCCGGGATCGAGAACTATTCGCGACACCTGACGCGAAGGCAACCTGGTGACGCGCCTTACACGCTGCTCGACTTCTTGCCCGACGACACGCTGATCTTCGTCGACGAATCACACGTGGCAGTTCCGCAGATCGGCGGCATGCTGGGTGGCGACCGCTCCCGCAAGGCAGCGCTGGTCGAGTACGGGTTCCGGCTGCCGAGCGCGTTCGACAACCGCCCTTTGAGCTTCGACGAGTGGGAGGAGCGCGCGGGCAAGGTGATCTACGTGTCCGCGACGCCTGGGCCCTACGAGATGCGGCGCGCGCAGCAGACCGTCGAGATGGTGGTGAGGCCGACGGGCCTCGTCGACCCGACAGTCGAGGTGAGGCCGACGACAGGACAGATCGACGACCTGCTCGCCGAGGTCAAGAAGCGAACCGAGCTCGGACAACGGTCATTGGTGACGACCCTGACCAAGCGTTTCGCCGAGGACCTTGCCGACTACCTGCGCGAATTCGGGGTCAAGGTCAAGTACCTCCATTCGGAGCTCGACGCAATGGAGAGGATCTCGGTCCTCACCGACCTGCGCACGGGGGCGGTCGATGTCGTGGTCGGCATCAACCTGTTGCGAGAGGGGCTCGACCTGCCCGAGGTTGCGTTCATCGGCATCCTCGATGCGGACAAGGAGGGATACCTGCGCGCGTTCAGGTCGTTCATCCAGATCATCGGCCGTGCGGCGCGAAACGTCGATGGGCACGTGGTCATGTACGCCGACAAGATCACCGACTCGATGCGCCAGGCGCTCGACGAGACGGAACGACGGCGCAACCGGCAGATCGCGTACAACGCTGAGCACGGCATCACGCCGGCGAGCGTGAAGAAGGCGATCTACGCCCTGGAGATCAAGGAGAAGGACCTGCAGGCCGACGCCGTCGAGCTGATGGCGGGTGCGGGCGTGCCGCGGGAAGACCTGCTCGCGATAGTTCGCGACCTCGAGAAGGAGATGCGCAGGCTCTCGAAGGAGCTGCAGTTCGAGGACGCGGCACGCGTGCGCGACCGGATCATCGCGCTGCGCAAGCGGCTGTCGGGAGAGGAGTCGGTCAAAGAGAACGACGCCGACGTCGCTCTGGCGATCGCCGCTGCGCCGAGGCAGAAGACGATGGTGCGTAACTGGGACTCGCGACGCGGACGTCGCAGGTAGGCGTGCAGAACGACCGTCGCGCCAAGGAGTTGCTGGCGGCTGCGCCCGACGGCTGGATGAAGACGCTCGGGGCTCGGATCACTGAGGCCGAGCCAGGGCGTGTTGTGCTCGAGCTCGAGGCGGGACCGGAGCATCGCCACGGGGGTGGGGTGGTGCAGGGTGGCGTGATCACGCAGATCGCCGATGCGGCGATGGGCATGTCGTTGGCGACCCTTCAAGAGGACGGCATGTGGAATACGACGATCGAGCTGAAGATCAACTTCATCCGGCCCGTGATCTCGGGCCGGATCCGTGCGGTGGGTCGCGTTGTGGAGATGAAGCGGACCTTGTTATTTAGCGAGGCTGACGTGCTGGACTCCAACGGCAGGCTGGTCGCCAAAGCGACCTCGACCTGCATGCCGGTGCCGGAGGGACAGGGACGTGAGTGAAGTCAACGTTGCGCCGTCGCGCGCGTGGGCGTGGTTGGGGTTGCAGCTGGTCGAAACGGGTGAGGGGACAGCGACAGTGGAGATGACCGCCACCGACGATATGGCGAACTCTTCCGGCTTTGTGCACGGCGGTATCATCAGCAGCCTTGCCGATTCGGCGATGGGGCGATCGGTGCACACCATCAAGCCTGGCGTCGTTCGCGCGACGAGCTTCGACCTCAAGCTCAACTTCATTAACGCGGCGAAGATTGGCGAGAGCCTGCGCGCTACCGGAAAGGTTGTCCATACCGGTCGCCGGACAGTCGTCACTGAGTGCCGGGTCGAAGACAGAAACGGAAAGCTGGTCGCGACTGCAAGCGGAACGTTTGCGGTCAAACGAGAAAAGGAATAGACACGGGTGCCCATTGACCACATAACGATTCGCGGGGCGCGAGAGCACAACCTCAAGAACGTCTCGCTGACGATTCCGCGGGACAAGCTCGTCGTCTTCACCGGCCTGTCGGGCTCAGGCAAATCGTCGCTCGCCTTCGACACGATCTACGCGGAAGGCCAGCGCCGCTACGTCGAATCCCTCTCGTCCTACGCGCGCCAGTTCCTCGGGCAGATGGAGAAGCCGGACGTCGACACGATCGAAGGCCTGTCGCCCGCGATCTCCATCGACCAGAAGGGCACGTCGAAGAACCCGCGATCGACCGTGGGCACGGTGACCGAGGTGTATGACTACCTAAGGCTCCTGTACGCGCGGATCGGGATCCCTCACTGCCC
The DNA here is from genome assembly GCA_043738605.1 of Candidatus Dormiibacterota bacterium. GTDB lineage: Bacteria > Chloroflexota > Dormibacteria > Dormibacterales > Dormibacteraceae > Palsa-872. Next base: position 2,943 of record JAYUFT010000162.1, on the reverse strand, counting down.
GGTGTGCGGCCGCGAGGTGCGTAGGCAGACCGTCGACCAGATGGCCGACCATGTCGAAAAGCTGCCCGTCGGCATGCGGGTGATGGTTCTGGGCCCCGTGGTCAAGGGCCGCAAGGGCGAGTACCGGTCGCTCATCGAGGACGTGCGCAAGTCGGGCTTCGTGCGTGTTCGCGTCGACGGCAGCCTGTACGAGCTGGGCGAGAAGATCCCGCTCGACAAGAACAAGAAACACGACATCGAGGTCGTGGTGGACAGGATCGTCGTCGGTCCCGAACAGCGAACCAGGCTCGTCGAATCGATCGAAACCGCGGCCAGGCTGGGCGGTGGCTCGGTGATCATCGTCCCCACTTCCGGGGAAGAGATCCAGATGTCGCAGGACTACATGTGTCCGTACGACGGGACGAGTGTGGCGGAGCCCGAGCCGCGCAACTTCTCGTTCAACAGCCCACACGGCGCATGCCCCGTGTGCACCGGGATCGGGTTCCGGCTCGTCGTCGACGGCGACCTGGTCGTGCCCGACCCTTCACTATCACTGCGCGAGGGCGCCATCGCGGCCTGGAGTCGCTCGCAGTTCTTTTACCCGGAACTGCTGGAAACCGTGAGCAAGTACTTCGGCATCGACATGGACAAGCCATGGTCAAAGCTGGGCAAGCCGCACCGCGACGCCCTGCTCAACGGCACGGGCGAAAAAAAGATCCGCTTCGGCTACAAGAACCAGTACGGGCACGAGCGGTGGTACGAGGCTCCATTCGAGGGTGTCGTCGCCAACTTGCAGCGCCGCTACCAGGAGACCGAGTCGGAGTTTCTGAAGGCCGAGCTGGAGCGATACATGGCGGACAAGCCGTGTCCGGCGTGCAAGGGACAACGCCTCAAGCCCGAGTCGCTCGCGGTCACAGTGGCCACGCAGAACATCGCGGAGGTCTGCCGGCTCTCGATCAGCGCCGCGATCGCCTTCTTCGACACCCTCGAGCTCACCGAGCGCGAGCAGCTGATCGCTCGTGGAATCCTCAAGGAGATCCGCGAGCGCCTCCAGTTCATGATCGACGTCGGGCTTGAATACCTCACTGTCGAGCGACCGGCGAACACGCTGTCCGGCGGAGAGTCGCAGCGCATCCGCCTGGCGACGCAGATCGGCTCAAAGCTGATGGGCGTCCTCTACATCCTGGACGAGCCGTCGATCGGGCTTCACCAGCGTGACAACCGCCGCCTGATCAACACGCTGCTGCGACTGCGCGACCTTGGCAACACGCTGATCGTCGTCGAGCACGATGAGGAGACCATCAGGTCCGCCGACTACATGGTCGACATCGGCCCGGCGGCCGGCGAGCATGGAGGCCAGATCATCGCGGCCGGCACCGTGGAAGAAGTGCTCAAGGATCCCAATTCGATAACGGCTGCGTTTCTGCGCGGTGATCGCGAGATCCCCATCCCCAAGCGCCGGCGAGAGGGCAACGGCAAGAAGCTGGTCATCCGCGGCGCGCGCGCGAACAACCTGAAGGACATCGACATAAAGATTCCGCTCGGTTGCTTTGTCGGCGTCTCGGGCGTCAGCGGTTCGGGCAAGTCATCGTTCGTCACCGACATCCTCAGCCGCAAGGTCGCGCAGTACTTCTACAAGGCCAAGGATCGGCCAGGCGCGCACCGCGCGATCGAAGGGCTCGAGCATCTCGACAAGGCCATCGACATCGACCAGTCGCCGATCGGCCGCACGCCGCGCTCCAACCCGGCCACGTACACCGGCATGTTCACGTACATGCGGGACCTGTTCGCCCAGCTGCCAGAGGCGAAGATGCGCGGATACAAGCCGGGGCGTTTCAGCTTCAACGTTCGGGGCGGCCGGTGCGAGGCCTGCCAGGGGGACGGGATCATCCAGATCGAGATGCACTTCCTTCCGGACGTCTACGTGCCATGCGAGGTGTGCCACGGCACCCGCTACTCGCGTGAGGTGCAGGAGGTCAAGTTCCGCGGGCACTCGATCTCTGACGTTCTCGAGCTCACCGTCGATGAAGCGCTGGAGGTTTTCGAGAACGTGCCGCGGATCAAGACCAAGCTCCGCACCCTGCAGGACGTCGGCCTCGGTTACATCCGTCTCGGCCAGCCGGCGACGCAGCTTTCGGGTGGCGAGGCCCAGCGGGTGAAGCTCTCTGCGGAGCTTTCGCGAAGAGACACCGGACGCACCCTCTACCTGCTCGATGAACCGACGACGGGCCTTCACTACGCCGACGTCGAGCGACTCCTGGTGGTGCTGCACCGCCTCGTCGACCATGGCAACACGGTGGTGGTGATCGAGCACAACCTCGACGTATTGAAGACCGCAGACTGGCTCATCGACCTCGGGCCCGAGGGCGGAGAGAAGGGCGGCTACGTGATCGCAGAGGGGACTCCAGAGCAGCTCACGCGCATGCCCGCCTCCGCCACCGGCGAGTACCTCCGGAAGATCCTTGAGAGGGGGAAGAGTGCCGCCCGGCCTGCCCGCGCCGCCACGCGGACTCGCGCCAAGGTACCGGTCGGCTGAGCCAGCAGCCTCGACCCGGATATCGCGCGCTGATGCGCGTGCCTGGCTTCGCGCGTCTTTACGCGGGTCTCCTGCTTGCGCGTGTGAGCGGGACGATGGTGACGATCGCTCTCATCCTTTTCGTCCTCACGCGCTACCACTCGCCTCAGCTGGCGGGCGCCACAGCCTTCCTTGCGATCTTTCCCGGACTGCTGGTCTCACCCCTGGCGGGGGCGTTGCTCGACCGCAAAGGCCGCGCCCGCCTGGTGGTGCTCGACTATGTGATCGCCGCAGTGTCCGTCGGCCTCATCGCGGGACTCTCGGCCATTCACTCGCTGCCACCGGCCGTGCTCCTGATCATCGTCGGCCTTTCGTCCCTGACCAACCCGCTGAGCACCGCCGGCGCCCGCTCGCTGTTTCCGATCCTGGTCCCGCGAGAGCTCTGGGAG